>CALWXH010000108.1 GCA_944385465.1 uncultured Oscillospiraceae bacterium | reverse complement strand
CGTCCTTGATCACCGGCAGCTGGGCGGCCAGCTCGTCGGGCATGCCCTTGCGCTGGGCCTTGTACCCCTCGTAGGCCTGGTGGCGGAAGGTGGGGGCCTTGAGATCGAAGGTCACCGCCAGGGCATCCGGCTTCTCCTCGTCCAGCAGCTTGAGCAGAATGTTGAGAAAGCCGAAGATGGCGTTGGTGGGCAGCCCGTCCCGGGTGGACAGGTTCTGGCTCACCCCGTAGAAGGCCCGGTTGACAATGGAGTTGCCGTCGATGGCCATGAGTTTCATAAAAGCACCCCGCCTGTATCTGAACTCGCCGCGGGGCGGCGGACGTGTCCGCCCCCGCCCCGGCTGTGCTGTCATTCTTTCCAAACTGAAAGTATATCATTTCCCGCCCGCTTCGGCAAGTGTGGAACGGCGCTTCCGGCCCAGCGCGGGAAAACCCCGGCGAATCTCCTTTCCCCTCTTCCCTTTTCGGTTCTTTTCTGCTATACTGTTACATCATTCGCTTTGTCCCTTTAGAGCGTTGGAGGAATGTTCATGGATTTTCTGCTACCCTTTTTCAACTCCCTGCCCAATGCGGTGGGCCAGGGCCTCATCTGGGGCATCATGGCCATCGGCGTATATATCACCTACCGCATTCTGGACATCGCCGATCTGACGGTGGACGGCTCGCTCACCACCGGCGGCGCGGTGTGCGCGGTGTGCATCACCATGGGCTGGAACCCCTGGGCGGCCATGGTGATGGCCATCCTGGCCGGCATGCTGGCCGGCCTGGTCACCGGCCTGCTCCACACCGCCTGCGGCATCCCCGCCATCCTGGCCGGCATCCTCACCCAGCTGGCCCTGTACTCCATCAACCTGCGCATCATGGCCATCGGGGATGAGACCGCCACCACCAAGGCCACCCTGGCCCTCAGCGTGGACAACGACCACCTGCTGCTCTCCTCCCGGTTCGTGCGCAACGTGGATCTGTCCAACCCCCTGATCCCCCTGGCCATCATCACCGCGGTGGTCATCGCCCTGCTCTACCTGTTCTTCGGCACCGAGCTGGGCAGCGCCCTGCGGGCCACCGGCGCCAACCAGGCCATGGCCCGGGCCCAGGGCATCAACACCAACTTCGGCAAGGTGCTGGGGCTGGTCATCTCCAACGGCCTGGTGGCCCTGTCCGGCGCCCTGCTGGCCCAGTACCAGGGCAGCTCCACCAACGATATGGGCCGGGGCGCCATCGTCATCGGCCTGGCCGCCGTCATCATCGGCGAGGTGCTGCTCAGCCGCGTCTTCCAGAACTTCGCCCTGAAGCTGCTCTCCGCCGTCATCGGCGCCATCATCTACTACGTGGTCATCACCCTGGTGCTCCGCCTGGGCCTGGAGTCCACCGACCTGAAACTGCTCACCGCCCTGGTGGTGGCCATCTTCCTGGCCATCCCCTTCTGGAAGGGCAGATACTTCTCCGGCCACGGCCACGCCAGGAAAGGAGGGGCCAGCCATGCTTGACATCCAAGCTATCCACAAGACCTTCAACGCCGGCACCGTCAATGAAAAGGCGGCCCTGCGGGGGGTGTCCCTCCACCTGGACGAGGGGGATTTCGTCACCGTCATCGGCGGCAACGGCGCCGGCAAGTCCACTCTGCTCAACACGGTGGCGGGCACCTACTTCCCCGACGAGGGGTCCATCACCATCGGCGGGGTGGACGTCACCCGGCTGCCGGAGCACAAGCGGGCCAAGTACATCGGCCGGGTCTTCCAGGACCCCATGACCGGCACCGCCGCCACCATGCAGATCGAGGAGAACCTGGCCCTGGCAAAGCGCCGGGGCAGCCGCCGCACCCTGCGCCGGGGCATCACCCGGGCCGAGCGGGAGGAGTACCGGGAGCTGCTGAAGATCCTGGACCTGGGCCTGGAGGACCGGCTGACGGCAAAGGTGGGCCTGCTCTCCGGCGGCCAGCGCCAGGCCCTCACCCTGCTCATGGCCAGCCTGGTGAAGCCCAAGCTGCTCCTGCTGGATGAGCACACCGCCGCCCTGGATCCCAAGACGGCGGCCAAAGTGCTGGAGGCCACGGAGAAGATCGTCCAGCGGGACCACCTCACCACCCTGATGATCACCCACAACATGCGGGACGCCATCGACCACGGCAACCGGCTGATCATGATGTACGAGGGTCAGATCGCCCTGGACATCTCCGGCGAGGAGAAGAAAAAGCTCACCGTAGAGGATCTGCTTGCCAAGTTCGGCCAGGTCACCGGCTCCAGCGAGGCGGACGACAAGCTGCTGCTGGGGTGAGGCCGGCGTTTCAATCAAACTGCCAGTAAAAATAGACCGGGGGCTTCGCGCTGGATGTTATGCGCTCCCCCCCCGGTCTTTTGTCGCTCGCGTCACTCCCCGAACCCGTCGGCAATCATGGCTGACAGCTCTTCCACCGCTCTTTCCTCATCCGAGCCTTCCGCCGAGAGGATCGCCTGCTCGCCTTGGCACAGGCCCAAGGTGAGCAGCATCACAATGGACTTGGCATCCACAGGATCTTCCCCCGGACGAGCCAGCTGGATCTCGCTGTCAAACCTCTCTGCCTTCGCCACAAAATCCGAGGCCGGTCTGGCATGAAGGCCTGATGGATTCACAATCGTCACCGTCTTGCTGCACATGGATGTCTGTGCTCCTTTCCCTTTATGCTTGGAACAATTGATGAACTTCTTCCGCGCTTCCGCATTGACAGGCGGCCTGGGCCAGTTCCCGCAGGCGGGACAACGGGTACTGCGCCAGCGTCTTTTTCACCTGGGACACCATGCCCGGATTCATGGACAGCTTACGCAGGCCCAACCCCGCCAGAATCAGCGCCTGCTCCGGATCTCCCGCCATCTCACCGCACACCGACAGAACTTTCCCCGCCTTTTCAAACTCCCGGGACACCAGTCCGATCAGCCGGTAGACCGCCGGGCTCCAGCTCTCATAGTAGCGGGCCACCGCCGGATTCATCCGGTCTGCCGCCTCCAGATACTGTACCAGATCATTGGATCCAATGCTGGCAAAATCCACTTCCTGTGCCGCCTGATCTGCCAGGATGGCGATGGATGGAATCTCGATCATGATCCCTACTTTCACATTTGCGCCATAGGATTGGCCCCGCTCCTCCAGGGTGTGCCTGGCCTGCTCCAACTGCTTTTTCACCGTGCGGATATCTTCCATGCTGCCAATCATGGGGAACATCAGCCAGAGCTCTCCACTCACCGAAGCCCGCAGGGCCGCCCGCAGCTGCGTCTGGAAGATCTCCGGATGGTGCAGGCACAGCCGGATGGCGCGCTCCCCCAGGAAAGGGTTGTTTTCCCGGGGCAGTTCAAAATAGTCCAGAGTTTTATCTCCGCCGATATCCAGCGTGCGCAGAATCACCGGCTTTCCCTTTGCCGCTTGCAGTACGTGCTGATAGGCACGCATCTGCTCCTCCTCCGTGGGCAGATGATCGCTGTGCATATAGAGAAACTCCGTGCGCAGCAATCCCACTCCGTGGATTCCCTCCAGGTTCTCCCCGTCTAGGGCATCATCGGAAGCGATATTCAGGCAGATCTCCACCTCAGCACCGTCCGCAGTTCTGCACGGCACGTGCTTCCATACCGCGTCCTGTTTGACCTGTTCCAGATAGCGCTCCCGCTTCTGACGATAGTTCTGGCAGATCTGTTCATCCGGCCGGACAAACACGCTACCGTCTGCCCCGTCCACCGCAACGGTGTCTCCGGAACACACCTGCCGCATCACATCAGGCACCCCCAGCACGGCGGGAATCCCGTAATTGCGGGCCAGAATGGCGCTGTGAGAGGTCTCGCCCCCCACTTGCGTGACGATGGCCAGCACATGTTCCCGATCCAGGTTGGCCGTGTCAGAGGGCATCAGGTCGCCGCAGACCAGGATCACCGGTTTGCCCAAAGCGCTTAGATCCTGCTCCGGAATTCCCTGGCAGCAACGCAGCAGCCTGCCTTTGGTATCCTCAAAGTCTGCCGCCCGTTCCCGAAACAGCGGATCCTTTGCGTTTTCCATGATCTGCTTGTAGTGGTCATAGACCAGCTCCACCGCCCAGAGCGCATTCCTGCGTTCCTGCTCTATGCGCTTGCGGATGGCTTTTTCCAAAGCCCGGTCCTTTAAGATATCTGTGTGCGCCGCCATCACGCGCTTGGCGCTCTCCGCTGTGCCGGGCTGTTCCTTGAGCCGCTCCAGCTCCTGAATCGCGGCCTGTCTTCCGCTCAGAAAAATCTTCCAGGCCGCCTCCGCTTCTCCGCTTTCAAGATATGTCTGAGGCGCTTTTAAGACCGCTCTCTCATAGCAATAGGCCTCGCCCACCGCGTATCCAGGTGAGACCGCCTTTCCCTGCAACCGCATGAGAACGCCCCCTTATTCTTTGGACAGAAGCACACCCCGGTTCAGGATCTGGTTGGGATCGAAGGTACGCTTCAACTCCTCCATCAGGCAGTAAGAGCTGCCATGCTCCTGCCGAGCGTAGCACACACGCTGCTTGCCCATACCGTGATGGTGTACCACGCCGCCGGTGGGGTACTTGATCACCTCGTCGCAGATGGCGCGGATCAAGGCCATCTGCTCCTGTTCGGAGGTCTCAGGCGCATTCATCTTCAGCTGATAGACGAAGTAGATGTTTGTCCCGTTGATATAGCTGTGGGACACATGGCCGCCCAGCATCACCAGGTTCTCAATCTTGCCCGGCACATTGGCCATCACATCCCGGTAAATCTTCACAATGTCACTCCAGCTGGCGCTGATCTCCAGTGTGGCATAAAAGACCTGGGTCTCCCGATGTCTCCGGTCTGTCTCTTCCGCTCCTACCGTTTTACACAGATCGTTGCGGTGTTCCATCCAGTGCTCCACCGCCTGGGTTCCGATGTACCGGGCTCCATGCCGTCTGGCGACGCGGTCAATCCCCGCACCGGTCCCCTGGGAAATCTCCTGGGGCCCTTCGGCGGTGAAAAACATAAACGCTTCCTGCTCTTTCAGTTTGACGCTGCCGAAGTTGTGGTCCATGTCAGATTTGTCGTACAGGCGGATCACAGCTGGCTTATATCCCTCCACCATGACGTCCCGGATGGCCGCAAAACCAATGTCGATGTTGTCCACGATATAGCCGCCCATCCACATGTGCTCCGGGTAGTATGGGAATAGCTTCACAGTGACCTCTGTGATAAGCCCGATGCCGCCTTCGCTGCCCAAAAACAGGTGCCGCAGATCCGGGCCGGCAGAGCGGCGGGGCACATTGCGGATGCGCACGATCCGCCCGTCGGCCATTACAGCCTCCAGGCCGCACACCATATCTTCAATGCCGCCATAATACGTAGAAAATTGTCCAATGCTCCGGGTGGCTACCAGTCCCCCCATCATGGCCAGCGGGCGGGACTGGGGACTGTGCCCGGTGGTCAGCTTGTGCTGATTGGCCTGCCGTTCCAGCTCCTCCAGGGGATAGCCGCACTGCACTGTGGCCATCATATTGTAGGTGTCCAGTTCCAGCAGCTTGTTCATACGGGTGCAGTCCACCACCACGGAACCTTCCACCCAGGTCTCCAGCAGCCCCTCCGCGGAGGAGGCGCCCGCCCGGGGAATCACGTTGATTCTGTGCTCGTTGCAGTAACGCAGCACCTGGGATATCTCCTGCGTGCTCTCCACAAACACAATGGCCACCGGAGGTACTGTCATACACACGCCGAAGGATTTCTCATAGCTGCGGTTGAAGCCGTCGTACAGACGCAGCACCGCCTCATCCGTCACCACGCGCTCCTCGCCCAACATGGCCTTCAGATCCTGAATACACGCACTCATGTCGCATCCTCCTCAGTCTCAGTTTTTTTCTGTTCGCTCTTCGGCTTCCAGGTGGGGTCGATCTTCTTGTAGTAATCAAAAAACTGCTGCGTCTTCTTCTGTGCCCCCGCTTTCCCGGCCTCTTTGTTCAGCAAACCGCGCTGGGCGAGATATCTCTCTACAATCGCGGTAGCCGGGCGATAGGGCGGGCAGCCGGGAGCCATGACGCCCTTTTCCTCCAGGAGCATCTTGTTGCGCAACTCCTTGATGCACCCGGTGGCGGCGCAGGCACAGTCTCCCAGCACAATGACATTTTCCAGCGGGGTTGTGATCCCATTGGGAAGCTTGGGATCGCTGCCCACCAGCACCGTAAACCGCTCCTGGGGAATCTTGGAGAGCATACGCCCCATGCCTCCGGCCATATTCCAGCACTGCTTACAGGCCCCGCCGATCCGGAAATCAATATTCTGATAAGTACCTGTCACCATGCGGTCATCGGGATAACGATAAGCATCTGGCAGCAGGAACTCCTCTTTCACCTCATCGATTTGGCTGCCCACCACATCGATGTTCTCCAGCTTCCCGTTGCCCACCGCGTCATAGTCGGCAATCCGGTTAAACGCCACAGAGAAAACATCCTCAATGCCCATACAGGCAATGGCCACGCTGTCGGCTGCCACCACATCGGCGCTGGCAATATACAGGTTCATGGGGTGAGGCAGGCCGCCCTCCCCCGCGCCGTTGCCCTCCATGGCGGTAATGCCGTCAATCAGGGTCAGATCCGGCTTCCGGATTTTGAAGAGATCCACGATTTTCTGCTCGAAATCATCCCGATGGGCGTAATATTTTTCCTCGTCGTTGAGGATGCCCTGGAAGTTCTTCATCCCCAGGGTGACCAGGGTCATACCGTGCGTCTTCATACAGGGCAGGTCAATGAGCACATCGCAGTCATACATCAGCTTGGGATAGGCCACCTGGCCGATGCATTTCCCGTCTGGAATGGACACCTGGATGCGTTCCTCGTCTTCCAGGCAAACCACCCGGGCCCCGGCCTTTTCCGCCTCATCCCGGACTCCCATCTCATCCAGCACATAGGCTGTGCTCTGTCCCCGCCCCAGTTTTGTCCCCACGCTCACCGCTTCACACAGGGTGACCTGCCCTGCTCCCGCCTCGTACAGCTGCCGAACCAGGGCCGCCACCGTCCGACGGTCCACAATCACAGGAGGGGGATATGGGGCAAAGAAATTGCCCTTAATCACCACAGTATCCCCAGGCGAGACAAATTTTTTCATCCCGCCGATCAGATCGATGGCCTTGCGGATCATCTGATCCATTTCTTTTGCGTCTGGGGTATTAGGCGCCTTCACAATGGATACCACTGATTTTTCCATGTTGTACCTCCTCAATTATGGTTTGCCTTCAAACGCCTTGCGCAGAAAACGGTACAAGCGCTCCGCATTCTGATAGGGGCAGTCCACCAAAATGCTGCGGATGCGCTCACTGTCCAGCAGCTTCATCAAATCCCGCATCAGCCGCAGATGGGACTGGTTGTCCGGGGTGCAAAGGGCAAAAATAGCCGTGATGCTCTTCCCCCATGTTTCAAAATTGACAGGCTGACGAAACACCGTCAGGGCAAGGCCGACTCCATTTACCCCTGCACTGGGTCTGGCGTGAGCCAAAAGCACACCTGGAGAGATTTCCGCGTACAGTCCCATCTGCTCGATGATCTCCTGAACCGACTGGGCATAGCCTGGCTCCACCAGCCCCTTTTCCTCCAGCCGCTCACAGGCAAACCGCAGACCGTCCGCCGCTTGAAATCGCCGCATACTCACCCGAACCATATCCGGCGTCAGCACATCCCACAGGCCAGGGCCCTGTTCCGCATCGTTGTCACGTTCGAAGGCCCGGTATAGGTCTATCATCAGCCCCATCCGATCCGGCACCCCGCCATGAGCTTCCACCGCGGTGAGCACCTGTTCCACTTTCCTCTGCACAGAGTTTTTCCCCGGCTTGGAAAAGCTCCATTTCATCAGCTGCTCTTTCTGGGCCGCACTCAGGATGGGATCTGTTTTGATCAGGTGATCACAATCTGTGGGCAGATCCACTGTGGTCACCACCAGGTCATACATCGCCAGCTTCAAATCGGGCAGCTCTCTCACATCATGGATTTCATACTGGTACCCGATTCCAAGAATCTCTGAAATCTGCTGCCGCAGCAGCAGTGAGGTACCCACTCCGGCCCCACACAGGATGAGTACGGTTCTCTCCCCATTCCCCCAGCTCAGATTCTGCCGTTTCAACCACGTAAGCAGGTACACGGAGATATAGGCCAATTCCTCGTCCGGGATGTTCAGGCCGTACCGGTCTTCAAAGGTGCTTACCGTCAGACGAGTCAGGTCATAGATCCCCTGGTATTCCCGTCGGATGGCGCCATATATTCTGTTGCGCACTTTCACCCGGTACCTCAACCGGTAGTACAGCGGCCGCAGGTGGACGATGAATTGATCGATCAGCTGCTCCCGGTTACTAAAGCGCACACATGCTTTCGTCTCAAACGTGTCGATCAGCTCGTTGGCGAAGGCGCGCAGATCCACTTTGTCCTGCCGCGCCACTTCATGGTAGCTGTACAACTTGGCTCCCAGCAACACTGTGGCCAGGTACAGCCGCTCCTCTTCCGGCAGTTCTATGTTCCACTTCTTCAGCATTCCGGCAATGGACTGCGCCATCTGATACTCCCGGGTAGGCCTGATCTCTTCACTGTCCAAGCTGAGCATTCCTCTGCCCGCCCGGCAGATAATCATCATGATATAGTAGCTGATTTCTGTAATGGAATTGTTATTGAACTTTCCCTCAATGCACTGTTCTGACTTCTGAATCATGCTCTCCAGCCAGACAAATAGAGATACCCGGTCACTGGCCGGGCTGCCATGCAGCCGGACCGCCTCTAAAAAAACTTGGTCAACCAAGGCGCTGATGAACTCCGTCTCCGCCTGACAGGCGTGCTCATAGAGGCAGTAACGCAAGGTCAGCTCATCGCCCGTGATTTGATACCCCCTTCTCCCCTGTCTGGAGAAGGTCAGCCCATACTCCCCCAAATTCTGTTTCAGTTCCGAGAGATCTCCCAACACGGTATTCCGGCTGACATTCATCCATTTGCAAAGCCAGTCCACCGAGGTGTGCTCTCCCATCAACCCCGCGCTCAGCAACAGCAACAGCCTGCGCTCCTGGGCGGAGAGCACGTAATCGGTCAGCGGCTGCTTGCTGAGCCAGCCCCGCAGCTGATCCAACCCGTTCTGATCCAGCAACAGCTGCTTGTCCATCTGAACAATCTGGGCGTACCCATCCTTGGCCAGCGTATAGTTCAACTTGGACAGGTTGTAGCTCAAGGTACGCCTGGAGATGCGAAGGCGTTCTGTCAGGTCTGCGATATTCACCCGTCCGCCCGCATCCAGGAGGGTCTCCAGGGTTGTAACCATAATTAAATTCAGTTCCATTGTACCCTCCGATCCATGATACGCCGATTCGTCCAGAAGCCGAGGTGCCGCACGGCGGTATCCGCCCGCCGTGCGGCACGCCGCGCACTACCCGCCAAGTCCGAACAGGCGTGCAATATAGCCGACAATGATAATCCAGACGCTGCACTCCGTAAAGCCCTGCTGCTGAACGAAGGTACCCACAGTACTCGCCACCAGCGGCATGGCCAGCGCAGTGACCACCATAATCCCAACGCCGCCAATGATCCCCCACAGGATCACGCCCCGCCGGCCGCCGTAGGCGTTGGCAAAGACCGAACCAGAGGCCACGTCAAAGTAAACCGCTGCGGTGATGGGCACCAACACAAACGCGCTGAGGCCGCTGAAGTTGATGACGAACATGGTGACCAGGCTGCTGACCAGAGCCACCAGGAACCCAATCATCAGGGAGGTGGGCCCATAGGGATAAATCATCGGAATGTCCAGCGCGGGCACCGCGCCAGGCACCAGCTTGTTGGAAATTCCGGTGAAAGCCGGCACCAACTCGCCCATCATCATGCGGCAGCCCTGGAGCAGGATCAAAATACCTGCGCCAAAGCGCATGCCTTGGGTCAGCACAGTGGTAAATACGTCATCGCCATAGAGCTCCGCTCTGACGTCCGCGGGGAGCATCAGCGCCACGATGGCATAGATGATCACCATCAGGATACCGGTGGTCAGCGTGGTGTCCCGCAGGAAGTCAAGCTGCTTAGGGAACTTCAGATGCTCCATGCTGGGGCTCTCTTTTTTGCTCAGCTTCTTACTCAGCTGTCCCACCCGGGCGGCAATCAAACACCAAAATGTGCCCGAATGGCCCACTGTAAACTCCTGCTTGCCGGTGAGGAACTTCATGTCCTTGAGCAGCAGCTGGGGCGTGATGGTGATGGACAGCAGATAACCCACAATGGCGAAGGCCATGCGGGGCACTCCAGTCAGACCGAAGCCTGTGCTCATACCCAGCCACAGCATGGCGAAGAACATCATCATGTGCCCGGTGAGGTAAACGGTCTTCAGCGGTGTAAACCGGGCAATGACCAAGTTCAGGATGAACCCGATCACCATGACCATGCCGATCTCAGCCCCGTGGCTGCCCAAGAACACACCATAGTCTGCCAACTCGCCGCCGGTGGTATGCACCATGGAGCCGAAAGCGGAAGCCAGCAGGCCGATGGAACCCTGCATCACATCCACGCCGATGAGCAGTACAAAGCAGCCCAGCATGGTCTTGAAGGTACCCTTCACCACATCGTTGAACGACTTTCTCTGAATCAGCAGTCCCACCAGCGCAATCAGCGCCAGAAATACAGCCGACGACTGGAACAGCCCAGAGATGTAGCTTACGATCGATTGCAAAATTTCCACAGATTGTTCCCTCCCTTGATTGAATTATGATGCTTTTCCTATTGCCATTGCTCCATCACTTTTTTTGCCGCCGGGACAGCCAGATCCCGCAGCGTCTGTTTGTCCAGGAAGTCATGAACCTCGATCACCGGAGAGCTGGTCCCCGCCTGAAGCTGGTCATGGAATTCCGCAGAAGTAAAAAACAGATCCGCATCCATTCCGGCCGCACCGGTAATGTCAAATGCGGTCACCTCCGCATCAATTCCGGCCTCCTTGAACACATCATCCAGCTGCATCTTCAGAATCAGGCTGGTTCCCAGTCCAAACCCGCACACGCAAATCACTTCCAAACGTCTCACTTGTTTCACCCCCTTTGATCTCTATTTCCGCCTCACCTCATCTGTCAGCTCTGCGCATCCACGCTTCTGAGGTATTTCAGCAGTTCTTCTTCACTGCCCGCCTGGGCCATGGCGGGCAGAAAATCCGGCCGGATAATCAGCTTGGCCAGGTCCCGCATCACCGACAAATGCTGGTTGGCCTGCCGGGCTGCCAGTACAAAGAGCACGGACACCGGGTCGTTGCGCGGATGTCCAAAGGCCACCGGCGGATCCAGCGTCACCAGACTGACACAATCCCGCTGCACCAACTGGCTGGGGCGGGCATGGGCAAAGGCGATCCCCGGCGACAGAACAATGTACGGCCCCAGCTTTTCCACAGCCTGCACCATTTCATCAATATACTTCTCATCGATCAGCTTCTGCTTTACCAGCAGCTCCCCCGCAATGCGGATGGCCTGGGCCTTGTCCCATGCCCGCTGTCTGACCGCAATGGTCCGGCTGTTCAAAAATTGCGACAACAAATTTATCACCTCCGATGATTCCTTTTTTCCGCTTATCTTGAATCTTATTATGACAACACTCCTGGTCAACCGCCAGTCCAAACTTTGTAGTTTGTCCGCAACACAAATTGTTCACTTTATTTGTTCGCAGGCGTTAACATGCCATTTTATTGTGAAACAAGCACAATTCCATTTCGCCCTCTTTCCACGGATCGCACAATCATCTTCCGCTTTCTGTCATTTGTTTTGTACAAATGACAGAAAGCGACAATTTTCGCGCGGTTGCTTTTCCGTCCACGCATTGTTATCATATCAGCACAGGCCAGTAGGAAAGGCAGGTGCATATTTCGATGTATGAGATCGCCGTGTATGTTTCTCTCGTCAGGGAAGGTTCTCTCACCCCCCGGGTACTTCATCCGTTGGAGCAGGCGTTCCAGATCCCCTTGACTCTGGACTCCTACAGCGAGGCGGCATTGGAGTATGCTCTGCGCCTGTCTGACCAGGCCAAGCTCTTCGGAAAAGAGGCGCGCATCACCGCCGTCGCCATTTCTGATGACATTCCCGACCTCATCCTGCAAAATCTCTTCGCCTGCGGCATCCACCAGATCTTTCTTCTGGTACCTCCCCAGGACATCACTTTCACCCCCCAGGCAGCCGCCGGCCTGCTATCTCAATTTCTGAGCCGGTACAACTGGAATGTCATCCTCACGGGACAGCAGGACAGCGCCAGCTGTGATATGACCATGGGAGTCTATCTGGCGCGAATCCTGCGCCTGCCCTATCTGGGCCCCCTGTCCGATCTGGCCCTCACCGCTGACGGCTTTGAGGCCACCCGCTCCCTTCCGGATGGGGCCGCCCTTCTCTCGGTACCAGGTCCCTGTGTGTGCGCCTTCAGCAACACGGAGCACCCCTATCTGCGCATCGCCACACTGCGGGAAAAGCTGTCCGCTCTGGGCCGCGCCCCCGTCGTGCTGCATTCCTCTGTCCCGTCAGGCCGGGATATACCCCCCCAACAGTTCCTCCCCCGTCTCTCCCACCGCACCCTGACCTGGCTTCCAGGGAAAACTCCCGCCAGGCAGGCCAGGTCGCTGCTGAAGCTCTTGTCCTCTGTGGGGAAAGGAAGGTGAGGGCCTGTGAACATTCTGCTTCTTCTCTCGGGCGCAGGGGCGTCTGACCAGGCGTTCCCCCTCTCCGCCTGGCTCTGCGCCGCAGGGCTGAGCGGGCCGGCGGATGCGTTGATTCTGGGCGGAGATGACACCATCTCCCTGCCCGAATCTGTGAATGCCGCATTCCGCCTGCCCGCCCCGCCGCTGTCTCGTCTGGCTGATCCCGGAATACTGTGTCCGGCCATTTCCCAATGGATCTCTCAGCGCAACTATGACCTGATTCTGCTTACCGCCGGCACCAACCACAACATTCTGGCCGCCTCCCTGGCCTTTCTGCTTCAAGGCTGCTGCCTGTGCGACCTTGTGGATCTGCACGCTTCCGAGAGCGGGAGCCTGTGTGCGGTCCGCGGCGTGTGTTCGCTGGAGCAAAACGCGCAATTTTCCATTGACCGTTTTCCCGCCGTACTCACGCTGTTTCCCCCCGCTCAAATCCCGGCGGTGCCCAGCCGTTTCCAGCACCCTTCCCCCCTTCCATCCCTCCGCCTCCCAGAGCAGGAAATCCACATCTCTGCCTTTCACCCTGCGGAACACCTGAGTGCTCTCGCTGGCGCGGATGTAGTTTTCCTCGCCGGCCGGGGTATGGGAACCCAAACAGCTGTGGACAAGCTGCACCGCTTGGCCGGACGTATGGGCGCCCAAGTGGGCGCCACCCGGCCGGTGGTCTTTTCAGGGTTGGCCCCTCTCTCCAGTCTGGTGGGCATCTCAGCTGCCACCATCGCCCCCCGGTTCTGTCTGGTTCTGGGGGCTTCCGGCTCCGCGGCGCTTCTGGCCGGTCTGACCGGCAGCCAAACTATCTGCGCAGTCAATACAGATCGCGGCGCCCCCATTTTTTCTCAGTGTGATTACGCCCTTCAGGCAGACTGCAATGCCCTGTTGGATGCGCTGCTGACCCTTACCGAGCAGGAGGACAGCTGATGAATTGGCAAAGCATCGGTGATCGCTGCGTAGACTATCTCCGGGATGAATCCCGCCTGTCCGGTCACTGTGATACCATCTTTTTCCCCGAAAACACACAGGCGCTTCAACAGGCTCTGGCAGACTGCGTCCGCGCAGGCATTCCTGTCACTGTTCAGGGCGGGCGGACTGGTATTGCCGCCGCCGGTATTCCTTCCGGCGGGCGGCTGATCTGCGTGGAAAAGATGTCCGGCTGTCAGCTCCAGGGCTCTGTACTCACCGTCCAGTGCGGTACCCGGCTCAGCGAGATCCAAGCTGCCGCCCGGCAGGCTGGTCTCGTCTTTCCTCCAAACCCTACAGAGAGCGGCGCTACCATTGCCGGCGCTGTCGCCTGCGCCGCCTCCGGGCCCAATTGCCTGTATTATGGTGACGTGCCCTCCCACGTACTGGCCATGGACGCGCTTCTCCCCGATGGGCAGCGCTGGACACTAAAGCGAGGCCAATATCTGTTTGATGATTCCGGCTGTCCACTTCCCGACGGCCGGCACCTGGCCCTTTCCGCCCCTCTGCCCAAACGCGGCGAACCTCGCTGGGGATTTGCCCCATATCAAGGTATGGATCTGCTGGATCTGTTCTGCGGCAGTGAGGGCACGCTGGCTGTCCTGGATTGTCTCCGTCTCCAACTCACCGCCGCGCCTGCCCAAACCTGGTGTCTGCTGTTTTTCTTCTCTGACTGGCGGCAGTCCCTGCGTTTTTCTCAGGAAGTGTGCCGGCTGCACTGGCAAGAAGTCCGGATCACTACGGTGGAATTTCTGGATCAGGCCACCCTGGCTTTGATCCGGGAGCTGCGCGCCTCTTCTTCAGCCCTAGGTGCCCTGCCAGACCTTCCGGAAGCTCCAGGTGCCACCGTCCTGGTGGAACTGGAATCTGACGATCCCGCTCCTCCCCAAGACGCTCTGTTGGCCTGCCTCTCCGCTTTTGCGTCCCACGGAGGCGTGGAATCTGACACCTGGGCCGCCTCCACTCCGCCTGAAATCGCCCGGCTCCATCTGCTGCGCCATGCCGCTGCGGAAGCGGTGAACACCCGGCTGGACCTCTGCCGGCTGGAGCTGCCGGAACTGAGTAAACTGTGCGGGGCATTTCAGATCCCAGTATCAGAACTCATCCCCGCCGTACAGACTTATCAGGATGACATCAAGCGCACCGGAATTTCCGGCGCCATCTTCGGACACGCCTCCATTGGACGTCTCCACGTCAATCTGCTGCCTGAGACTGTCCAGCAGCTTCAAACCGGGCAGTCCTTGCTGGAACGCTGGGCCAGGTATTCTGCTGAGCTGGGCGGCCGGGCCTTGTCCGAGAATGGGATTGGCAAACTCCACCGCGCTCAGCTCGCCCAGTCAGCCCCTGCCGGGCAACTGTCCGCCATGGCGGAAATCAAAGCATTCTTCGACCCCCGGCACCTTCTGGGGCCAGATACGCTTCTTCCTTGACGCTGCCCCTCATCGTTCCCCTCATTACTTTGAAAAGGAGATCAGCCTATGGACACCCGCGCACTTCTGAAGGAGATCCGGCTCTTCGTCCTGGACATGGACGGCACCTTTTACCTGGGGGAGCAGATCATCCCCGGCTCCCTGGATTTTATTGAGGCGGTGCGGCGCACCGGCCGGCAGTTCCTGTTCTTCACCAACAACTCCTCCCGCACCCCGGAGCGCTATATGGACAAGCTGGCCGGCATGGGCTGCCCCATTGCCCGGTCCCAGATCATGACCAGCGGGGATGTGACCATCCGCTATCTCCAGACCCACTGTCCCGGAAAGCGGGTCTACCTGATGGGCACCCAGGCGCTCCGGGAGAGCTTCCTCCAGGCCGGCATCCCGCTGACGCAGGAGGAGCAGCCGGACATTGTGGTGGCCGCCTTTGACACGGAGCTCACCTACCACAAGCTGGAGCGGGCCTGCACCTTCCTGCGCCGGGGGGCGCGGTTCCTGGCCACCCACATGGACCTCAACTGCCCCACCGCCGACGGCTTCATCCCGGACTGCGGCGCCTTCTGCGCCGCCATCCAGAGTTCCACCGGCCGCACGCCCCAATACCTGGGCAAGCCCAGTCCGGAGACGGTGGATATGATCCTCTCCGCCACCGGCTTTGCCCGGGAGGAGGTGGCCTTTGTGGGCGACCGGCTGTACACCGACATCGCCACCGGGGTCAACAACGGGGCGCTGGGCCTGCTGGTCCTCTCCGGCGAGACCACCCGGGAGGACCTGAAGGGGTCCCCTGTCCAGCCCCACGCCGTCTTTCAGGACCTGAAGGAGCTGGCCGGGGCGCTCTGATCTTCCTATGAAAACAGCCGCCCGGGTGGGCGGCTGTTTTGTGTGGTTGGCTCTCGCGCAAAGACAACCGCACAGCAGGGCCCCCGCCGGTTCCGGCGGGGGCCTTCCGGTTTCGCCCGGAAGGGCGACCTACTTTCTGCACGCGCAGAAAGTAGGCAAAGACGCGCATAGGGGGACAAATCCATCGGACAAAGGTCGTCCTCCAGGATTTATCCCCCTATGTACCCCCGGTTTACGGGAGAGCAGAATTGGTGCAGTGTCCTCTTTCCGGCGTGCGCCTGCTGACACTCCCTGCCACCTATGGCGGCCTGCGGCCTTTTGCGCAGGTGATCTGTTACCCTGTTCCCCGCCTACGGGCGCCTAATCTTGGTGTTCAAGCCTGCGGGTCTGCACCCCTAACGGCGCAGGCGCCGAAGTGCCCCGCCCGGCCAGGCGCCCCGGTGGGGTGTGGATGCCGAAGCATACGGATGCACAAGCCCGGAGGGCGTCGAGGGAACCGGCGCAGCCGCGGGTTTCGTCACGCCGGAAGGCGAGGTTGGCAGGTCTACTGACGCCCCCGTAGCCCTTTCGGGGGTTCTTAGGGGGTGGGCCGACTGTGAGCGAGGCCCGCCCTTGGGGCCGAAGCCGAACCGGAGGCGCACCCTCTGAGCGTGTCTTTGGTTTCTTTCTGCACGAGCAGAAAGAAACTCGCCCTTCCGGGCGAAACTGGAAACTGTCTGCCGGTCAGAACTGCCCCACTATCCACAGGACAATTCCGTAAACCACGCTGGCGGATATCCCGTAAGCCAGCACCGGACCGGCCACGGTGAAGAGTTTGGCGCCGGTGCCGGTGACCAGGCCCTCGTGCTTGAACTCCAGCGCCGGGGACACCATGGCGTTGGCAAAGCCCGTGATGGGCACCAGCGTTCCCGCTCCGGCCCGCCGGGCGATGTCGTCAAACAGCCCCAGCCCCGTGAGCAGCGCGGCCAGGAAAATCAGCGTAATGGACACCCAGGCCGCCGCGTCCTCCCCGGGTAGCCCCAGCTGCCGGTACAGGTTGGACAGCCCCTGCCCCCCCGCGCAGATGCCGCCGCCCACGCAAAACGCCCAGACCATGTCCCTGGCCAGCGGAGACGGTTTGGCCAAGGCCTTCACATACTGCTGGTACTGCTGATCGCTCATATCCACAGCGCTCTCACCTCCCCTTCAGTGTGCCCCGGAAGGGGAATTTCATGCGCCGGTCGTCTCCCCTTCCGCCATTCCAGGGTTGGGGGTTGACAAATGCCCCGCTTGCTCTTATAATTATCTCTGCCTTTTCGGGGTGTGGCGAAGCTTGGTATCGCGCTTGGTTCGGGTCCAAGAGGCCCCGGGTTCGAATCCCGGCACTCCGACCAGAAAATCCTCTGTATTTGTTTGAAATGCAGAGGATTTTTTATGTTTGATGCCGTTTTTTGGCGGAAAATATTGTGTTTGCAAAATGCAGGCTTGGCTTGTACCCTTTCTTTTACCCTTTACGCATTTGAAACCCGTTTGATGAACTGTTCCATTCTGGCGGCGCTCTCGCGTCTCATTTCCGCTGTAGCGTGGGCATAAGTATCCAGTGTGAAGGCCGCTGAGTGATGCCCCAGGTTCTGCTGAACGGTTTTTACGTCGTCCCCTTCTTTCAGGGCCGCAACCGCATAGCTGTGCCTGAGGTCGTGGAAATGGGCATCGGGCAGGCCGATGGAGGCAACAATTCTTTTGTAATTGTGATACACCGTGTGGGGAGAGAGATGGTGCCCCAATTCATCCGTGAACACAAAGTTAGAGTCCTCCCACAGCTCCCCCGCCTTAAGCCTCCACTCGGCTTGCCTGTCGCGATGTCTTTTCAATGCAGCCAAAATGGACGGAGCGGCTGTGATCGTGCGACCCTTGCTGTTCTTCGTGTCGACAAGCCGGAATGCGGCACGCGCTCCTGGAATTTTTTGAAGCTGTTTATTGATAAGCAATGTACCGTTACTGAAGTCCACAGCGTCCCAGGTAAGCCCCAGCAGCTCCCCTTCCCGCATTCCAGTAAACAGGGCCACCTTGTATAAGATCTCATGTCTGTGCCCTTCTGTCACCTTTAAGAATGCACTGATCTGCTGGTCATCCAGCGGCTGAATCTCTTTCCGTTCGATTCTGGGCAAGGTACAATTATCTGCCGGATTAAACCGTAGATAGCCCACGGCAACCGCCTGTTGCAGCGCTTTATGGAGAATACCGTGTATGTTTTTTACGCTTTTTGGGCTCAGCGTCCGCTTGCCATCCCGCTCTTTGCTCAGCGTGTTATATAGCCGCTGGATGGTCGGAGCTGCGAGTGCTTCCAGCTTCACTGCCCCCAGGGCCGGTTTCAGATACAGCCGCGCCTGCTGCTCGTAAAGAAGCGCTGTGGCCGGCTTCACTCCGCCCAGGTACTCCGCCGCCCATATATCCAGCCATTGGCCCACGGTCATCTTGCAGGGATCTTTGTAGGTTCCCGCGTCCAGCGCGGCGGTAATTTGGGCCAGTTTCTTTCTCACTTCTTGCTGGGTATCCCCATAAACCGACCGCTGCACCTGTTTCCCGGTCCCGGGGTCGCGGCCCACGGTATACCGGGCCTCCCACCGCCCGTCTTTTCGCTGGCGGATGGTCCCGGCCCCCTGGGCGGCCCGGGTATTGCTTTTCCTTGGCATGTATACCTCTCCTTATCTACATCTACTGATACTGGTAGCGCAGTCGTGATCAGCGCCTCTCCTGTCACGGCTGCGACAGGCAGGGGGCGGGTGCCCCCCCCCGCCTTAGTCAGATCCTTTGTCGCCGCCACGCACCTGGTCCGCAGCCCAGCGCCGCAATTCCTCAACCGGGATGCGGACGCATCCACCGATTTTGACCGCCGGAAATCCATTTATCCCCATCCATCGATACAGCGTGGGACGAGAGATGGACAGCATTTCCGCTGCCTCCTCCAGTGTAACCATAATTTTTTGCGGAGCAATATCAGTCACATTATTATTCATTTTTACGCCCTCCGGGGTATTTCATAATTTAGGTTACTTTTATTCTACCGATTTTGAAATTGCCCCGCAATAATTTTTCACAACATCAGATTTTTTGTGTTTCTGGTTTTTTGATTGGTGTTTTTTATAATAAAAGCCCCGCATCAGGGGCAAAACGGCAAGCGCTTTGGAAATATCTCCCCCGCGCTCAACCGCGGCGATTCCCGCGCCATCTCCGCATCTGAATATTACTGCATACAACCCGCGCGCCGCCCCTTCCCACACCGGGAACGGGGCGGCGCTGAGGTTTTCTCTCACTCAGTTCAACTCCGGGCGGAAGACATCCTGGGCAAACCGGGCGCCGTACCGGAAGCCGGTGATGAAGCTGTCCAGGCACTGTGTCCCGTTCACCGTGCTCCAGGCGTTGACGTACTCGATGAACCAGGACTGCACCTCCCCGCTCATCCTGCCCTTCTTATCCAGACAGGAGGGGACCAGCAGCTCCACCGTCCCGTCTGGCCAGGCCCAGAGGAAGTGGGCGGGCACCCGCTCCAGCCCCTGGCGGCGGCACCGCTCAAAGTGCTGCCACAGGTTGTAGCCCCGCTGCAGCTGAGGGGGCAGCTCCCCGTCCCGCCGCCGGGCGTAGATCTCCCGGATGAGGGCCCGCCGCAGCCCCTGCAGCAGGCACTCCCGGCCGTATCCCTGATCCTCCCGGGGCAGCACCTTCCACAGGAGCATGAGGTGCGCCTGCTGGTTCCGGTAGTCCTCCACGTTGCGGATGCGCCCCAGGTTCTGGCAGGCCAGCATCCGGTCCCGCTCCCGGGGCGCCTTCGCCGGAAAGCGGATGCTCAGCTCGTAGCACTCCTCCAGCGCCTCCACCCACGGCAGGGTGAGCTCGCCGGCCAGGCCGTCCGCCGCCCAGTCCAGCAGCGTCGTCTGGAGCAGCCCGTCCAGATAGTCGCTCACACACGCCAAGAAGTGGATGGGCAGGCCGTCTGTCAGCCGGTGATACGCCCGGCAGTGCTTACTCAGCCACTCCGGCTGGTCCTCTTCCAGCATCGCCTGCATCAGCTCCCCCGCCCGCTGGGACGCCTGCTCCAGCTGTTCCGATCGTCGCGCTCTGATGTTGTTCATTTCAAAGAACCTCCTGTTTTTGATTGGAAAACCAAAAAGGCACAGCCATGCAGGTGGAAAAACCTGACACGGCTGTGCCCTGGAAGTCCTCTGTTCCGGGTAGCACAGGGGCTCCCCTGCGCCGGATGGGAAAATCCCGTCTTGCGTTTGACCTGCAAAAAGGGTATACTATTCCCGGTGCGGCGCGGAGAGATCCGCAGTGTAGGTGGGTAGACACCTGCGCAGGCATGGGAGAGCGCCAACTCTTCCATGCTGCCGTACTTTTTTCGTTTTCTGAGGGTAGTATAGCACTTTTGTTCGAGGTGCGCAATACTTTTTTGGGGGTTTTTTATTTCTTTGTGCATGGATTTGGCGAAATTCCTGCCTTCGCCGAACTTGTGGCCTCCATTGGAAAGCGCCCTGCGCGGGATTGCTCTGGCATTAGGGGTTGCTTCACGGTATGGAACAACACCACCCTTTATCATTCGGGTGCGCTGTTTATTGTTTGGTTTGCAGATACCCCAAATGTGCAGAAAAACACGTTGAGGCTGCCTATTATTTCTGCTATAATATGGGTTGCAATTTTGTAAATACACGATACCTACAAGATCAAGAGGAATATTTACATTGCCTATATCATGATCGGGCACACAAGACCGTGAAGGAGGTGGTCGAGATGACCGCAAAAGAGATTTTCGCCGGTGAATCCGAGCATATCAAGTTCAAGAGCGAGATTCCTGCCAAAAGCGAGAACTACATGAAGACCGTGGTGGCCTTTGCCAACGGCAAGGGCGGCAAGCTGGTCTTCGGTGTGGAAAACGGCACATGGGCTGTCACCGGCTTTTCCAAAGAGGAAGTCTTTCAGAAGATGGACGCGATCACCAACGCCATTTTTGATAGCTGCGAACCCAAGATCACCCCGAACATCGCGGTGCAGGAAATCGACGGGAAGGCAATCATCGTTGTAGAGATCATCCCTGGTATGCAGCGCCCCTACTATATCAAGAGTCAGGGCATCATGGACGGCACCTACATCCGTGTCGCGGGCACGACCCGCCATGCCGAGCGCTACCGTGTGCAGGAACTCATCCTGGAGGGGACCAACCGCTCCTTTGACCAGATGGAGCGTGAGCAGACGGTTTCCGAGGAAGAGATCGCAGCCTTCTGCGAGAAGCTGTACCAGCACGCCCTCAAGCTGGCGGAAAGCGATACGGCACGGGAACAGATTCAGAAGGTCGGTAAAAATCAGTTGCTCTCATGGAAGCTGCTGGCGGAGCGTGACGGAGCCTACCACCCCACCAATGGGTATCTGCTTTTGAACGGAGATACGGCTGAGTTCCCCGATGCCGTCATCCAGTGCGCGGTATTCAAGGGGACTGTGCGGGATATTTTCATCACCCGCAAGGAGTTCACCGGCGCGATCTACGAGCAGATTGAGGATGCCTACAACTTCGTGTTGCAGCACATCGACCTCGGCTCCCGCATTGAGGGCATTGCCCGTCAGGACTACTATGAGCTGCCGGTCAAGACCATCCGCGAGATGATTTCCAATGCCGTCTGCCATCGCAGCTACCTGTCACCGGGGAAAATCCAGGTGGCGCTCTTCGATGACCGGCTGGAAGTCACCTCCCCGGGTATGCTGGACAGCGAAATCACCATCGAAAAGATGAAATCCGGCCTCTCAAAGATCCGCAACCGTGGCATTGCAGCCGCTTTTTCCTATATGAATATTGTGGAGGCATGGGGCAGCGGCATCCCGAAAATGTTCCGGGAAGCCAAGGAATATGGCCTTCGTGAGCCGGAGCTGATCGATATGGGCAGCGATTTCCGCATCAATCTTTATCGGAAAGACGCGGCTACCGATCAGAATGGTGTCATTGATCCCAAAGAGCGTGACACCAATGGCACCAAAGTTGGCACCAATGGCACCAAAATTGGCACCAATGAAATTGGTCCTGAGCACAAACTTGATGCCAACGAGACGGCAATCGTGCAAGTAATCCAAGGCAGCCCAAAGATAACGCAGAAAGATATTTGTACGAAAACCGGTATTCCCTTGAGGACAGTAAAGCGCATCATGAGCGAACTTCAAAAGAGCGGGAAACTGCGGCGCGAGGGAACCTCCAGAAACGGCTTGTGGGTAGTCATAGGCCAAAAGGAGTAAAGCGGCATGGTGCGTGATTGTGATCATCGACCTCTGCCACAACGTTGACAGCAAGTACGATTCTGACATAACAGCGGGAGGAGCCGAACGGCTCCTCCCGCTGTTACTGTGTCTATCTTTGCTTTTTGCTTACTTGGCCACGCCCTCGCAGAAGCGCATGAGGATGGCCGCGATCTGGGCCCGGATGGCGGTGGCGGTGGGGGTCAGGCCGTTCTCATCGCCGACGATGAGGCCCGTGCCCACACTCCAGCTCATGGCTTCCTCAGCCCAGCCGGACACGGTGTCTGCGTCGGCAAAGCCGGACAGGTCGCCGGTGCCCTGGGGCTCACCCACGTAGCGCCAGAGCATAGTCACCAGCTGCTCCCGGGTCACCGCATCGTCGGCGCCGGTGCCGTCGGACACCTCGTTCTCCATGGCCCAGGCCCGGGCGTCCTCCACCCAGGTGGAGCCGGTGATGGTCTCCCCGTCCATACGGGCCAAAATCGTCCACACCATGGCCCGGGTGGTGGTGCCGTTGGGGCCGAAGGTGGTGTCAGAGTCGCCGATCATGAGACCGTTGGCCCAGACGTAGTACACCTCGTCGTAGAACCAGTCGGCCTCGGTGACGTCGGTGAAGGGCAGCTCGGGCTCGGGCTCGCCGGTCTGGGTGAAGGAAGCCTCGATCTCCACCTGGGAGCCGGGCATGGTGAAGGTATAGGTGCCATCTCCGTTGTCGGTGAAAGCCACGTCCTTGCCCCAGAAGTCGGTGACGGTGAGTTCCGCCAGCTCATAGCCGTCCTCGGGATCAACCGTCAGGGTGACGGTGTCGCCCTTCTTGGCGGCGGTGGGATTGGCGGTGACTTTGCCGCCCTGGGCCTGGTTCACGGAAACCAGGTAGCTGGGGTTGGGGGCCACATAGACGCTCCACTGGGCGGTGAAGGTGGTGTTCTTCTCAATCTTCACAGAATCGCCAGCGTCATAGATGGTGCCGTCGTCGCTCTGCCAGCCGTCGAACACATAGCCGGGACGGGTGGGGGCAGCGGGGAGGGTGTACTGGCCGGTGGTAATTGTCTCCGACGAAAGCGTATTGCCCCGATCTATTACAATAATGGCAACAGATCCAGCAGGGGCCTTGGTCACCACTTCGGCCTTCACAACACCATCATTGTCCAGTGTAGCCTCCACCAGGTAAATGGTGTCATTGCCCTCGGCATTATTCGTCAGCTCGAAGAAAGAAGTTTCATCCACAGTCACAGTGCCGGTCTTCTTGATTTCCACAGGATATTTGTAGCTCTCTCCATCCGTCGACCACGAAGATTTCTTCGGCAACCCTGTTCCACAATTCTCCACCGTCACCTGGCCGCCGTTGACCAGTTCGACCTCTCTGGCGGTCAAGCCCAGCAGGCCGGTCCCGGAAATTTCCACAGTGGAGCCGTCCACGGTGATGGAGTCACAGCTCAGGCCATGGCTGGTGCAGCCGTTGATGTCGATTTTGGAACCATCCTCAAGGCTCCAGGTGCCGCCGTTGGAGAAGTTCCCGCCGATATTGGAAGCAATGATGGTGGAGCCGTTGGTCAGGGTGAACTTACCGGGCTCAGAATTGGACGCACCATCAGTCTCGGCAGAGATGGTGGCGTTGCTGACACCGGAGATGTCCAGAGTAGAGTGGTTCAGCGTCAGAGCACCATCATACCGCACATCGATGCCATATCCGCTCTCCCCGGTGATCTTCAGGGTCACATGATTCAGGGTCAGCGCGGCATTGGCAGAGACAGTGATCGCGTGGCTGACAGGTTCCATTTCAATCGTATACTGGTCCTGTCCGTCAATGGTGATGTTCCCGCTGATGACAACATCCGTGTTCAAATCGGCATTCGCCAGCAGCACGATGGTGTCACCGCTCTTTGCGTCGGTCAGGGCGTCGGCAAGGGTCTCATAGGCCCCTGTGATCTGCCCGGCCTCATTCTTGACCTGGGCGGCATATTCTTTATCTGTATCCAGCTGGACAGTGTACTTTCCGTTTTCATCGGTCGCCGGTTCAAAACCGGGGGCGCAGTATTCCATGGGAACCGCGCTGGAGAAGGTGCCGCCGGAGACGGAGATGGTGGCTTTGGCGTCCTCGTTAGTTTGTAGGGCACCCGTGATCGTGCCGCCGGAAATATTGACGGTGGCCGGGTTGCCGTAAGTTGCTTCATCAACGTCCGATCTGACAGCTGCAGTGCCGCCGGAAACCGTTCCACCCATTATATTGATGGTACCACCACTGCTGTACACATACGCGCCGTATCCAGCAGAACCATAGGTACCGCTGTAAATGTTGGCAGTTCCCTTATAACTAACGGCAACCGCACTGGCAGTAAATCCAGGCGTGCTTGTGCTCTCTACAGAGAAATTACAGTCGGTGAATGTGCTGGTGCCACCGCACCCCTCTATGCAGGCACCGCCCTGGCTTTTGACCGTCACCTGATTAAATGTAAACGGTGCATCCAGCGCAGTGCAATCCAAACCAAATACGCTGTATGTAGAATTGCTGTCGGTGACTTTCGCGGTGGAAGTGTACGAACCGCCGGTGACGTTCAACGTCATTGTGCTCAGCGTATCGGTTGAGATTACCCACATGTTCGTTGTCGCCGTTACATCATTCAGGTTGACAGTACAGCCGGAGGCATTGCCAACCTCAGCGCGGTTAAACGGTTTAATAAAGGCGCCCTTATCTGTAACCCCAGTATAAGTCCCGCCGTTGAGCGTAACAGTGGCGGGCGCGATGATCTTGATAAAGCCAAAGCTATCGGTGTTGGACTCAGGAATCGTCATCCCGCCGCCAGCTGTTCCGTCCACGGTGAAGGTAACCGCCTCGGTAACGTGGAAGGGACGCTCTCCAGTCACGTTGTTGGTAATCGTATGGCCGTTCAGGTTCAGGGTCAGATTTTGATTGATTTCAATGATGCTGTCAACAGAGGCATCTCGCAGCAGCTTCACGGTCTGGCCGTCCCCGGCGGCCTCAATGGCGGCGGCCAGCGTCTTGAAGTAATCAGCACCCACCTGGGCCGTGGCGTTTTCCGCGCCCAGCGGGCCGACAACGCCGTCCGCGCCCTGAGCATAGTCATCGGGGACGTATTCGCTCACGTCGCTGGAGAAGTCACCGCCTTCTACTCTCAACCCGCCGACTTCTTCATCCACCTTTACTGCCTCGGTAACACCTTCCCCGCCGGTAAAGGAACCGCCATAGACCTGCAGGACCGCGGTTTTTCCCGCCCCGCCGTCGCTGCCGCTGTTTCCGACCCAAATCGCTTCTCTGTAAGCAGCAGTATAGGTACCGCCATAGACCTCACACACGACTTCGCCAGACTCTCCGGCAACATAGAGCGGATAGAAGGCGGCGCTTGCGCCGTGGGTCGCGCAAGCAACTGTTTTAAACACTCCGTTATAAATTTTGGCACTACCATCGATCACTGCTACTCCGCCCTGAACGCCTGTTACCTGCACGCTGTCCGCAGCGGAGCCGTTGATTTCCAGATAGGCGTTTGCAGTATCATAGCCGCTGCGGATTGTATAACCCCAATGGTCCTTGTCACAGGAGCTGCAGGAGCGATTCTCGAACTCGCCACCGGTAATGGTCATTTTGCCGCGGTTTTCGATGGTGGGAGACCAAGAGCTCTTGTAGGTGCCGCCGCTGATCGTTGTGGTCGAACCTGCCGTTGTACCAATCGCCAGAGCACTGGTATCATAGGTACCGTTCTTGAAATAAGCGGTTCCTGCGTTCCAGACGTTCGCGTACCCATTCTGCAAATTGCCCTGGAACGTCCCGTTTTCAATGGTCAGTTCTCCATAATTGTTGACAGACCCGCGACCATCCGCCGCCATCGAACTGTCAATGGTACCCTCACCTGTGATGGTCAGCGTGCCGTTGTTCACAATAGGCCGGCCGGAGAAATCATCTTTATCAACCGTAATGCTGTGCTTGGCCATGTCCAGGACAATGTTCTGTCCCGCGCCGATTGTTACGATATCAGCGGTGGTCATGACAATGTCGCCCGTCAGTGTGATAGTGGTCTCCACACCACTGGTGGGCACATCCGCCACCGCCGCCGCCAGCGTCTCATACTTCTGGGCGCCGATCTGGGCGACATAGGTCTCACCGTCGCCGGCAATGCCCTCATCCGCCGCCAACGCCGTCACTGTCACCAGACTCAACGCCATTGCTATCGCAAAAACAATGGTCCACAATCGCTTTTTCACCGAGATTCCTCCTCATTTTTCCGGCAGACAGGTGCAGATGCTGTTCCAGCTTTGGAACAGCCAAAGCAATACGCGTATTGCCGCCGTTTATTGATACAGAAAAATTATAGTCTCTCCCCGGGCAAAATGCAATGCGTCGGATTGTAAAATTTCTTCCCGTGGGGCAAAAAGCGGCGGAGGGTTCCGGTTGGAACCCTCCGCCGCTTTGACGTTCTATGCAGTTTTGCTCAGATCACCCGGCCACGTTCTCGCAGAAGCGCATGAGGATGGCCGCGATCTGGGCCCGGATGGCGGTGGCGGTGGGAGTCAGTCCGTTCTCATCCCCCTGGATGAGGCCCGCGCCCACGCTCCAGCGCATGGCCTCCTGCGCCCAGTCGGACACGGTGTCCGCGTCGGCAAAGCCGGACAGGTCGCCGGAGGCGGTCACGTCATAGCCCTTGTATTCGGCATACCGATACAGCATGGCCGCCAGCTGCTCCCGGGTGATGGGGTCATCCGGGTCAAACTGGGTATCGGAATTTCCGTAGACAATGCCGTTCAGCCGGGCCCAGTACACTGCGTCGGTGTACCAGGTGTCGGCAGGAACGTCCTCGTAGGGATAGCCCAGATTCTCGCCGGACAGATCGGGCTCGCCTTCCAGACGGTACAGAATGGTGACCACCTGGGCACGGGTGGTGGTGCCGTTGGGGCCGAAGGTGGTGTCAGAGTCGCCGATCATGAGACCGTTGGCCCAGACGTAGTACACCTCGTCGTAGAACCAGTCGGCCTCGGTGACGTCGGTGAAGGGCAGATCGGGCTTCTCAGCCTGGGTGAAGGCGGCCTCGATCTCCACCTGGGAGCCGGGCATGGTGAAGGTGTAGGTGCCGTCGCCGTTGGCGGTGAGGGCCACGTCCTTGCCCCAGAAGTCGGTGACGGTGATGGAGGCCAGCTCATAGCCGTCCTCGGGGGTGACCGTCAGGGTGACGGTGTCGCCCTTCTTGGCGGCGGCGGGATTGGCGGTGATTTTGCCGCCCTGGGCCTGGTTCACGGAAACCAGGTAGCTGGGGTTGGGGGGGATGTAGAGGTCATTCACTGTGACGGCGGCGGATTCGCTGACAAAGGCGCTATCCGTAGCGGCAAACCGCACCTGGTACTCCCCTGCCTCCAGGTTGGAGAGCACGCCGTTGCTCAGGTCAGCCGCGTTGACCTCTGTCCAGCTCTCCCCGTCCGTGCTGTACTCCATCTCATCGGTCAATCCGCTGATCTGGTTGTTGCCGCCGGTGATGCCGGTGGGGGCAGCGGGGCGGGCGGGAATGGTGAGGACAACCGCCGCGCTGGCCGGCGCGCCGCCCTGCGTTCCCGTGTGTCGGATGTAGAGGGTCTGGCCGGTGTAATCGGACAGGGACGCGCCGCTTTGGATGGCCGTTCCGTTGAAGTTCGCCGCTGTGTTGACCTCATAGCCACTGTTTACGGTAATCGTCTCCGCCTCGTAGTCGATGGAGTATTCCTCACCAGCGACGGGGGCGGCATGGGCGGTGTAGATCGGGGTACCAGCGCTGGGGTCGGACGACTCATAATTTTCATTCCCGGCATAGCGGGCATAGAACGTATAGGCCGTGGCCGCCGTCAAGCCGTTAAATGTGGTCTCGTCCTGCCAGTTGGTAATCTCGCTGGCCGAACCGCCGCCCGTGGTATAACCGTACTCCACACCGCCCTGGCCGGAGCCGCCGGTGACGGCATTCAGCGTGATACTGTTGGCGGTAGGCGGTGTCTCCGTGCTCACAGTGGGCGCGTTGGGGGCCGTCTGCGCCGCCTTGCTAACCGTCAGCGTGGCGGTGCCGGTGCTCTCCGCAAGGCCGTAGCCGCTGGTGCTCGTTACGCCGCTGTATGTGGCGGTGATGGTGTTGTCGCCCACGGCAAAGCCGTTTTCGGCAGTCACATTCACATTTTCCAGCTTGGCGGTATAGGTGCCGTCCGAGTTCGCCTCCACATTAACACCGGTTCCGTTATTCAATGTGGTGTTGCCCACAGAGAACGACACCGTGCCCAAAGTGCTCGGGAGCGTCACACCCGCGCCGCTGGGCATTTTGACGGTGGCCGTCAGGGTGACGGTTCCGCCCCAGGTGGGGGTCGGACTGGCGCTCACTTCTACCGTGGTGGGGTAGCAGGGCTGGTTGCCGGTGACAGTGCCGTTGTTCGTGAACGTGCCGCCCTGCAACAGGATCGAGCCGTTGTTGGTAATGGTGCCGTAATTGTTGATGGTACCCTCGTTGGTCAGGGTCACGCCCTCCTGAATGGTGAGGGTCTTGCCTTTCTCAATGGTCAGCTTCTTGTCCTTGGGGATGGAAAAGTCCTCGACGGGGGTGATGCTGTTGCCATAGACCTTGCCCTCGTTCCCCTCAAAAATCACGCCGCTCCAGCTTTCTTTTCCACTCTGGTCGCTGATGCTGCTGCCATTTTTGCTGCTGGCAAAAATCACCGCGTTGCCAACGGTGCCGTTTTCGCCGGTGGAGAAGGAGCCCGAGCCGCCGGTGCTGCCGCCGCCGATCCCCGCGCCGGTGTTGATGCTGGTAGCGCTCACCGTGCCGCCATAGATGGTAATCGTACTGCCATCGCCGCGGCTGCCGCCGCCGATCCCCGCGCCGGTGTTGCTGCTGGTAGCGCTCACCGTGCCGCCATAGATGGTAATCGTACCGCCATCGCCGCCGCTGCCGCCGCCGATCCCCGCGCCGGTGTTGCTGCTGGTAGCGCTCACCGTGCCGCCATAGATGGTAATCGTACCGCCATCGCCGCCGCTGCCGCCGCCGATCCCTGCGCAGCCGGTAGTGTTGGCCTTGGCAACGAGTGTACCGGTGCCCGCGGTCTGCCCATAAATGGTGAGGCTGTTGGGGCTGGGGGTTTGGGGGACATTGTCATTATCCGCCACCTGGATGCCCCCATTGACGGTAAGGGTGCAGTTGTCCGCCAAAATCAGGTGTACGTCGCCGGTGACGGTGACGCGGGTGCTGATGGTCACATTGTCTTGGACAACGTACCATTTGGTTTGACCTGTTTCACCCCAGGTGGTGGGAGCGTCGCTTTCGCTGATGACGGTATATTCACTGGTGGATTCTGTTTTGGACGAAAGCTCCTGCGTATCCTCGTTCCAGGAATATTCAATGTACGTCACACCCTCCTCCGCCGCCAATGCCGCCGTGGGCAGCAGGCCCACGCACAGGGCCAGGGCCAACAGGGCGGCGGCCAGCGTTCTTCCCCTTCGTGTGTGCTTCATCGTAAGCAATTCCTTTCCTCTCCGGCGGGCAGCTTCCCTTCTGTGAGGTACCTCACAGAGAAACGGTCATGACCGTTTCCGCACCGCCCTGGGTGCCGGCCCCGGGCCGGCTGTTCTGTCCCCTTTATCATACCAGACTTTCCGGCCCCATGCAATGAAAACCGCCCGCAAAACCGGGAAACCATTTCTCTGGAAGCGCGTAGGGCAGCGGCGGGGACCGGAACTCCGGTCCCCGCCGCCGCTTTCAGTTCGGGCTCGTCTTTTCTGACTTGTTTACCCCTTGGCTGCCGCCCAGCCCTGCTCGATTTCAACCCAGTCCGGGTCGGGCAGTTTGGACTGCCAGCACTCCACGGTGCGGTAGTCCTCGTCGGGCTCGTCCTTCACCACGATCCACTCGTAGGTGTGGGTGTTGGTGGCCTCCTGGATGTCCTCGTAGTACCACATATCCTGGTTGGAGTTGTCCACCCAGGTGTCCATGACTTCCTCGCTGAGCAGATGGTCCTCATGGGGCCGCCGGCCCAGCATCCGGTTCACGATGGCCGCCGCCTCGGCCCGGGTGATGGGGTTCTCCGGGCCGAAGGTGCCGTCGCCGTGACCCAGGATCAGATCCATGTCCACCGCCGCCTGGATGTAGTCGGCGTACCAGGCGTCCTCGTCCACGTCGGTGAAGCCGCCGGGCTCGTACTCGGCAGTGTAGTCGTAGAACCGGGTGGCGATGGTGACGAACTCGGCACGGGTGATGGGCTCGTTGGGCCGGAAGGTGCCGTCCTCGTAGCCGATGATGATGTCCATGCCGGTGAGGGTGGACACGGCGGTGTTGAACCAGTCGCCCTGGTTTACGTCGGGGAAGCCGCTGTCGGTGCTCCAGTTGGCGTCCCGCACCTCGTCCTCCAGCAGGCGGAAGAAGATGGTGGCAACTTCCGCCCGGGTGATGTCCGCCTCGGGCCGGATGGTGCCGTCCTCGTAGCCGATGAGGTAGGCCACGTGATCCGTGGTGTTCAGGCCGTCGGGGACATAGTCCAGGTCGGGGTCGGGTTCCGGCGTGGGCTCGGGGTCGGGGTCCTCCGTGGGGGGAATGTAGGGCGGGATGTACACAAACTTTGCCTCGATGGTGTGGTTGGCATCCACATTGCTGAAGGTGTAGGTGCTCTTCGCTCCCACACTCACGCCGTCCACCAGCACGTCGGAGATGTACCAGTTGCCGCCGTTGGCGGTGATGGTATAGGTCTGGCTGCCGCCCTTGGTCACCGTGGTAACTCCATCCGGGGCGATGGTGCCGCCCGTTCCGGCGCTGGCGGTGATGGTGTAGGTCTGCTTCTCATACACCAGCACGAAGGGGGAGAAGGTGGAAGTCTCGAAGATGATGTACTTGCCATCGTCAGAAATTTTAGCGGTTTCCTGGTGATTTCTCTGACTGCTCAGATCCTCCCCATTCACGACGCTCTCACGGTTCATCCCATCGTAGTGAACCACATAGAACTTGCCATTGGGATCGGCGTCCTCGGGCATGGGCCAGTGGATGGTCAGCTTGTCATCCTTGCCCATGGTGACCACGGTGTTGCCGTTCTGGGTGTCCACCAGATCCAGGTAGTAGGACTGGGCCTGGGCGTCACTGGCAAGAGAAGCATTGTCTTCCCGAACCTCCCTGATGGCGTCAGTCTCCATGTTCTGGTTGAAAGTATCGTCGTTGGACACGCTGTCCACCAGCAGGCCCACGCGGGTGGTGTCCTCAATCTCAACCTGGGTTTCATTGACGTAGAATTTTACATCATCAGCCACGGCGGTGGGGGCTTCAGCGTCCACAGTCCCCTCATTGTCTACAATGGGGTTGGTGTCCGGGTCTGCCACGCTCTTGACGGTGAGCTTCCCGGCCTTGGTTTCCACCTTCAGCTCCAGCGTCTCAGTTTCGCCGTCTCCCATCTGGAAATGGGCGATGACGTTTTCCAACTTCAGGCCGTTGGGGTTGATGGCCATGGCATAGTCCTTGCTGGGGGCGTCGGCCATGTTGATGACATCGGTGTCAATGGCTTCCTCACCCTCACCCAGTTCGCCGTCTTCATCTGCATCCTCAAAATACAGCATGCTGATGGGGTCCTGCTCTTCTGCGGGCTCCAGGGAGTAGACGTACTTTTCCGGGTTGCCGTCTTCATCGGTGGAATAGACGCCCTGGTACTTCAGTGTCCATTCGCGGGTGGTTGTTCCATCCACCTCATAAGTGAAGGTCAGATAGTCGCTCAGGTTAGCGGCGGTGTCTTCGCCATCCGCCTCCGCCTGCTTCCGCACCCACTCGTCCAATGCTTCGGGCAGGGTGATGTGGAAGCCCGGCTCGGGCAGGCCGTGATCGGTGGTCAGTTCCTGCCCGTTTTCATCGGTAGCGCCCTTATAGCCCTCGCCGCCGGTGTAAATGGTGATATCGGCGGGCTGGATGGTCATGGTGAGGTCGGAGAGGAAGTCGGGGTTCAAAGTACCGTTCAGGTGCCAGTAGTACTGATTTATATCCAGCTTATCGTTGTACCCCGCAGCTCCTTTATCTGTGTGAAGTTTTGTCCACTCCATCAGCTCAACTAACTCCGCCGCCTCTCCATTTACATCTTCATGGCTCTCAATCTTCCCAGAAGACAGAGCCTGCTGAATCGCCGTTTCGTATGCGGAATAATAGTTTCCTTCCTTGTACTTTTCATCCGCTTGAGGAATACTTACATTTGGGAGTTTTCCCACGGTATACCACTTATTTGTTACGCTGTTCGCCTGAAGGCCCAGCACCTCTTCCAGATACCATTGTTCCAGCTCTGATAGTTCATCTTCCTCGGGGATCTGAAGAAATACATAGACGTCCGGGAAAGACGTTGTATCTTCTGCGGGCTTGACAAAGTAGAGATTGCCTGCATAGTAGTTTTCGTATTCATCAGGGTAGGCATAGGAGTAGTATTCAAACATTAAGTCAATTCCCGGGACTTCATTTGTTGCATAAACAGCACCGCCGGCATCGGCGTCAATCAGGTCATCATCCCCACGGTAATGGGTTACATAGTCTGGATCAATCGTCACCGACGCATCAATGTGAATTTTATCTGGTCTTTCTTCAGTCGTCGGAGCTGTCCCCGTGGCATTGGGGTCAAAGTAATACACGTAGGTATCCCAAACTCCGGGAGATCTAATTGTAGTGTTCCCCGTAATTGTAATATCTGATTTTTGTTCCTCAATTCCATAATGATAAAAGAGCGGGCTCTCAGGGCAGTAGAGTTCCCCGCCGCTAATATCAATCTCAAATGTCTGCCACACATTGTCTGCTTTTATGGAATATGCCACACCCTGAAGGCCAAAAAGCGGCATTCTTCTGCCTTGTTCGATCGTTCCGCCAGTCATGTTGAAAGTAATGTCACCCTTTGCATTTTCAATAAACAGGCGAACCGGGTGATAGTCACTTTTTAAGGTTCCTCCTGACATTGTCACGTCGGCATTTTCAAAAGCATCAATCACATAAGCTAAATTAGCAATATAGCCGCTGTTGCCTGCTCCATCCGTGGTCAGATAATTAGAGTCGATTTCTAAATGGCCGCCTTGAATATTTACAGCTGTTTTTTTAGTGGGAATATCATTTACAGTACTGCGGATAATTACAGTTGCCGTGGAATAACTATTCGGAATGGCTTTCCCATTAGAAACCAGAATTTTTCCACCATTATTTTCCCCAGTGCCAGGTTTGCTGTCCTTGACCGTAAAAGTTCCCTCGTTTAAGAACAGCACAAAATTTTTATCGAATGGAACCTGATCCTTAATCTCAATCTTATGCCCATTCAGGTCCAGCACAACTTCTTTGCCCTGCTGGATGGTATATCCAGTGAAACCGTTTGTCAGGGTCACCGTACCTGTAATATCGTGCTCCAGCTTGAAGGTCAGCGGCTCCCCGCTACGGGCCTCTGGCGCATCCGAGCCCTCCGTCAAATCGGCATCCTCCGTTCCGTCTGGATACTTCATATCGGAAGCCGCATAGAGAGCCTCTTCAAACGAATTATAGGTTGCTCCGTTTACAGTGAGGGTCACCGCGTTGTCCGGGGGCGTTTCCGCTCCACTGTTGTCCTGGCCGCCATCCGGATCACTGGCAAAAGCCGCGCTTGGCAGCAGGCCAAAGCTCATGGCCAGCGCCAACAGCAGGGCAAAAAATTTTTCTTCATTGCAAACTCCTCCTGTCCATTTCTTCCGGCCCCGGTAGCGCCCGGGCCGTCTTGGCCGTCCCGGCGCACACCGGGCAGCCGCACTGTCTTTTCCCCGTTCTTGGGTAAATCACCGCCCGCCACACGTGGCCCTCCGAACACTGCCACCACACCCGCTTGTGGCTGCCGGGGGTGACCATGGCCGGGGTCAGGTTGCCGTTGAGGGTGGGGTGCCACTGGGCGGCCAGCTCCGGGTAGAGGGTGGCCAGGTCGTTGTACCCCGCCAGGGCC
>CALWXH010000107.1 GCA_944385465.1 uncultured Oscillospiraceae bacterium | reverse complement strand
TCTGTCGGCATTATGATCGGCGACGAGAGCGGCAATTTCAACCCCGATCAGAACGTCACCCGCAACGAGATGGCTGTGGTTATGTCCAACCTGATGGAGTATAACGTAGCCAGCTACAAGGACACCAGCCCCTTCACTGATGTCCCCTCTTGGGCGGAGCCCTACGTGGCCGCCTGCTGGACCAACGGCATCACCGCTGGTTACAGCGACACCATCTACGGTGGTTCCGACACCGTGACCACCGCCCAGGCCGCCCTGATGCTGATGAAGGCCCTGGGCTATTTCCAGTACGCCTCTGACTTCGGCAGCGACTGGCAGCTGGCCACCACCCGTCAGGGCAACGCCATCGACCTGTTCGACGGTGTGGACTCCGGCGTGACCCAGCCCATGACCCGTAACGACGTGGCTCAGCTGGTCCTGAACACTCTGCGTGCCGGTACTGTCCAGGCCAGCACCGACGGCAGCTGGTCTATTGGCGACGTAACTATCAATAACAATGTGCAGTACAGCTACATCACCAGCAACGCCGATTACGCGATGGCCATCGACGACACCCGTTCTACCGACAATAACACCGACGCCGGCCGGTCCATCGTGGAGCTGGGCGAGCAGCTGTATCAGGGCGACCTGCAGCTGAACGACAACACTCACGACGTGTTTGGCCGTCCCGCCCGTTATTGGGAGTATGACGGCAGCGAGATCGGCACCTATGCCAAGACCGAGCTGCTGCGCCAGACCTACACCACCGAGGTCACCGGCCGCGATCTGTACGACCTGCTGGGCAGCTCCACCATCAATGAGTACACCTTCAACATTGCCATCGACGGCGAGACTGAGAAGGATGTGCTGGGCGACGCCTACTTCGATGAGGGCAATCTGATCCGCTCCAACACCAAGGCCGTGGGCGGCACCGATGACGGCGTGCTCACCGAGGTGTATGTGGACGTGATCGACAAGACCGTGGACATCGCCGTGATCAACACCTATCTGGCGAAGGCCGACGATGACTATGACGACCGCGACGACGAAGTTACCTACACGGTGTGGAGCGTCGACGACGTCAACGGCGATCGTGACAACATGACCCTGGTGAAAGACACCGATCAGACCGAGCGCATGACCGTCTCCGGCGAGGACTTCGACATCGCCGACGTGGTGGAGGACGATATCGTTCTGGTGCGCGTGGCTGACGGCGAGATCCAGGAGATGATCGATCCCGAGGTTCTGAGCGCCGTTGAGATTCAGGCCTTCAAGAACGGCTCCTGGGTCAATGTGGAGGGCACTCAGTACGACTACGCCTCCTCCATCCAGTATGATGAGGAAGTTCTGGATCAGTACGACGATTACAACATGAAGGATACCACCTACAACGTGTATCTGGATCCCTATGGCTATGCCATCGGTGTTGAGATCGTGGATGCTGAGGACAACTACGTGTTCGTGACCGGTATGGACAGCAGCACCAGCAACCTGACCAACCGGAACCTGGACGCCAACGTGATCTTCCTGGACGGCACCATGGACACCATCCAGGTGAACTCCGTTGACAGTGAGAACGCTGCCGGCGGCCGCCTGGTGCCCAACGCTCTGATGAACACCTGGTGCGAGTACACTGTGAACAGCGCCGGCGTGTACACTCTGACTGAGGTTGCCAACACCTGGGCTACCATGGAAGACGCCAACGGCGATCTGGACGACGCCGGCCAGGGCCGCAATGAGGACGACCAGAACGCCGCCAACGACAGTCTGGTGACTCTGGACAAGTCTCACCTGTCCCTGAACGGTATCCGTGATGTTGCTGCCAGCACTCTGAAGACCGTTTACGCCGACGACGACACCGTGTTCCTGCACGTGGACACCGACCTGATCGACGCTGACGCCAACATCAGCAATCCTGCCAACGGCGGCAACTCTGTGATCATCAGCGACGTGAACTCCGTGTCCGTGGGCATTGACAATGTGAACCTGGAGGCCTGGAACGCCGCCGCCGTGGTGGACTCTGAGCGCGAGTACCGCGAGGCTGGTCTCGACCTGCAGGATGTGGCCAACGGCGCTTACACCCTGTTTGACGACAACGGCTCTGTGATCGCCACCGTGGTTGTGGGCGAGGACAAGGGCACCACCGTCAACTACGCCTATGTCATCTCCGACGATATGAGCCAGGAGGCCTATGACAGAACCAACGACGAGTACACCTGGACCCGCGAGGTGATTGTCAACGGCGAGGTCGTGGAGCTGACCGAGGTGGGCGACAGCGATCCTGAGATCGAGGATATGATCCAGGGCGAGTGGTACGAGGTCCGCTATGACGTGGACGGCTATGTCCGCAAGGTCATCCGTCTGAGCGACGACAACGCTCTTAACGCTGCGGCTCCCACTAACGACACTATGCCCGCTGTGGACTTTGATAACTTCAACACCGCTGTGGACGGCTATGACATCATCGCTGACATCGCCGACGTGGAGGCTGCCAACGACGCGGAGAACACCGTCCTGCTGTGGGATAACCTGACCGACGCCCGGTACAGCATCACTGCTGAGTCCAGATCCCTGTGGGTTGACACTGCTACTGGCGCGAAGTACGGCTTCCGTCTGGCCAACGACGCCAAGACCGTCCTGATTCAGGATGTGACCGTCCGCGGCGAGATCAACTGGATGGATGACGTGTTCGAGTACACCGGCGGCATTGACGGTCTGGAGGACGCCATCGACGATCTGAACGACAACAACGCCTTTGTGGGCTTTGTGGGCGCCGTGTTCGAGAATGGCCAGGCCACCAGCGTGATCATCTACGACAAGGATCCCACCAACATCAACACCGGCACCAACACCGATCCCGGGGATGTGGCCTACAGCCACGACCGTATGATCCGTCTCCACGGCGACGAGGACTCCAACGCTGAGTCTGTCGAGTACAACTACACCACTGACCGTCTGGACTACAGCTTCTATGTCGTGGATGCTAACGGCAATCCCGTTGCCGGCGGTCTGGATGTGACCTATGACCTGCGTGTTGTGATGAACAGCGGCACGGCCGACGAGGAGGCCGAACTGAGGGAGGACGAGCACGGCACCACTGCCAGCACCGGCCTGATCAGCGGCGACTTCGAGATGGCTGTCCAGGAGGGCAGAGAGGTCGACATCTACATCGACAACGTGCGGCTGCCTGGCGATCCCGACGAGGGCAAGGTTACCCTGAGCCTGGTCGGCAACCTGATTGACACCGATAAGACTCCCACCACTGTTTGGGAGAACGCTACGAGCACCGTTGACGGTGAGAAGATCACCGGAAACTACGGTGCGGTGAACCGTGTGGAGTACAAAGTTGCTCCTGATACCGTTGTCACCATCGTGGATGACGACCTGACCGCTGCTGGCCTGTATGTTCTGACTGTGGGCGACAATACCGAGCTGGTGAACGTGTTTGCAGTTGGTACTGGCTACGGCTTCAACTACACCGTGACTGAGAACGTGACCCTGGGCGGCATCAACGCGTCTGCTCTGACTGCTGTTTATTACGGCGACGGCATTGAAATCGCTGAGAATCCTGCGATTGTGGGTAAGGACGAGGGCGTTGTGTATCTGAACGCTTCCGCCACTCTGAATGTCACCGTGGAGGATGACGCCGGTACCGGCTTCATCGCCACCACCGACAAGAATGCTGTGTCTGCCTCTACTAGTACCGGCGCTACCGCTGCCATGACCGGCACTGTGTCTGTCACCACTGCTCCCGTATACATCTACGCTGCGGCTCAGGTGACTCCCGACCGCGTGAATGTGTATGCAGAGAAGAAGAACGATACAACTGTCCAGGTCCTGTACGGGGAGTATGTTGCCGTCGGCACTCCTCTCACCTTTGATCCCGATGCTGGCGACTACGTGGTGAACGGCGACGTCAGCAAGGAGGACCTCTCCAACGGCACCGAGATGCCTGCTGCTAACGCCAACTTTGCCGCTGCCCACGAGGTCACCCTGACCAATGTTGAGGCCACCTACAGCGGCGATACGTACACCGGCACGCTGTACGTTGCGGACGGCGAGACCATTACTCTGGCTCCTGCCACCGGCGAAGGCTCCGCGGTTCTGGCCGTGAATCCGGACCACGACGTCCAGTATGGTCAGAGGAACGTTACTTCTACTTCCGTCACTGCCGATGCGGCATATGTGGCCGCTGTCCAGGTGAAGCTGCAGACTGTTGGTACTTCCCTGCGCTACGTGGATAACAACAACCGTGAGATCACCATTAAGTCCGCTGCCTCTGTTGGCGACGCTATCTTTGTGGAGTGCGGTGCGGAACTGATTGCGGTTGGTAATACCACTGCAGCTAATAGAGAGATTTCGCTGGATGCTTCTACCGACGCAGAGGTCATCCAGAGCCTGAAGTCTGAAGGAGTTTCCGGAAGCGTTACTCCCGCGAGACTGACCTTCACTCTGGGCTCCAAGATCACTCAGCTGACTGAGGTTTAATAAAACAGTCTTAGAACGCTAAGCTTCCAAAACAGGCACCCCGACTTTTTGGAGTCGGGGTGCCTTCTGTTCAAAAGAACATGGCCCCATATTCGTAAATCGAAGCCGAGGTTCCGGCGCCGGAGCTCAAAGACAGAGCAATATTGGCAGAGGCGGTCCCCGCCATGTCTCCTTCAAACTGAGCCTCCTGGCAGGAAATCCCGTCTGTGGTCCGGGTGCTCCAGCGGCCAGTAAGTCCAAGCGGTGTGCCATTGACGGATGCACTGCGTGTACCGCTGGTGTTGTACTTGACCCAGACCATTACGTGACTCCAACTTGTCAGGCCGACGCTGATCGAAAGTGAGGTCATCGCACCGGATTTCCCTGCTCCAGTGAGAACCAGCGCCCCACTCTGATAGACCAAATCTCCTGACAGAGAATCAATGCAGGATTGATCCTTCAGAGTATCCATGAGCAATCCACGGCGGAATCCGTGGTAGTCTGTGGCTGCGTAGTCCTTCATGGCCAAGTCATAAACCAGATGAGCCAGGTTCCGTGTTCCATCCGCCGTAATGGAAAGCTCGTTCAGCGCCGCGTCCAGCTTGGCGTTGTCGGCGTTGAAATCGGTGCGGAGCACCGGGTCGGTGGGTTCCCACTGGTTCAGCTGATAATTGGTCGTGTAATTGCTCGCCATGATATAAATTCCTCCTTACTTAAATTG
>CALWXH010000106.1 GCA_944385465.1 uncultured Oscillospiraceae bacterium | reverse complement strand
ACGAGACACGCGTGCTAGTAACATAGGGCTTTGCCCGTATATGAAATACCCCCGGCTATGCCGGGGGATATTTATTATTGCGGGGACGGTCAAAATTGATATTTATTTCAAACATGCCGCCCGCAAGGCGGCTCGCCAACCGCGAGCCCAGCGCAAGCGGGTCGCGGTTGGAATTCTTTTGCCTTAGACGAGTTCTAAGTTATGGTAAAACTGGATATTTCATAGTTGGCATCCACGGTAAATCGCCCTCGCCATATAGCATCCCCAGAGATACGATCATATACAACCATAATGCTGGTTGAAAGGTCATCGTCTATTTTATTGCGAATAGTATCGCCGAACATAATAGCGACCTTGTCCTGATCCATATCTGCCTTCCAGAGAGAATAAACATCCGCCTCATACACGGAGTCTTTTCTGGTCAAATATTCGTTAGGCAACTCCAGTTTCGTAACATTTATGATTTCCATGGTTTTGTCGTCAATGGTGCAAAGTTCCAGCGGCTGATATCCCATCGGGTTGATCAGTACTGATACCTGCCCCTTGTCTGGGTCACTTTGAACCATAACAACTTCTGCATGCTCGATAGTTTTAAAATAAACTGCTTTGCCTTCTGCGAGGTCATATGCACCAAACACTGCATCATCTGGATGGCCGTAGTAGGTTTCGGCAAAATACAAAACATCGTCCCTAATCCATAGATGGTCCACATCAAACAGGATTTGCCCCATACTGTAGTTTTCTGCTGCATCGGGCACAAAATCACGGTACACAAAGCTGTTGAATTTTTCCTGACCGGTTTCCTTATTCACGGATGCAACATATACACGATTCTCTTCCCCGTTGTAAGACAAGGCATAGAGCATATCGTCCTCAAGAAAAGCACTCCAACTGGTAGACTCTTCAGTACTCAGTTTGTACTGGAACACCGGGACCAGGGATGAATCCGTTTCTGTTATAATAGTACTATTGTAATCCTCATAGGAGCATACCAGATAGCCGTTTTCTACTATATCGATGGCAGTCAGATTCCCAGGGCAGGCCCTTTTTAACCCTTCATATACCTTGGAAGGTATCAAATCTGTATAAGACTGCCACACAGTATTGTCGCTCACTTGCACATTGCCGTAGCGGTCCATGTCATAAGCGCAAACATAGTCATACACACCGCTATTATTCCGATCGACAAACAGGGTTGCTTCAAAATCAATGTCTTTTTTCAGCAGCTCGCAATTGATTTTGGGTGGAAATAGGATCCGATTCTCGCCAAGTTTTTTCACTACAAGACCGGTACCCCCTCCAAGGAGAACAATCAAAAGGACAATCGCAATAACTTTATTTCTCAGAGCCTTCTGACGCGCGTTCATATGTTTAAAAATAACTGCCGCTGCATCCTTGATTCCTTCTTTTGCCTCCGGTGTATAGTTTCTATCTGTGCTTTTCTCACCGGTCAGAAGTTCATTTACGGTGATACCCAGAATATCAGACAATCCAATCATCAATGATGCGTCCGGAACACCTGCTCCTCGTTCCCATTTGCTGATGGTCCGGTCAGACACATGGAGCTGCTCCGCAAGATCCTTCTGCGTCATACCTTTTTCCTTGCGCAGAGCGCTTATGAGAGTTCCGATCTTCTTTTTATCCATGGTGCCCTCCCCTTTCTGGAGCCTCTTTCAAATGGATTTTACCATAAGGGTAAAAGACTTGTCACCAAACGAATCGTAGAATGGACTCCATGTATCGCCTTAAGCTGACAGAATCCTGGTGAAAGACATGGCTTCATTTCGGTCTTTCAAATATTTTCCTGGAAAACAAAAGAGCGGTTTGGAGCACTGGGAATATCCCAACACATCCAAACCGACTATGGTTTTTGGTGCGGGCATGGGGACTCGAACCCCAACGGATCGCTCCACGAGAACCTAAATCTCGCATGTCTACCAATTCCATCATGCCCGCATGTTCCATGGTTCCCCTGGCTGACCCGGAGAGGGTGCCAAAAGGGGAGGCTTTGCCTGCCCCACCGCGGCAAAGCCGGCGTAGCCGCGGTAACTGCCGCGTCAACTGGGAATGTGGCGCAGGGTAAAATAAAACCACCCTATTTTACCCGGGGAGGGAACCCGGGATTGGGTGTCCTGCCTGATGAACGAGTGCATTATACCATGCCGGAGGGTACAGCGCAAGAGAAAATCTGACAGCCGGTCTCTGGGAGAAAAAACTCCCCCCGCCGCCGGGGGAGGGATGGCGGCAGGGGGAAGGGGAAGGGGGGCGATGGTTACGGCCGGCCCAGCAGGGCGAACATGTTTTTCTTGTACGCTTCCACGCCGGGCTGGTTAAAGGGATTGACCTGGAGCACATGGCCGCTGACCCCGCAGGAGAGCTCGAAGAAGTAGAAGAGCTCACCCAGCGTGTGGGCGTCCATGTGGGGCATGCGCAGCACCATGGCGGGCACGCCGCCGTCGTGGTGGGCGGCCAGGGTGCCCTGGAAGGCCATCTCCCGGACAAAACTCAGAGGCTTGCCGGTGAGGTAGTTCAGGTTATCCCCGTTGTCGTCGCTGTAGGGGACCTCGAGGTCGCAGCCGGTGTCATCCACGTAGAGGACGGTCTCCATGAGCATGCGCTCCCCGTCCTGGATGTACTGGCCCAGAGAGTGCAGGTCGGTGGTAAACTGGGCGGAGGCGGGGAAGATGCCCTTGCCGTCCTTGCCCTCGGACTCGCCGAACAGCTGCTTGAGCCACTCGCCCACAAAGGAGTAGGAGGGCTCATAATTGCAGAAGATTTCCACCTTCTTGCCCTGGCGGTAGAGCAGGTTGCGGGCGGCCACATACTGCCACACGGGATTGTCCATGGAGCGCTGGTCGTAGCGGTTCATGGCGTCGGCGGCGCCGGCCATGAGCTGGGAGATATCCGTGCCGCCCACGGCGATGGGCAGCAGGCCCACGGCGGTGAGGACGGAGTAGCGGCCGCCCACCTCGTCAGGGATGACAAAGCTCTCCCAGCCGTTGTGGTCGGCCAGGGATTTCAGAGCGCCCCTGGCCTTGTCGGTGGTGGCGTAAATGCGGCTGTTGGCCTCAGCGCCGTACTGCTGTTCCAGCAGCTGGCGGAACAGGCGGAAGGCGATGGCGGGCTCGGTGGTGCCGCCGGACTTGGAGATCACGTTGATGGACCAGCGCTTGCCCTGCACCTTGTCCATGACCTGCTTGGTCTCGTTGGGGCTGAGGGAGCAGCCCACAAAACAGATCTCAGGGCCGTCGGAGGGGAAGACCTCCAGGGCTGCCCGGGCGCCCAGGTAGGAGCCGCCGATGCCGATGACCACCAGCACGTCGGAATCCTCGCGGATTTTGGCGGCGGCCTTCTGGATGCGGGCGAACTCCTCCTTGTCGTAGGCCTCGGGCAGACGGACCCAGCCGGTGAAGTCGGAGCCGGGGGCGGAGGGATCGTAAAGTTTGTTGTGGGCGGCGGCGAGCTCATCCGCCATGGCGTTCAGCTGGTCCTGCGTGACGTAGGGGGCCAGCTTTGCCAGATCCAGATTCAGCATAACAGACATCTCCTTTGAAGTGGTGAAAAATGAAATATCACGGGGGAAAGGGATCATGCTTGACAAAATGATCTTGGGGCAAATCCGGCGCGCCCTCAGACGCCCTCGTCCAGGATGACCGCGCCGCCCCACTGCTCCAGCATCAGGTTGTTGCCTTCCTGCCGGCCGTTATGAAGCAGCAGCAAGTTCCCGTTCAGGGCGCAGGAGAAGGAATCGGTTCCGCCGTTGATCACCACCCGCAGGCGCTGATCGTCCAGCTGACGGACAAAGCAGGTGGCGCAGGCGGGGGTGGACTCGAAATAGATGCTGCCGGTGCGCAGGGCGGGGTACTCGTGCTTCAGCCGGATCAGCGCCCGGTAGAAGCCCACCAGATCCTGATCCTCCCGCCCCCAGGGATAGGTGCGCCGGTTGAAGGGGTCCTCAAAGCCCTCCATGCCGGCCTCGTCCCCGTAATAGATGCAGGGGGTGCCGGGGAGGGTGAACTGGAGAAGGGCGGCTGCCTTTTCCTGGCGGACGGCCAGCGCCCTGACCCCGGGGGTGAGGAAGCGGGCGGCCTTCTCCGCCTTGGAGCCGGAGAAGCTGTCCCCCAGAATGGTGAGAATGCGCGGGGTGTCATGGGTGGACAGGCTGTTCATCACACTGTTGAGCACGCAGGGGGGATAGTGCTCCGCAATGGTCATGACCTGACGGCGGAACTGGTCGCCGCCGTGGCCGGACAGAAAGCCCAGGATGGCGTTGCGGAAGGGGTAGTTCATGACGGAGTCCAGCTCCCCGGCGGAGAAGTACTGCCGCCGCACGCCGTAGCTGATCTTGTTGGAGGCGTCTTCCCACACCTCGCCCAGCAGCCAGGCGTCCGGCTTGAGCTCCTTCAGGCGCTGGCGCAGGGCGGCGATGAAGGCGTCCGGCAGTTCGTCGGCCACATCCAGGCGGATGCCGTCGATGCCCAGGGCGATCCATTGGGCCACCACGCTGTCCTCGTTCCGGATGATGAAGTCCAGGTAGTCGTCGTTGAGCTCATTGACGCAGGGCAGGGTGGAGATGCCCCACCAGGAGGTGTACTGATCGGGGTAGTGCTGGAAGTCGTACCAGTTGCGGTAAGGAGAGTTGGGATCGCTCACCGCGCCGTGGCCGAAGGTGTGCTTGCTGTCAAAGTAGACACTGTTGCTGCCGGTGTGGGAGAATACGCCGTCCAGCACGACCTTCATCCCCAGCTTGTGGGCGGCCTGACACAGGTGGGCCAGGTCTTCGTTGGTGCCCAGCATGGGGTCCACCCGGCGGTAGTCGGCGGTGTCATACCGGTGGTTGGAGTAGGCCATGCACACCGGGTTGAGATAGATGCCGTCCACCCCCAGGGACTTCAGATAGGGAAGCTTCTCCTCAATGCCCCGCAGGTTGCCGCCGAAAAAGTCGTTGTTGAGGATCTCGCCGTGCTCGTCGGGGAGGTAGTGAGGGCAGTCCTCCCAGTTGTCATGCACCCAGTAGGGCCCCAGCTTGTCGGAGAGATCGCAGGAGCCGGCTTTGAAAAAGCGGTCCGGAAAGATCTGATAGAGCACCGCGCCCTGGAACTCGTCCGGGGCGTGGGCGGACTCGGGGAAGCAGGTGATCTGCCACTGTTCCCCCTCATCAGCCCGCAGGCCGGTCTCTCCGGAGCGGAAGAGATTGAAGGAGCCCTGGGTGAGATCTACATGGAAATAGAAGAAATAGAGGCCGGGGCGGGGGAGAACGAACTCCGTGCGATACGCCCAATAGAGTTCGCTCTCCTCTTCCCGGGTGAAGGAGACCCGCATGCCGTAGCCCGAATCGTTGTTCAGGACCACTTCCATGCGTTCCAGGGGACAGTCCTTGGGGACCTCCACCATCAGTTGACACAACTCATACTGCCGGATACAGCCGAAGGGGCGCTTGTAGCGCTCGGACAGGCTGTTGAATACCATTTCCATACGTTCAAAACTCCAGACGCTGCATCCGGGCAAAGGCGGGGCCCGACGGCTGCAGAGAGATTTAGTTCAGATGCCAGATGTTCTTAGCGTACTCCTTCACCGCGCGGTCGGCGGAGAACAGGCCGGATTTGGCGATGTTCACCAGGGACATGTTGGTGAAGCGGCGCTGGTCGCCGTAGATGGCGCTCACATCCCGCTGGGCGCGCACATAATCGTGGAAATCCGCCAGGTTCATATAGGGGTCGGCGGGGCCGCGGTTATTGGTGAGCAGGGAGCGGATGATGTCGTCGAACTTCAGGCCGTTGATGCCGCCCATAAGCAGATCGATGACGGCTTTCAGCTCGGGATCGCTGTGGACATAGTCCATGGGGTGGTAGCCCTTCTTCCACAGCTCATCCACCTCATTGGCCTTCAGGCCGAACAGGACGATGTTGTCGTCGCCCACCTGCTCGTGGATTTCCACGTTGGCGCCGTCCAGGGTGCCCAGGGTGACGGCGCCGTTGATCATCAGCTTCATGTTGCCGGTGCCGCTGGCCTCCTTGCCGGCAATGGAGATCTGCTCGGAGATCTCGGCGGCGGGGATGATGATCTCGGCCAGGGAGACGTTGTAGTCTTCCAGGAAGACCACCTTCAGCTTATCCCGGGTAACGGGGTCGTTGTTGGTCATGTGGGACACGGTGACGATGAGCTGGATGATCTGCTTGGCCATGATATAGCCGGCGGACGCCTTGGCGGCAAAAATGAAGGTGCGGGGCTGGAAGGGGGCGTTGGGGTTGGCCTTGATCTCCAGATACATGTGGAGGATCTGCAGCACGTTGAGCAGCTGGCGCTTGTACTCGTGCAGGCGCTTGATCTGCACGTCGAACAGGCTGTCCGGGTCCACCTGGATGCCGTTGCGCTTGAGGATCAGGTCGCTCAGGCGGGCCTTGTTGTCCCGCTTGATCTGCTGCAGCTTTTCCAGCACGGTGGAGTCGTCATGATATTTCATCAGCTTTTCCAGCTGGAAGCTGTCCGTGAGGAAGCCGTCGCCGATGAGCTGGGTGAGCAGGGAGGTGAGCTCCGGGTTGGACTGGCCCAGCCAGCGCCGGTAGGCGATTCCGTTGGTGACATTGAGGAAGCGGCTGTGATCCAGCTCGTAGTAATCGTGGAAGATGCTGTGTTCCAGGATTTCGGTGTGCAGCTTGGACACGCCGTTGATCTTGTGGCAGGCGGCCAGGCACAGGTTGGCCATGCGCACCTCTCCGTTGTGGATGACGGCCATATAGTTGATCTTGGCCTCGTCCCCTCCATAGACTTCCCGCAGCTGGACATACAGGCGGCGGTTGATCTCACACACGATCTGGTGGATGCGGGGCAGCTGCTTGGCAAAGAGCTGCTCGTTCCAGCGCTCCAGCGCCTCGCTCATCACCGTGTGGTTGGTGTAGGACAGGGTCTTGCAGGTGATGTCCCAGGCCTTATCCCAGCTGTAGTCATACTCATCCACCAGCAGGCGCATCAGCTCGGGCACGCACAGCGCGGGGTGGGTGTCGTTGATGTGGATGGACACCTTGTCTGCCAGGTTGTCCAGGGACTTGTAGTCCCGCAGATGCTTTTTCAGGATGCTCTGCACCGAGGCGGACACCAGCAGATACTGCTGGCGCAGGCGCAGGATCTTGCCGGCCTCGTGGTCGTCGGCGGGGTAGAGGACCTTGGAGATGACCTCGGCCATGGTGTCCCCCTCTAGGGCCTTGGCGTAATCGCCCCGGGAGAAGGCGGACATGTCGAAGCTGCGGGGGGATTTGGCGCCCCAGAGGATGAGCTTGTTCACCGCGCCGCTGTGGTAGCCGGAGATGAACATGTCATAGGGCACGGCCATGACGGACTGATAGTTCAGGTGGGCGACCCGATATTTCCCGTTGTCGTCCCAGCTGTGGATCTCGCCGCCGAACTTGACCTCCACGGCCTCGTCCTCCCGGGGGTTGATCCACACATCACCCATATTCAGCCAGTCGTCGGGGAATTCCACCTGCCAGCCGTCCACAATCTTCTGCTTGAAGATGCCGAACTCATAGCGGATGGAGAAACCGGTGACGGGCATGTTCAGGCTGGCGGCGGAATCCATATAGCAGGAGGCCAGCCGGCCCAGGCCGCCGTTGCCCAGCCCGGCGTCGGGCTCCATGGCGTACAAATCGTGAATGTTGATGCCGTGATGGGCCAGGGCGGCGGTGAAATCCTGCTCCAGGCCCAGATTATACAGATTGTTGCGCAGGGAAGTGCCCACCAGGAACTCCATGGACATATAGTATACCTGCTTGCTGTGCTGATCGGTCACTTTACGGCTGTACTCGGAGTTTTTGACCAGCAGCATATCGTTGACCACGCCGCACAGGGCGCGGTAGATCTGCTGGGGGGAGGCTTTTTCCATACTGCAGCCGTACCGCAGCAGGAGAATGTCGTTCATTGACTTGATAATCTGTTTCTCGTCCATTGTGAACTCCTTTGCCGCCGGGACTGCCCCGGCGTCCAATCAATTTTGAGGCACTTGCCTGGAAAGGCAGACCGGCCGGGCAAGCCGGGGGCCCGCAGCCGCCCTGAACCGGAAAAATGCGTTCAGGGCGCGGTCACAAGGACAGCCCGCGAACGCGGGCTGTCCTTGCGGGATGCGATCCAACCGGTGAAATGCCGGTGTGAAGCGCAGGATGCTCATGCGAACAGGGTATTATACCATGGAACGATAGATTTGCCAATACTCCTCCACGGAATGCTTCCAGGAGCTGTCATAGGCCATATCGTTGCGGCGCAGGGTGTCCCACCGCTGGGTGTCGTGGTAGAGGCCGGCGGCCCGGCGGATGGCGTCCAGCATGTCGTGGGCGTTATAGGTCTTGAAGGTGAAGCCGCGCCCCTCCATGGTCTCGGGGTTCAGGGCGGGGACGGTGTCATACAGCCCGCCGGTCTCCCGCACCACGGGGATGGTGCCGTAGCGCATGGCGATGAGCTGGGTCAGGCCGCAGGGCTCCTGCTTGGAGGGCATGAGCACGATGTCGCCGCCGGCGTAGGTCTGATGGGCCAGCGTGTTGTCAAAGACGATGTTGGCGGACATCTTGTGGGAGAACCGGGCGGCATAATAGCGGAACATGTCCTCGTACTGCCGGTCGCCGGTGCCGATGACCACCAGCTGGATGTCGTCCCACATCAGATCGTCCATGACGGCCTGGATCAGATCCAGCCCCTTGTGGCCCACAAGACGGGTGATCATGATGACCATGGGCACATCGTCCCGGCAGGCCAGCCCCAGCTTCTGCTGGAGGAAGCGCTTGTTTTCCAACTTCTTCTCCGGCTCGTCGGCGGTGTAGTTGACGTAGAGCAGCGGGTCGGTGGCGGGATCGTACACCTTGGTGTCGATGCCGTTGACCACGCCGGACAGCTTGTAGCTGTGGGCCTGGAGCACCTCGTGGAGGCCGTGGGCATAGTAGGGATTCTGAATCTCGTAGGCATAGGTGCGGGAGACGGTGCTCACCCGGTCGCTCACCAGGATGGCGGCCTTCATGACATTGGTGCAGCCGTCGTACTCCATGGTGCTCTTCCAGTCCTCCGGCAGGCCCAGGCACTCATCCACAAAGGAGTTGGGGGCCTTGCCCTGGTACTCCATGTTGTGGATGGTGAACAGGGTGCGGATGGGCTGATAGGCGGGCAGGCCCATGTAGAAGGCCCGCAGGAATACCGGCACCAGGGCGGTCTGCCAGTCGTTGGCGTGGATCACATCGGGATACCAGTCCAGGTACTGCAGCGCCTCCAGAATGGCCTTGGAGAAGAAGGCGAAGCGCTCGCCGTCGTCATAATAGCCATAGGCCCCATCCCGGTAGAAGTAGTACTCGTTGTCGATGAAGTAGTAAGTGAGGTTGTCGTGCTCCGTGGTGGCCTTGAATACGCCGGCGTATACACTGCGCCAGGACAGGGGGACAAAGAAGTGGGTGACGTACTCGATGTGGAAGTCGGGGTTGTCCTTGATGGCCTTGTAGTAGGGGACGAACACCCGCACATCGGCGTCGGGGATGTCGCTCAGGGCCTTGGGCAGGGCGGCTGCCACATCGCCCAGGCCGCCGGTTTTCAGATAGGGGGCCGCTTCGCTGGCGGCCAGCAGAATTTTCATACGGTCACTCCCTTTCGGATGATCACGGGCGCGGAGGCCAGCCCCTTCAGCTCAGTGCCGGAGGAGATGGTGGCCCATTTATCCACGATGACATTCTCCAGCTTGGCGCCTTCGCCCACCACGCTGCCCTGCATGATGATGCAGTCCTTCACCACGGCGCCCTTGCCGATGCGCACGCCCCGGGAGAGCACGCTGTTCTCCGCGTTGCCCTCGATGATGCAGCCGTCGGCGATGATACAGCCGGACACGGAGCAGTCCATGCCGTAATAAGTGGGCACCTCATCGTTGACTTTGGTGTAGATGGGGGAGTCGGAGCGGAACAGGGAGCGACGCACCTTGATGTCGGTGAGGCTCATGTTGGCGGCGAAGTACTCGGCCACATTGCGGATGCGCAGCACCACGTCCTGACACTCATAGACGTTGATGGACAGCTGGCCCTGGTTGAACTTGCGCTGGATGAAGTCCCGCTCCAGGTCGTAGGCGCCCTGGGCGGTGTACTCCTGGATGACGTGGATGAGCAGCTCCCGGCTGATGATGTAGGTGCCGGTGGCGGCGTAGCTGCCGGCGCTGGCGGGGTAGTCCAGGGCGCAGGCGGTGGCGCGGTTGGTGTCGTCAGCCAGCAGGACAAAGGCGAAGGGCGCGTCGCCGCCGGCCTCTTTGGTGGCCACCACGGTGATGTCGCAGCCGCTGTTGATGTGGGACTCCAGCGCGGGGCGGTAGTCCATGTTGCACAGCGTGTGGGCGCTGGCCAGGAGCACATAGGGGGTGGCGGCGCCCTGGAGATAGTCCAGGGCGTTGCGCAGCTCATCCAGCTTGCCCCGGTGGATCTGGTTAAAGTTCTCGGTGGCGAAGGGGGGGAGGAGCAGCAGCCCGCCGTTTTTCCGGTTCAGATCCCACTCCTGGGTGTTGGCTAGGTGGTCCATCAGGGAGTGATAGTGCTGCTTGGCAAGCACGCCGACGTTGGTGATGCCGGAGTTGACCATGTTGGACAGGGTGAAGTCGATGAGACGATAACGCCCGCCGAAGGGGATGGCAGCCATGTTCCGGTCATGGGTAAAGGCGTTTAGTTCGTCATTGTACATCTCAGAGAAGATAATACCAGTCATTTTCATTGTGCTCGCCTCCCTCAAACGATTTCCTTGGGCTTGATGACGGTGCCCGTGGTGATGGTGCGCTTGTGGCCCACCACGCTGATGCCCCATTCACCGCCCACGCAGTGCTCGGGCCGGTCGCCGATGGTGACGCCGGACTCGATAACGCACTGCTCGCCGACGATGGCGTAGTTGACGCTGCTGCCGCTTCTGATCACGGTGTTGGGCATGACCACCGCCCCGGTGACCACCGCGCCGGCCTCCACCACGCAGCCGGTGTACAGCACGGAGTTCTCCACCGTGCCGTAGATCTCACAGCCCTCGGCCACGAAGGAGTTGGTCACCTTGGAACCGGGGGCCAGCATGCTGGAGGGGCTGGCGTAGTTCCGGGCATAGACCTTGAAGTGGGGGTTGCGCATGTCCAGGGGATCCTTGGGATCCAGCAGGTCCATGTTGGCGTCCCACAGGCTGCCCAGGGTGCCCACGTCCTTCCAGTAGCCCTCGAAGGGATAGGCGAACATCTTGCGGCCGTCCCGCAGGAAGGCGGGAATGACGTTCTTGCCGAAGTCGTTCTCGGACTCGGGATCGGCCTCATCGGCCACCAGGTACTGCTTGAGCACGTCCCAGGTGAAGATGTACACGCCCATGGAGGCCTGATTGCTCTTGGGGTGGGCGGGCTTCTCCTCGAACTCGGTGATGGCCTGGTTGGCGTCGGTGCTCATGATGCCCATGCGGGTGGCGTCCTCGTTGCTCACGGTGATCACCGCGATGGTGCACTCCGCGCCCTTGTCCTTGTGGAACTGGAGCATCTTGTTGTAGTCCATCTTGTAGATGTGGTCGCCGGAGAGGATGAGCACATATTCCGGATTGTAGCGCTCGATGAAGGGGATGTTCTGATAGATGGCGTTGGCCGTGCCCTTGTACCACTGGTTGTTGCTGGTCTTGGTGTAGGGCGGAAGCACGTGGGCGCCACCGAAGTTGCGGTTCAGGTCCCAGGGCTGGCCGTTGCCGATGTAGTCGTTCAGCTCCAGGGGCTGATACTGGGTGAGGATACCCACGGTATCAATGCCGGAGTTGACGCAGTTGGACAGGGGAAAGTCGATGATGCGGTACTTGCCGCCGAAGGGCACCGCGGGTTTCGCGGTATCCTGGGTCAGCACATACAGTCTGCTGCCCTGGCCGCCGGCCAGAAGCATGGCGATGCAATCTTTTTTTCGTTCAATCACAATGAAGCCCCCCTATAGTAATACTGCTTGAAATTTGCGCCGCTGCGCGAACGGTAAATCTGACACTTACTTCTTGTCCCCAGCCTCCTCCTTGGCCGGCGCACGCTTGGGCGCGGCGGCATCGTGCGAACTGTTTTCCTTGGAAACGGGAGCGGACCGCTTGGCGCTCTTGCCGGCCCCGGCCTGCCGCTCATAGAACACGGTGGACATGGGGGGGAGGGTCAGCTCCACGGAATACTTTCTGCCGTGCATGGGGACGGCCTTGGCGGTGACGGAGCGCAGACGCACGCCGGTTCCGCCGTATTTGGCCGCGTCGCTGGACATGACGGGCTTGTAGACGCCGGACTTCTCCACGCCGATGCGGTACTTCTTGCGCTCTACAGGGCAGAAGTTGCACACCACAACCACCTCGTGGCCCTTGGCGTCCACCCGGCGGAAGGAGATGACGCTCTGGGCGGCGTCATCACAGGCGATCCACTGGAAGCCCTGCCAGTCGGCATCGTTCTGCCACAGGGCGGGATGGTCCAGGTAGTAGTGGTTCAGGTCCTTCACATACTGCTGGAGCTGACGGTGCTTGTCGTAGTCCAGCAGGAACCAGTCCAGCTGCTTCTGGAAATCCCACTCGATGAACTGGCCGAACTCGCCGCCCATGAACAGCAGCTTCTTGCCCGGATGGGTCATCATGTAGCCGTAGAAGGCCCGCAGGTTCTGGAACTTCATGTCATAGTCCCCGGGCATCTTGTTGATGAGGGAGCATTTGCCGTGGACCACCTCGTCATGGGACAGGGGCAGGATGAAGTTCTCCGAGAAGGCGTAGGTGAGGGAGAAGGTGATGTTGTTGTGCCGGCCCTTGCGAAACAGGGGGTCGGTGGACATGTAGTCGATCATGTCGTGCATCCAGCCCATATTCCACTTGAAACCAAAGCCCAGGCCGCCGTCGTACCCCGGCTTGGTGACCATGGGGAAGGCGGTGGACTCCTCGGCGATCATCAGCACGGTGGGGTCAAAGGTGAAGGCCGCGGCGTTCATGTCCTGCAGGAATTTCACGGCGTCCAGATTGATGTTGCCACCGTCCTTGTTGGGCCGCCACTCGCCGCCCCGGCGCCCGTAGTCCAGATAGAGCATGGAGGCCACCGCGTCCACCCGGATGCCGTCGATGTGATACAGATCCAGCCAGTACAGCACATTGGAGATGAGAAAGGAGCGCACCTCATACCGGCCGTAGTCGAAGATGCGGGTGCCCCAGTCCGGGTGCTCCTTGCGCAGGGGGTCGCTGGGCTCGTAGCAGCAGTCGCCGTCAAACTCAAACAGGCCCTGCTCGTCCCTGGGGAAGTGGGCGCCCACCCAGTCCACAATGACGCCGATGCCGGCGTTGTGGCAGATGTCCACAAACTTCATGAAGTCCTTGGGGGTTCCGTACCGGGAGGTGGGGGCGTAATAGCCGGTGACCTGGTAGCCCCAGGAGGGGTCGTAGGGATACTCGCTGATGGGCAGCAGCTCGATGTGGGTGTAGCCCATGTCGGTGACATACTTCACGATCTCATGGGCGGCCTCTTCGTAAGTGAGGGGGTTGCCGTCCTCGTGGAGCTTCCAGGAGCCCAGGTGCAGCTCGTAGATATTGATTGGGCTGCTGACCGCCTTCCGTCTGGCCTTGGCCCGGCGGTAGTTGCCATCTGTCCACTGGAAGCCGTCCAGATCATAGACCTTGGAGGCGGTGCCAGGGCGGGTGCAGGTGTGGAATCCATAGGGGTCGCCCCGGAAGACAAAGGATCCGTCGGGCCGCTCGATATAGTACTTGTACTCGTCGTAGACCTGGATGCCAGGGAGGAACAGCTCCCAGATGCCGGAGCCGATGTGCTCCATGGGCGGGGAGTCCTGAGCCCAGTCGTTAAAGCTGCCGGATACCCGCACGCTCCTGGCGTGGGGGGCCCAGACGCGGAAGACAAAGCCCTTCTGGCCTTTTCGCACCTGACGATGACAGCCCATAAACCGGTAGGCGTCGCGGCTTTCGCCCATACTGAACCGTTCCAGGGCCGCTTTGAGTTGCTCTGACTGTTTCATGGCGTGTACCTCCAGATCCTCGTTGCTCTGTTGTGAATTTTGCCTCTGCCGGAGCGATCCGACCGCGGCGATCATTCTGTTACTTCCAAATTATACTTCATGAAACATGTAAAGTCAAGATGCACAAAAAGCAAAAGGCGGTTTTCCGGCGATTTGTGTCATTGTACACGAAATGTCAGGAAACGGTCAAGAACAGAGGGGGTGAGGCCGACTTTCCCTTGCTATTTCTGAACTGTAGTTCTATAATAAGTCGGCGAAACGGAGAAAAATGACGCGGATCGTGCCTGGTTCTCCCAGAAACAATGAAAAATGTGATGGCGTTCCGGCGCGGCTTCCCCGCCCGGACGGCCCCGGACGGGAGGGGAAACGGGAAATGAAGCGTGGTCTTGTGCTGGAGGGAGGCGCCCTGCGCACCATCTATTCCAGCGGTGTGTGCGACGGGCTGCTGGAGGCCGGCCTGGAATTTGACTATGTGGTGGGGGTCTCGGCGGGCATCGCCTACGGGGTGAGCTTTCTGTCCAGGCAGTTCGGGCGCAACCTGGAGATCGTCACCCGGTACGCCAACGACAGGCGCTATATGGGCTTTGGGAATATGCTGCGCCCGGGAAACCGGCACTGCTATTTCGGCCTGGATTTTGTCTATGATGACATCCCCAACAAGCTGGTGCCCTACGACTATGCCGCCCTGGACCGCTGGCCCGGCCTGGCGGAGGCGGTGGTCACGGATCTGGAGACGGGCAAACCGGCCTATTTCCCCGTGGATGAGTCAGACCAGCAGTTCACCCTGCTGCGCGCCACCTGCGCCATGCCGCTGCTCTTTCCCATCTTTGACTACCAGGGGATGAAGTGCCTGGATGGCGGCGTGGCCGACCCTATTCCGTGGAAACGCGCCCTGGAGATGGGGTGCGACCGGGTGGTGGTGGTCCTCACCCGGGAGCGGGAGTTTCACCGCCAGCCCGACCGTTTTCTGGGCCTGATGCGCCGGGTGTACCGCCGGTATCCCAGATTCCTGGAAGTGATGGAGCGCCGGGCGGCGGCCTATGACCAGTGCCGGGCCCAGCTGTTTGAGGCGGAGCGCCAGGGAAAGGTGCTGGTATACGCCCCGGACTGCACCGAGGGGTTTTCCCGCACGGAGCGGGACCAGGTGAAAATCCACGCCCTGTGGCAGCAGGGGCTCGACCACGCCCGGGCCCGGGCGGACGAGACCACGGCCTATCTGCGGGGCTGAGCGGGCTGCCGCCGTGAAACAAACATTCAGACTGCCGCCCCCTGACGGCCGGAACTGCCGTCAGGGGGTGGCTTTTGTGGGAAAGGGGAGACCTGTTTGCTGTTCACCCGTCGACAGATTGTCGCGCTGCTGATCCCGTTGATTCTGGAGCAGATTTTGTCGGGAATCATGGGGATTGCCGACACCATGATGGTCACCGGCGTGGGAGAGTCCGCCATTTCCGCCGTGGCGCTGGTGGACTCCATCAACACGCTGGTGCTCAACCTGCTCTCCGCCCTGGCGGCGGGGGGCGTCATCGTGTGCGCGCAGTATCTCGGCCGCCACGAGACGGAAAACGCCAACACCGCCGCCCGGCAGGTGCTGCTGGTCAGCGTGGGGGTAGGGCTGGTGCTGGCGGTGTTCTGCCTGGTGTTCCGCAGCCAGCTGCTCCACCTGATCTTCGGCAGCGCAGAGCCGATCGTGCTGGAACAGGCGGAGGACTATTTTCTTTACACCGCGCTGTCCTATCCCTTCCTGGCCCTGCAGCAGACCTCCGCGGCCATCTTCCGCTCCGACGGCCACGCCACCCAGCCCATGGTGGTCGTCGCCTGCTCGGATGTGTTTGACATCTGCGCCAACGCGGTGATGATCTACGGCATGAGCATGGGCGTGGTGGGCGCGTCCCTGTCCACCCTCATTGCCCGGGTCATCAGCTCCTTTGTGCTCATGGGCATGCTGCGCAGCAGAAAGCTGAACATCTCCATCCGGGACTACCGGAAGATCCGGCCCAACCGCGCCATGATCGGCATGGTGCTGAAGGTGGGGATTCCCACGGGGGTGGAAAACTCCATGTTCCAGCTGGGCAAGCTGGTGGTGCAGTCCACCGTCTCCACCCTGGGCACCGCGGCTATGGCCGCCCAGGCCATGACCCAGATGCTGGACCTGGTGGCGGTGATGCCCGGCCAGGCCATCGGCATCGGCCTGCTCACGGTGGCGGGGCAGTGCATGGGCGCCCACCGGGTGGACGAGGCAAAGCATTACACCAAGGTGTTCTGCGGCGTGTCCGAGGTTTCGGTGATCGTCATGTCCGCCGTGGTATGCGCCCTGACGCCGCTGATTACCCGGGTGTCCGGCATGTCGGCGGAGAGCTCCCAGCTCACCCTGCAGCTGATTATCCTCATTTCCATCGTCAAGTGCCTGATCTGGGTGCTGGCCTTCACCATGCCCTACGGGATGCGGGCCGCCGGAGACGTGCAGTTTTCCGCCACGGTGGCGGCGGTGTCCATGTGGGTGTTCCGGGTGGGCGGCGGCCTACTGCTGTGCCGCGTGTTCCATTTCAACCTCATCGGCGTCTGGATCGCGTGGTTTGCCGACTGGGCCTTCCGCATGGTGATCTACATCTGGCGCTATCGCAGCGGAAAGTGGCAGGAGAAAGTGGTCATCCGCTGAATCGGAAAAGCCCATTTGCCTCCGGCGGCCGCCGGAGGCAAATGGGAATTGACAAGAAAGAGAAAATCATGTATCGTATTCAGTGCGCCACGGCGGAGAAGCTGCCGGCCGGGCGCGGTCTCTTGCAGCGGTATCGAAGTGGTCATAACGGGGCTGACTCGAAATCTTGCGGGGAGCTGTCCGTTTCGTCCACCAAAAACCTTGTAACCATGCGGGTTTTACCCGGTTCGAAAATTGAATAAGTTTGCTGTTCTTTCCGTCAGTTCTTTCCAAAGCCCTTTTTCACCGAAAAAAAGCGAGGAAAAACAGCGGTTGAGCATATAGGGAGCGGTATCGAAGTGGTCATAACGGGCCTGACTCGAAATC
>CALWXH010000105.1 GCA_944385465.1 uncultured Oscillospiraceae bacterium | reverse complement strand
AGTTTGATATATTCAAATCATTTATTACCCAAATCGGCAATTCTGTAACGAAGAAACATCTCAGCGATCGAGGCCAACGTTACTTCCTTCCCTGTTTGTCCTGTAGACCGACATGTGGCAGAAACGAATGCCTCCCCTGAAAAACTATTCTGTCGCCCTGTTGGGGACTATGCGGCAGAGATTGAGAACGTTATGTTTGAGTGTACATTCCCCTAATATCTGAGTTCAACGACAGAGTTAACATGATCATTCCCACATGGAAATAAAACTCTATTTCTGTTATCGGACACCCGATTTCCTAGGTGACAATCGCAAATGTGAAAAGTGTATATGTATAGGAAGTTCAATGATTAAATTTTACGATGGTATAAAATCCTGACTAGGACTGCTATTAGCAATAGACAGGCAGGGCTATCTACCGAAATGTCCTGGGCCGGACTCAGGCGGAGGCCAGAGCTAAGCTGAAGCAGGCCATAGAGGGGAAAGCAGGTCGCCCCAGTGAGATCGAAGCAACACACGGTGGGAGAATGGATGGATATCTGGTTCGAGAACTATACCAAAGTGAAGGTGAGACCCTCCTCCCACCAGACCTACCGAGGCTATATCAACAACCACATCAAGCCCCACTTCGGCAAGATTTCACTGTGCAAACTCACTTCTCTGGATTTGCAGAAGTTCTACAAGAAGCTGCTCAGCAGCGGCAGAGTAGAGCGGATCGAGAGCAGGAAGCAGAGCAAGGGCCTGAGTCCCAAGACCGTACGGAATTTCCATCAGATCATCGCCTCTGCTATGGAGTTGGCCAGGGAACAGAAACGATCCTCACCAACTCGACTGAAAGCTGCGTATTGCTCACGGTCGAGCACAAAGAGATGAACAGCAGGATCGTCGCCGTGTTGGAAATCAACTGTGTCAGTCCGCCTACCGCAATGAACAAAACGGTTGTAATCATCAGGGGGCTGGGGTTGTCTCCAAGGATATTCAGGGCAAAATCGGCCACTACATTGCCCACGCCGCTGTTCTGAAGACCGGTGGACACGGCAGACAGAGAGCCCATCAGGAACAGGCAGTTCCAATCGATGGCGCGGAACGCCTCCTGCGCGGTCATGCATTTGGTGCCCACGATAATCAAAGCGCCGATCACAGCTGCAATGTGCATGGGCAGCACATCCAGGTCGAGGGCACACAATACCAGCACGCAGAACAGAGTCGTACAGGAAATAATGGCCTTTCTCTTGTTCAGGGGCTTGCGCTCTGTCTGGGCAAACTCCGGGATGTAGCCGGTGTCCCGCAGCATCTTTGAGCCGAACAAGGTAAAATAGACCATGCCCACAGCGCACAGGCACAGGCCGAAGGGAGTGATGTCAAATAGGCCGAAGCCCTCATATCCGGCGCTTTCCAGAAGACCACTGGACAGCACATTGGAAGGCACGCCCACCAGCGTATTAAAGCCGCCCAGCTGGGCGCCGAACAGCAGAGAAAGAAGCGCTTTGCTGGGAGAGATCCCTGCGGCCAGGCACATAGCGGTGACCAGCGGAGCCAGCGCTGTCATGACACCGATATTAGTACAAACGGAGCTGAGTGCACAGGACGCAAGCATTGTAACCAGAATTGCCTTCCGCTCGCTCTTGCCGGTAACGGACGCCATCTTGACGCCAATGAGCTCGCTGATTCCGGAATGAAACAGAGAAGAACCGATTACCATCATAGCGATCATTAGAATATTGGTGTTCGTGCCATAGCTGGCGAACACGTCGCCCATATCAATCAGGCCAGTAAAGGCGTATACCAGCGAGGCTGCGATACTGATGACGACCAGGGGAAGCGGCTCAAAAATAAAACCCAGAACCGTGATGGCCATAATTGCTACGGCCAGTATCATTGGATCCATATGTTTCCCTCCTAATATTTTCTGTCATTGTGTGGAATTGCTTTTTGATTCGGTACACTATGCGGAAAGAAAGTTTTGATTCACTACATGGTCACTCCTCCTTCCAGCAATGAGATTGCGGATGATTTTTATAATTTCCGGGATCATGGCGTCGGCCAGGTCGGCGGTGGACCCGCCGATATGGGGGGTGATGAGCACGTTGGGGGCGTCCATCAGGCCCTTGGTGACGGGGGAGGCCTCGTCCTCCACACAGTCCAGGCCCGCGCCGGCCAACTGTCCCTTTTGGAGGGCCTGGAGCAGCGCGGTGTCGTCCACCAGTCCGCCCCGGGCGGTATTCACCAGGCAGGCGGTGGGCTTCATGCGTGCAAGCTGCTCCGCCCCGATGATGTGGCGGGTGCTGTCCAGCAGGGGGACGTGGAGGGAGACCAGGTCGGCCTGCTCCAGCAGCTCCTCCAGAGGGGCGTAGGTCATGTGCAGCTCCTGCTCCCGCTCCGGAGGCAGGCGGAAGGCGTCGTAGTAGACCACCTGGGCTCCCAGGGCCTGGACCAGAGCGGCCACCCGGCGGCCGATGTTTCCGCCGCCTACGATGCCCACGGTCTTGTGGTTCAGAGACAGGGAGGCAAACGCGCCTCGGTCCCAGTTGCCCTGCTGGACGTTGTTCCAGTAGCCCAGGACTTTGCGGTTCAAGGTGATCATCATGCCCAGAGCCAGCTCAGCCACGGCGTAGGCGTTGACCCCCGGGGTGTTGAGAACGGGAATCCCCCGGCGGCCGGCGGCCTGGACGTCCACCGAGTCGTACCCGGCCCCCCAGCGGATCACCGCCTTCAGATTGGGCTTGTTGGCCAGAACGGCTTCCGGGGTTTTCAGGACGCGGACGATGATGCAGTCCACATCGGTGAGGGCCTCATAGTCCTCCTGGCTTTCCACGGAGAAGAACGTCTGATCCGGGAGAAGCGCTTGAAATTGTTCCAGGGTTCCGACGGGATAGGGTCCAGCCAATGCGATTTTCATTTTGCTGCCCCCTTGATTTGGGCGGCCACCTGGCGCATGAGGGCTTCGGTGGGGGCCTTGCGGTCCAGCTTGGAGGTCTCCACGATCAGGCGGTACAGATCCACACCGCAGTCCTGAGCCACCGACTTGAAGGTCTTCATAAAAGAGGAGTGGGCGCCGCTGTAGCCCAGAATCAGGTCCTTGGGCTTCAGGGGGGTGTGGTAGCCCTCCTTCTCCATGGCGGGGATGAGCTCCTGATCCTCAAACTGAAGCAGGGTATACAGGTCCACGTCCAGGGCCTTCCCCTGCTGGTGCATCAGGGCCACCGCCAGCTCGGTGGGCATGTTGCCGGCGCTGCGGGCCATGCCCAGCAGGCCGCAGTCCAGGATGTCTGCCCCGTGTTCTGCCGCGGCCAGGGCGTTGGCGGCGCTGAGCCCCAGGTTGTTGTGGCAGTGGAAGCCCACTGGGATCTTGATGCGGGCCTTCAGAGCCTCCACATATGCTCCGGCATCGGCGGGGTGCATGGTGCCGGCGGAGTCCATAATGGTGACCTCGTCCACCCCGTG
>CALWXH010000104.1 GCA_944385465.1 uncultured Oscillospiraceae bacterium | reverse complement strand
CGGCCGGAGGAGCGGACGATGGCGTCGTAGTCGCAGGCGTCGATGCACTTGCCGCACTTGGTGCAGTCAAAGTCGTCGATCATGTGGATGTAGCCGGCCTTGCCCTCGATGCAGTCCTCGGGACACACGTCCACACAGTCCTCGCAGCCCTGGCACAGGCTGGGGTCGATGTAGATGGAGGTGAAGGCGGAGCACACGTTGTTCTTGCACTTGCGGCGCTTGATGTGGTCCTCATACTCCTCGGCAAACAGGGACATGGCGTCCAGGGTGAACCGGCTGCCGGTCTGCCCCACGGAGCAGGGGGTGGAGAACACCATGGCCTGGCCGATCTCCTCCATCATGTCCAGGTATTCGCCCTTGCCCTTGCCCTGGGTGATCTCCTTCGTCATGGTGTGCAGCTGGATCAGCCCCTCCCGGCAGAAGGTGCACTTGCCGCAGCTGCGCTGCCGCTCGTCCAGCAGCACCTGCTCCGCCTCGTGGATGATGCAGCAGCTGTCCGGGTACAGGGTGATCACCCCGTTGCCCAGATTGGTGTCCGGCTGGATGGCCATGCCCAGGCTGCCGGCGGCGTACAGCGCCCGGCCCAGGGCGAAGGCCCGCAGGCCCTGGGCGTCCTCCCCCAGCACGTCGGCCACGGTGGCGCCGTATTCTACCCGGCGCAGAGGGCTGGTCTGCCCGCCCTTGCGCACCGCCACCCAGGTGCCCGGCTGATACCGGCCCTCCACCGTCTGGGCCAGGGCGATCATGGTCTCAATGTGGTGCACCGCGCTGCCCCGGTACTGCCGGGCGTTCACCATGCCGTATTCCAGCTCCACGCCGTACCGGGCGGCCAGCTCCGCCAGGCTCTCTCCCAGCGCCTTTTCCTCTTCCGGAAGCACCAGCACCTTCCCCTCGGCGTTCACCGCGATGGCCGCCAGCTCCAGCCCGGCCATCACGTCCTGGGGATTCTGCCGCAGCAGCTCCAGCAGCGCGCCGTCGGTGTCCATGTTGTTCAGCCCGGCCACGGCGCAGATGGGGGTGTCCTGGAGCCAGCGCTCCTCCTCCACCCGCCGCCACCGCTGGGTCAGAGGCTCGTTGTACACGCCGAATTCCCGCAGATGTCCGGCCTTCTCGTAAATTTCCTCGCGGCTCAGGGTTGTCATGACTCACTCGCCTCCTGGTTCTCAAAATCCGTCCACAGCCGGGGACGGTGGATCTGCAGGCGCAGGTCGCACTGCAGGCAGCGGCTGGCCTCGCCGCAGATGTCGCCGTCGCAGATGCCGAAGTCGAACAGCGCAAAGTTGTGTTCCCGCTCCTCGGCCCCCTTCACCTGGGGCTCCCGGCGCTCCAGCCGGCTGAAGTGCTCCATCCACCCCAGCCTGGGGGAGGCGGGCTCCACCGGGGCCAGCACTTCCTTCAGATCCCCGTCGCCACCCAGGAACCGGTCGATCTCCGCCGCCGCCTCCTTGCCCGAGGCGATGGCCTGGATGACGGATTTCGTGCCGTACACCGCGTCGCCGGCGGCGAAGATCCCAGGTACGCTGGTGGCCAGGGAGCGCTCGCCCACGGCGATGGAGTTGGCCCGGCCCAGGGTGAGGCCGGCCTCCTCGCCGATTTCGGCCCGCTGGCCGGTGGCGAAGATGACGGTGTCCGCCTCGATGTGGTGCTCGCTGCCCTCCTCCTTCTCGATGATGGCCCGGCGGTTCTCATCGAAGGTGAAGGAGCGCACATTCATGAAGTCCACGCCGGTGACGTGCCCCTCGCCGGTGATGCGCTCGAAGGTCTGGGCGGGGTGGACGTGGACGCCCTCCTCCTGGCCCTGGACGATCTCCTCCTCGTCGGCGGTCATCACCTCCCGGGCCTCCAGACAGGCCAGGTGGACCTCCTCGGCCCCCAGGCGCACGGCGGTGCGGGCGCAGTCAAAGGCCACGCTGCCGCCGCCCAGGACCACCACCCGCTTGCCCATGCCGGTCTTCTGGCCCAGGCTGGCCTGGCGCAGAAAGTCGATGTTCAGCAGCACCCCGGGCAGCTGGCTGCCGGGGATGGGCAGCCGCACCCCCTGGTGGGTGCCGATGGCCATGAGCACCGCGTCGTACTCCTGGAGCAGCTCCGCCGGCCTGTCCACCCGGCAGTTGGTCTCAAAGACCACCCCCTGGTCCTCGATGACCTGGGCCTCCTCCGCCACGATCTCCCGGGGCAGGCGGTAGCAGGGGATGCCGTAGGACATCATGCCGCCCACGGTGGGCAGGGCCTCCTTCAGGGTGACCTGGTGGCCCTGCTTGCGCAGGTAGTAGGCCGCGGTGAGCCCCGCCGGCCCGCCGCCCACCACGCACACCCGCTTGCCGGTGTAGGGCAGCTGCTTGCCCTTGCCCTTCCAGTACTTCCCGGTGTCGTGCTCGGCGGCGTACCGCTTGATGTTCCGGATGGACATGGGCTCATTGACCTCGCCCCGCTTGCACTCCCCCTCGCAGGCGTGGGTGCACACATAGCCCAAGGCCTTGGGGAAGGGGACGGACTCCCGGATGACGGCGGCGGCCGCGTCGTAGTTGCCCTCTTTCACAAAGCGGATGTACCGGGGGATGTCGGTGTGGGCGGGGCAGGTGGCCCGGCAGGGGACGATGGCGTCCTCCCGCTTCATGCCGATCATCTGCTTCTTGTCCCGGATGGTGCCGGTGGGGCACACCTCGGCGCAGGCGGTGCAGAAGCGGCAGTCCGCGTCGGCCAGCAGCTTGTTGTGCAGGGTGCCCACGTAGGTCTCCAGGTCCTTCTTCCGGTAGTCCAGGATGCCCACGCCCCGCAGATCCCGGCAGGCCCGCACGCAGCGGCCGCACAGGACGCACCGGTTCATGTCGTGGATGAGCAGGGGGTTGCCCTCCTCGGACTTCATGCCCCGGTTCCGGGGCCGCATCCGGGCGTTGTTGGCGCCGATGTACTGGATGAGGGTCTGCAGCTCGCAGTTGCCGTACTTCGGGCAGGTGGAGCAGTCCTCCGGGTGGCCGGCCAGCAGCAGCTCCAGGGCCAGGGTGCGCAGCTTGTTCAGCCGGTCGCTCTTGGTGCGGATGACCATGCCGTCCTTTGCCTTGAGCAGGCAAGACTGCACCACGCCCTCCTGCCCCTCCACCTCCACGATGCACATCCGGCAGGACCCGTTCTCCGGCAGGTCCGGGTGGTGGCACAGGTGGGGGATGTAGATCCCCGCTTCCAGGGCGCATTCCAGCACGTTCTTCTGGTCGGGCACACTCAGCG
>CALWXH010000103.1 GCA_944385465.1 uncultured Oscillospiraceae bacterium | reverse complement strand
AAGAAAATTACTTCTTGGTGTCGCCCTTGCCGGCCTTGGGTCTCTTGGCACCGTACTTGGAGCGGGCCTGCATACGGCCGTTGACGCCCTGGGTATCCAGAGTACCGCGGATGATGTGGTAACGCACGCCGGGCAGGTCCTTCACACGGCCGCCACGGATCATGACCACGGAGTGCTCCTGCAGGTTGTGGCCCTCGCCGGGAATGTAGGCGGTGACCTCGTAGCCGTTGGTCAGGCGCACACGGGCGATCTTCCGCAGAGCGGAGTTGGGCTTCTTGGGGGTGAAGGTACGCACCACGGTGCACACACCGCGCTTCTGAGGAGAGGGGAGATTGGTCTCCTTCCCTTTCAGAGTGTTCAGGCCATGCTGCATGGCGGGGGAGTTGGACTTGTACACGCTCTTCTCCCGGCCCTTGCGAACCAGTTGGTTAAAAGTAGGCATGATGTTCCTCCTTTCCATGAAATTATATTTTAACGAATTTCCCGAAGGTTATTCGCTAAAACCGGAAAAAATCACAGCAGCGCCGCCACGGCGGCCCCCACGGCGATACCGCAGGCCCGGCCCAGCTCCGCCATGGTGTCAATCCAGCAGACCGGAACCTGATGGTCCTGGGCCAGCTGCTCCAGGGGCTGCGTGAGGTCGGGATCGGCATTGCGCGCCAGGAACAGGGCCTTTGCCCTTCCGTCCTGAAGGGCACGGCGTGCCTGCTTGGCGCCCGCTACCTTCGCCCCTTGTTCCAGCTGCGTCAGCATCGGGCACCCCTCCTTCTTGGCATATCAGCGCAATTTGGAATTATAGCATAAGCAATGGGTGCCGTCAAGGGATTTTCACGCTTTTTTCCTGAGAAATCAGGCCCTGGAGCCCGGGGCGTTCCCAACGCCGAAGCCCCTCTCCCCTCCTCACTCCCGACTCCCCACATCTTCACTCCCCACTCCCAACTCCTCACATCTTCACTCTCCACTCTCCACTCTCCACTCTTCACTCTTCACTCTTCACTCTTCACTCTCCCCCCTTCCCCAAACTCTCCCCTTGCAGTGGGCCCGGTTTCGTGCTATACTGGTTCCCACGGCGGAAAGGAGGTGCCCAGATGGCCAAATCCGGCGTAAAGCAGATCGCCGCCAACCGCAAGGCGTTTCACGACTACTTCATCGAGGACAAGCTGGAGGCGGGCATCGAACTGGCGGGCACGGAGGTCAAGTCCATCCGCCAGGGCAGCGTCAACCTGAAGGACTCCTTCTGCGCGGTGAAGGACGGGGAGCTCTATCTCTACGGGATGCACATCTCCCCCTATGAGAAGGGCAACATCTTCAACAAGGATCCCCGGCGCACCCGCAAGCTGCTGGTCCACAAGCGGGAGATCTGGAAGCTCCAGGCCAAAGCCCAGCAGGACGGCTACGCCATCATCCCCCTGTCCCTGTACTTCTCCGGCCCCCGGGTCAAGGTGGAGATCGCCCTGGCCAAGGGCAAGAAGCTCTACGACAAGCGGGAGGCCGCCGCCCAGCGGGACGCCAAGCGGGAGATGGACCGCATGGCCCGGGGCAGATACTGACCCTCTCCCCCATCCCCATCCCATCTACATTAGATATAAGGAGTGTTTTACCATGACCCAGAATCCCATTGTCACCATTGAGATGGAGGACGGCGGCGTGATGAAAGCCGAGCTCTATCCCGACGTGGCCCCCAATACCGTAAACAACTTCATCTCCCTGGTCAGCAAGGGCTTTTACAACGGCCTGACCTTCCACCGGGTCATCCCCGGCTTCATGATCCAGGGCGGCTGCCCCGACGGCACCGGCATGGGCGGCCCGGGCTACGCCATCAAGGGCGAGTTCACCCAGAACCGCTTCCCCAACAACCTGGCCCATGACCGGGGCGTGCTGTCCATGGCCCGAACCATGCGCCCCGACTCCGCCGGCAGCCAGTTCTTCATCATGGTGGAAAAGGCCCCTCACCTGGACGGGGCCTACGCCGCCTTCGGCAAGGTCATCGAGGGCATGGAGGTGGCCGACGCCATTGTGGGCGCCGAGCGCGACTACAACGACAAACCCCTCACCGCCCAGCGGATGAAGTCGGTCACCGTGGACACCTTCGGCGTGGACTATCCCGAACCGGAGAAGGTTTGAGCGTCTGAGCCGGTGCAAGCAGCAGCGCACACACTCTCCCCTTCCCTGCGCAAACCCGGAGCAATGGTTCGCGCGGGGAAGGGATACGCAATACACTATCCGCTCTTCACTGCTGACGGCGCAGCCGTCAGCAACCAAAACAGAGCCCAGCGCAGCGGGTCTGCTTTGGGGAGGAGGAGCTATGGAATGAGCGATGCCTGCCGCTTGCGGCAGGATGAGCGATATGGAATCTGCTCCGACGAGGGCCCGTACTGGTTTCGACGGGGGTGTTGAAGCAGGAATAGCGAGCGGATGCGCCTAACATCCTTAAAATGGGCACTTATAAATTAAAGAACGACGACAATAACGTAGTTCTCGCCGCTGCTTAATGCGGCCGTCCTGCCCGGAAGGACCACGAGCCGGGTTTGGGCGTGAAATGAGTGGTGCCCGTGCGTGCGGAAAGAGTTGACCGTACCACGCATCATGACTCTACTGATCCCTGAAGTGTGTCGGCCAACGTCAGGGTGAGGGAATGCAATAGACCGTCTGCGCTCGGAGAAGTTCCTGTGAATATGCTTTCGGACAGGGGTTCGACTCCCCTCGGGTCCACCACAACGAATAAATCCGAACCTTGCGCCGGTTGGCAATGGGTTCGGATTTATTCTTATCATGAAAGAGG
>CALWXH010000102.1 GCA_944385465.1 uncultured Oscillospiraceae bacterium | reverse complement strand
TTTTTCTTTCATGGACGGCAGCTAACTGGCCAAATAAATACTGTATGGATTTTTTGTTCTTCAAAACAATGTCTTTCACAAAAAATATCGTTCTTAAATCTGTTCTTTCTGTTGGTAACCAGATGTCACTCCAAAGCGTTTCTGAACTATAATCTTTTGATACACACCGATGGAAGATGGCCTGGACATTGGCCTCGTTGAGTTCCTGCGGCTTGAATTTATTTGACTCTGCCAATAAAGTTTCAAATTCATCATCATCAAAAAAGCCCACAGCACAAGCCCCCTATCGCACCAGAACGGCGCAGAATTTCAGACAAGCTCATTATACGGGACAGCGCCTAAAAAGGCAAGGGCGGGGGGCTTCGTCGTCGCAAAGTCCGCTCCGTTCCGGTTCCGCCCAAGGGCGGCGAAACCTCCACCCGCTTCCTTGCTCCTCCTCTCCCCACAACAATCAGCCCGCCGGTTCCATTTGGAGCCGGCGGGCTGATCTTCCGTTTGCCAATCCAGAGCGAACGGAGATATAAACCGAGGTACGAACCATGCTGTGTGCTTTTCCAAAAGAGAACTCCCAATTCCCTTTTGTGTTCCCGGGTTCAAAATTCTTCCTGGTGTTTCTGCCTCCTGCGGAGGCGGGAACACACAAAAGAATTGGGACAACGAGAATCATGTCAGACTTCCACAGGAGAACTCTGCCGTCCCGCAGCAGTTTATTCCTTGACAATGGATCCGTTCGGCGCTATAATTTCTCCAGCGGTTAGTTGCGGCTAACCACCAGGGAACTGTATGATATCAGCTGGTTTGGAAGGAGGGCGCGAGATGCTGGAACAACGGAACCAGATGGATGTGCGGGAGAGCGCCGTGCGGGTGGATCTCCCGCACCTGGACCCCCGCGACCCGGAGGGGGGCTGCCCCTGCGGAGGGCATCACGGCGGGCCCTGCTGCGGGCGGCACGGAAGCGGGCCGGAGCGGGCGGAAGACTGAGCCGGGCGATGGATATACCCGTGATTTATGGCCTGCTGCTCCCCTTTGCAGGCACCTGCCTGGGCGCCGCCTGCGCTCTTTTCCTGAAGCGGGGGCTGGGGGACCGGGTGCAGCGGGAGCTCACCGGCTTCGCCTCCGGCGTGATGGTGGCCGCGTCCATCTGGAGCCTGCTGATTCCCGCCATGGAGCAGTCCGCCGGGGCGGGGGTATGGGCCTTTGGGCCGGCGGTCATCGGCTTCTGGGCGGGCATTCTCTTCCTGCTGGGGCTGGATCATCTCATTCCCCATCTCCACCAGAAGAGCAGACAGGCGGAGGGGCCCCGCACCGGGCTGGGGCGCTCCACCATGATGGTGCTGGCCGTCACCCTCCACAACATCCCCGAGGGGATGGCGGTGGGGGTGGTCTACGCGGGCTGGCTGGCGGGGGACGGGCAGATCACCACAATGGGCGCGCTGGCCCTGTCCCTGGGCATCGCCATCCAGAACTTCCCCGAGGGGGCCATCATCTCCATGCCCCTGCGCTCGGAGGGGATGGGCCGGGCCCGAGCCTTTGCGGGGGGCGTGCTCTCCGGTGTGGTGGAGCCCCTGGGGGCCGCCCTGACCATCCTGGCCGCAGGGCTGGTGGTCCCGGCCCTGCCCTATCTGCTGAGCTTTGCCGCCGGGGCCATGCTCTATGTGGTGGTGGAGGAGCTGATCCCGGAGATGTCCCAGGGGGAGCACTCCGACGTGGGGACGCTGGCCTTCGCTCTGGGCTTCACCCTGATGATGGCCCTGGACGTGGCGCTGGGCTGAACAAAAATCACAGAAACATTAGAATATTTGAATTGCAATAAGGAGGGCGCCATTTACACGGCGTCCTCCTTATTAGCAGGGAAATTTCAGGTGTCCGTTTTTGCTTTTTTGCGCTTTGAGGGTACATCCCCGAAAATTGTGACGACATCCTGTTCGGAGATCTGTTCCGCCGGTGTCCACCGGCAGGCGGCGCAGCAAAGGGGGCACACACTGCCGCCCAGCAGCGCGTGTTCCACCACCCAGAAACCGTGCATGGACAGATAGGAGACAAACTCTCCGGCGTTCCAGCGGTGGTAAACATGGATGCCGGTTCCTCTCTGTTTTCTCAGGCGAGGGCCGCACCCAGAGCCCGGCAGGCCGACAAGGCTTCCTCATCCGGAGCCTCGTTGCAGATCACGCTGTCACAGACGAGGTTGGCCCCGTCATCGTTGCAGCGCTCCTCCCAGCTGCGCATCCATTCGCCATCCCCCCAGCCATAGGAGCCGAACAGGGCAATGTGCTTTCCGCTCAGTCGGCCCTCGCAGGCGGTGAACATGGGTTCGAACTCACTCTCCTCCAGCTGCTCCGACCCCATGGAGGGGCAGCCAAAGGCGATGGCGTCAAACTCGCTGACCTGCTCGGGGGAAAACTCGGCTGCAGTGAGCAGGGACACCTCAGCTCCCTTTCCCTTGGCGCCTTCCACGACCGCCGCGGCCATAGCCTCGGTATTGCCGGTGCCGCTCCAATAAACAACTGCGATTTTACTCATAAGAATCAACAACCTTTCTGTTTTTCTTGGATT
>CALWXH010000101.1 GCA_944385465.1 uncultured Oscillospiraceae bacterium | reverse complement strand
GGTGCAAGAGAAAGTACCTCGCCCGCCGGTGCGAGAACCGGCAATCCAAAGGGCTTGCCGGAACCTTCCGGCAAAGGGACCCAAGGAGTAAAATGTAAAAAACCGGCCCGGCAGGGCCGAAAAGGACGGTGATTTCCTTGCTCCTCCATCTGAATTTCAACAGCGACATCCCCATCTACCAGCAGATCCGCAACCAGATCGTGGTGGGCATCGCCAACGGTGCCCTGGAGCCGGGCCAGCGCCTGCCCACGGTGCGGGCCCTGGCGGAGGAGAGCGGCATCAACATGATGACGGTGAGCAAGGCCTATCAGCTGCTGAAGCAGGAGGGCTACATCCAGACCGACCGGCGCAGCGGGGCCTGCGTCGCCCCCCGGCCGGGGGGAAACGGCCCCAGCCGGGAGACGGTGGAGGGGTTGCGCCTGCGCCTGTCCGAGCTGCGCCTGGCCGGGCTGAGCCGGGAGCGGGCCCTGGAGCTGTGCGCCAAACTCTATGACGAGGAGGGAGAGACATGATGGGAAGAATCATCCTGTGGCTGTGCGTTGTCTGGATCCCGGCGGTGGAATATGCGTTCCTGGCCAATGAGACCAGGTTCAAGAAGAACATTGTCATCGGGGTGACCCTGCCCCACCAGGCCCGCACCGACCCGGAGGTGACCGCCCGGCTGGGCCGGTTCAAGCGGAGCCTGGGGCTTATCTGCCTGGCCCTCACCGCCCTGGGGGTGGGGGGGCTGCTGCTGCCGGTGAGCATGGGGCTGAGCCTCACCCTCATGCTGGTGTACGCCGACCTGGTCATCGTGCTGCCCATGCTCCCCTATGCGTGGTGCAACCGGGATCTGAAGGCCCTGAAGGCCCGCCGGGGCTGGCGGGGGGAGCAGGTGGCAGGGAACACGGTGACGGTGGACCTGGCCGCGGCGGCCCAGCCCGTCAAAGAGCTGTCCTTTGCCTATTTCCTCCCGCCCCTCATCGTCAGCCTCATCCCGGCGGTGTGGGAGCTGGCCATGGGGGAGCCGATGGGGGGCGCGGTGATGCTCATCCTGGCCCTGTGCATCGTGCTGTTCTACTTCCTGTACCGCTATGCCTTCCGCCGCCGGTCCGAGGTGGTGGACGACGACACCGACCTCACCGAGACCCTCACCCGGCTGCGCCGGCAGTACTGGCGGCGCACCTGGCTGTGGGTGAGCTGGTTCATGGCCCTGTTCGCCTGGTGCATGGAGTTGGCCGTTTACTTCCCTATGGCGGGCTTTGCCGGGGTGGGGGTGCTCACCCTGCTGATGCTCCTCGCCTGCCTGCGGCTGGAGTTCGGCCTGCGCCGGGCCCAGGAGAAGCTCACCGCCGGCAGCGGCACCGGCTGGTATGTGGACGAGGACGACAAGTGGCTGTGGGGGCTGTTCTACTACGACCCCCACGACCGCCGTATCGTGGTGAACAACCGGGTGGGCATCAATACCACGGTGAACCTGGCCCGCCGGGGCGGCCAGGTGTTCATGGGGCTGTGCGCCGCCCTGCTGATTTTCATGCCCCTGCTGGGGGTGTGGCTCATGGGGGAGGAGCGCGCCCCGGTGGAGCTGGCCCTCACCGGCACCGCCTTGGTGGCCAGCCACGGGGGCAGCGAGTACGAGATTGCCCTGGACGACATAGAAGAGGTGCAGCTGCTGGAGGAGCTGCCCGACGGCCTGCGCCGGGTGGCGGGCACCGGGATGGACACGGTGCTCAAGGGGCACTTTACCAGCCAGGACTGGGGCAGCCTGGAGCTGTGCCTGGATCCCCGCACCGGGCCCTGGCTGCTGGTGACCACGGCGGAGGGGGAGAACTTCCTCTTCGGCGCGCCGGGGGCCACCGCCCGGGTGGCGCAGGCACTGGGGGCGTGAGCCGCAAATTCCGGCTCTTTTGCCGGCGGGTGCCGGCAAGCCCTTGGGGTGCCGGGTCTCGTCCCGGCGGACATTCGGGGCCCCCGCCGAAACCCAGCGTCAGCGGTTTCGGTGGGGAGAGGACGAGCAAGGGAGCGGGCGAAGTTTTCGCCGTCTTTGGGCGGAAACGAAGCAAAGCGGACTTTGCGAGGACGAGTTTCGCCCCCAGGGCGACCTACTTTCTGCGCGCGCAGAAAGTAGGCAAAGACGCGCATAGGGGGTCAAATCCATCGGACAAAGGACGTCCTCCAGGATTTGACCCCCTAAGAACCCCCGGTTTACGGGGGCGCAAAATCGGTGCGTCCCTCTAACGACCGGCGCACACCTGCTGACACTCCCAACGACGCCCGGCGGCCTGCGGCCTTTTGCTGACTTGCCCTGCCATCTTTTACGCCGCCTACGGGCGCCTAATCTTGGTGTTCAAGCCTGCGGGCCTGCGCCTCTAACGGCGCAGGCTCCGAAATGCCTTGCCATTCCAGGCGCCCCGGTGGGGCGGGATAGCCGAAGCATACGGATGCAGGAGCCCGGAGGGCGCCGGGGGAAGCTGTGCAACCACGGGTTCAGGACGCCGGAAAGAGAAGAACGCAGTGCAACTGAGCGGGGGGTATCCAGGGGGCCCTCCCCCTGGACACGCTCTTTGGGTACTTTCTCTGGTGTAAGAGAAAGTACCCCGCCTGTCGGGGCGGGACCCGACAAACTGTAAGGCCTGCCGGAACCCTCCGGCGGAAGAAATGGGTTCCAGGGCTCCGCCCTGGGGGATTT
>CALWXH010000100.1 GCA_944385465.1 uncultured Oscillospiraceae bacterium | reverse complement strand
AAGCTGTGCTCCACCGTGTCCATCGTGTTCTCCGGCCTCATCGTGGCCTTCAACCTGATGAATCTGCTGTGAGCCTTCCCATCAAACAACACGGCCCCGGGCTTTCGCCCGGGGCCGTGTCCTATTATTATTCCCTGAAAGCCACACCCCTGGCGTATGGTTCCCGGGGATCAAAAGAGGGCTGCAGGATCCGCCCTGCAGCCCTCTTTTCCGGCATGTGAGAATATGGATTTGCCCGCGCCATTCTAACCCGGCGCCAGCCAAAATGCCGCCCAGGACAGCGCGCAGCACAGGGCGTTCCAAGGGATTCTTCTCCGCTGCTGGACGGCCGTCACCAGCCCCGCCGTCCCCCAGCCGGCCACGCAGCCCAGCAAAACTTTCAGACAGGGCATCCCCGGGATCAGCCCGCCGGCCAGCACCAGCACCGCGGCCAAGCACAACAGCAGGTCGGCCCCTTTCAGCAGGCGGGACGCCTTGGTGCCCGCCGTTCCATCCCGCCAATTCCAGAAGGCCAGGATGCCGAAGCAAACCCCCGCACTCAGCGAGACGGTGATCCGAATCATGCCCATCGCGCCTTCACCGCGATGGGTTCAGGCGTTTGTCCTCATACATGGTCAGACAAAGGCCAACGATGATTGCGATCCCTTCTTCTCTCGGCATCCTCATCCTATCCCTTCATGATATCATGATTCGGAGCTCCGCATTGATTTTATCACAACTGTTTCCCTTTGTCTTATTCCCCATATGTGTTTTTTGTAAATAATTTGTATCTGGCTCCAAGGGCAAGGGGCTACTTCTTCTCCTCCTCGCTCAGCGGCCTTCTCCGGTACTCCCGGGGCCCCCACTCGGGCAGGGGCAGGCGCTGCATGGCCCCGAACACATAGTCCTTCAGCCGGGGGTAGGTCTTGGACAGGCTGGCCACCAGCTCCTTCACCTCCTGCCGCCGGGTGGAGCCGTCGGCGGGACAGGGGTTGTGCACCACCGGCAGGTGGTGGCGGGCGGCGGCGTTGCGGATCATCCCCTCCCCGCAGTAGAGCAGGGGCCGGATCTGGGTGATGCCCATGCGGTCCAGATAGGTCACCGGCTGGAAGCAGGAGATGCGCCCCTCGTAGAACAGGGAGAGGAAAAAGGTCTCCACCGCGTCGTCAAAGTGGTGGCCCAGGGCGATCTTGTTCAGCCCCAGCTCCGCCATGGCGTTGTGGATGGCCCCCCGGCGCATTTTGGCGCACATGGAGCAGGGGTTCTTCTCTTTGCGCAGATCGAAGATGATGTGGAAAATCTCCGTCCGGATGAGATGATAGGGCACCTCCAGCTCCCCGCACAGCCGCTCCACCCCGGAGAAGTCCATCTCCGGCGTCCCCGGGTGGACGGTGATGGCGTGCAGCTCAAAGGGCAGCGGGTAAAACCGCTTCAGCTTGGCCATGGCATAGAGCAGGATCAGGGAGTCCTTCCCCCCGGACACCCCCACGGCGATCCTGTCGCCGGGGCGGATCATCTCATAGTCCTCAATACAGCGCCGCAGATGGGACAGGATCACTTCCATGGACGCACCTCCAAAATCAGAAAATCAAAACGAGTATCCGAGAGATTAAATCAGATATCAGCAGAAAAACAGAGCATGAAACGGAAGAGATGAAAAAATTCCGTTTTTCGGTTGACAGTACCGGCCCAAGGCATTATAATACACCATGCTCCGTTTTGTAAAGCGGAGCTTTCCCTATGTTTAGAAACAAACAATATATAAATGGAGGAACCCCATCATGTCTACCTTTATGGCAAACAAGGGCAACATCCAGCGCAAGTGGTACGTGCTGGACGCTGCCGGCAAGCCTCTGGGCAAGACTGCCGCCGCCGCTGCCACCCTGCTGCGGGGCAAGCACAAGCCCGAGTACACCCCCCACGCCGACTGCGGCGACTTCGTGGTCATCATCAACGCCGAGAAGGCCATCCTCACCGGCAAGAAGCTGGACCAGAAGTACTACCGCACCCACTCCGGCTGGGTGGGCGGCCTGAAAGAGACCAAGTACCGCACCCTGATGCTCACCAAGCCCGAGCTGGCCATGAAGGTGGCCGTGCGCGGCATGATGCCCCGCAACATCGTCACCAAGGATTCCCTCACCCGTCTGAAGGTCTACCGCGGCGCCGAGCACAAGCACGCCGCTCAGAAGCCCGAGACCTGGACTGTGGAATAAGGAGGTAAGCGACCATGTACAAGAGCAAAAAGCCTTATCATTACGGCACTGGCCGCCGGAAGTCCTCCGTGGCCCGGGTGCACCTGATCCCCAACGGCACCGGCACCATCACCATCAACGGCCGTGACATCGAGGAGTATTTCGGCCTGGAGACCCTGAAGATGGTGGTCCGTCAGCCCCTGAACACCACCGGCACCATCGGCAAGGTGGACGTGGAGGCCACCGTCACCGGCGGCGGCGTCACCGGCCAGGCCGGCGCCCTGCGCCACGGCATCGCCCGGGCCCTGCTGGAGATGGATCCTGAGTACCGCGCCGCCCTGAAGGCCGCCGGCTTCCTCACCCGCGATCCTCGCATGAAGGAGCGTAAGAAGTACGGCCTCAAGGCTGCCCGTCGCGCGCCGCAGTTCAGCAAGCGCTGATTTTTCAAAAAATCCCTGGAACCGCAACGGTTTCAGGGATTTTTCTTGTATCAATGCAACCTCAAGGCCGCCCGTCGGGGCCTTCGGCCCAACGGCGCTGGCGGTATGCCCCCGGCATACCGCCCGGGACGCGCCGACCCAGTTCAGCAAGCGCTGATTTTTCCCACCGGCTTACAAAAATCCCGCCACATGTGTGGCGGGATTTTTTTGCGCTTCTGTTTCTCTGACGGGGAGGTTTCGGCCTCCGGGGGGAGTTTCTTTCGCCGGAGGGTTCCGGCAAGCCCTATAGGTGCCGGTTCCCGCACCGGCGGGCGGGGAGATTTCGGCCTCCGGGCCGAGTTCCTTTCGGCGCCGCCCGAAAGGAACCAAAGGGCGGCTTAGGGGGTTGGCCTCCGGTTCGACTTCGGCCCCTAA
>CALWXH010000099.1 GCA_944385465.1 uncultured Oscillospiraceae bacterium | reverse complement strand
TCTTCTGGCTGGGAGAGCAGTTCCGCGTGCTGCTGCGGACAGCGGGCGCGCCGCTCTGGCTGCGGGAAGCCCTGATTCAGGGGGTGTGGCGGGTGCTGGCCTGGGTGGTGTCGGTGATGCTGCCCCCCATGGCCATTTTCTTCCCCCTGTTCACCCTGCTGGAGGATCTGGGCTACCTGCCCCGGGCGGCCTTTCTCATGGACCGGGCCTTCCAGAAGGCCAGGGCCTGCGGCAAGCAGGCCCTCACCATGGCCATGAGCCTGGGGTGCAACGCCTGCGGCGTCACCGGCTGCCGCATCATCGACAGCCCCCGGGAGCGGCTGGTGGCCACCCTCACCGCCTCCCTCATGCCCTGCAACGGGAAGTTCCCCACCCTCATCGCCCTGATCACGGCGTTCCTGGCCGGCGGCGTGGGCGGGGCGGCGGGGTCCGCCCTGGGGGCGGCGGCGCTGCTGGGGACGCTGCTGCTGGGGGCGGGGGCCACCCTGGCGGTGTCCCGGCTGCTCTCCGCCACCCTGTTGAAGGGGACGCCCTCCTCCTTCACCCTGGAGCTGCCCCCCTTCCGCAGGCCCCGGGTGGGGGAGGTGGTGGTGCGCTCCCTGCTGGACCGCACCGTGTTCGTGCTGGGCCGGGCCCTGGCGGTGGCCGCCCCGGCGGGGCTGGCCATCTGGCTGCTGGCCAACCTGGAGGCGGGGGGACGCAGCCTGCTGGACTGGTGCACCGGGGCGCTGGACCCCTTTGCCCGGCTGCTGGGGCTGGACGGGGTGATCCTCACCGCCTTTGTGCTGGGCTGGCCGGCCAACGAGATTGTCATCCCGGTGATGCTCATGGCCTATCTGTCCACCGGCACCCTGGTGGAGTACGGGGATCTCACCGCCCTGGGGGAGCTGCTCGCCGCCCGGGGCTGGACGCCGGTGACGGCGGTGTGCGTCACCCTGTTCGCCCTGTTTCACTGGCCCTGCTCCACCACCTGCCTCACCATCCGCCGGGAGACGGGCAGCTGGAGATGGACCGCCCTGGCCGCCGCCATCCCCACCGCCCTGGGGTTTGCCCTGTGCGCGCTGACGGCGGGCGTGGGCCGGCTGCTGGGCCTGTAAAAAGACAAACCGGAACCGGCCCGATGGGGGGCCGGTTCCGGTGGGTTTCGGGGGTGGGTCAGCTCTGGATGCTGAACTGCCGGTTCTGTTCCCGGGTCAGCGCCCACAGCCGGAAGGAGATGACCAGAATGAAGGTGGACACCGCCGGGGAGACCAGCGCGTGGCCGGCGATGGCGGAGATGCCGAAGGCGGCCAGGGTGGAGTACAGGTAGGAGCAGTATTTCAGGCTGGCCATGCGCCGGAAGGGGTGGCGGAAGAACTGAACGATGGCGTACAGGATAAAGGCGATATAGGGGATATAGTACAGCACAAAGCCCAGGATGCCCTGACGCACCAGGATGGACAGGGGGTCGATCTCGATCATGAACTCGACGCTGCGCCCGTAACTGGCCACGTCCGCGTACCCGATGCCCAGCAGCTTGCCCGGCAGGGCCGCCTCGGTGAAGACCTGGACGCTGGGGGAGGCACTGAGCAGCCGGCGGCTGAGGATCTGGTCGATGCGCTTGATCACCTCGTTGTCCTCAATGAGGGCGCGCAGCCAGGTGCCGTTGCTGGCCTTCTGGATCTCCTCGCCCCAGGAGACGAAGACCAGTTCCGGGTCCTCCTGGATCATGCCGATGTAGATGTCGTCCACATAGCTGCGCAGGGGGGAGGAGAAGTAGCGGAAGAAGATGGCCACCGTCAGCACGGCGAAGGCGAGCAGCCACAGCAGGTGCTCCCGGCTGCGGGTCTGGCAGAAGTGGACCAGGGACCAGATCAGGCCGGCGGCGCAGTAGAGCAGGGTGATGCCGAAGACGATCTTGGTGCCGATGAAGTTGGCGCTGAAGATGACCGACACCAGGACGAAGGCGGAGACCACGGCCTTCCACCAGGTCTTTCTGGTGATGGAGAACAGCAGCTTCAGGAAGAAGTAGATGGTGACGGGGGCGGTGAGGGCGATGATGCAGCTGACCTCGTTGGCGGCGTAGAACCAGCCGTTGTAGCCGTAGCCGGAGTTGCCGTAGGAGACGTTGCTGGTGTTGGTGAGATAGGCGATGAGGATGACGCCGGCGTAGATGGCCCCCGCCACCGCGATGGCCCGGGTGGTGACGAACATGCCGTACTCCCGGTAGACGGCGTAGAGGAAGATGACCACAAAGGGGGCGAAATAGACCTTCACCAGCTCCTTGATGTTTTCCAGGCACAGGGAGAGCCCCCCCAGGGAGAACATCCACAGCAGGAAGAGGACCAGGTAGCCCACCAGCGCCCCCAGGGCGATGAGGCACCACTTGCGCCCCGGGAAGCGGCACACCAGCACCACGTACAAGAAGCACAGCGCCATGAACAGCGCCCGCACGATGGTGCCGGCGGTGAGGGAGTAGCCCGCGTTGGCGCCCAGCGCCGTGAGGACGTCCAGCACGGGCTGGAGGATGATATAAATGCCCAAAATCAGCGGCAGCCGGTCCTTGGAGAATTGCCGCAGTCTGGCCAGCAGATCCATAGTCAATCACCTTATCAGAAAAAATTCGCAGCCGCGCCGCGGCCGTGAAAAACATGTGTGCTCCATAACAGTGTGTATAGTATATCCCATCCGGGAGACCCATGCAAGCACAAAGCACCGGGCTGGAAAAAATGTGGCAGAATGACGGAAAGACGGAGTTGACATAAGAAAAATCGTGAAAAATACCGGAGGCTGTCTCCGCGGGAGACAGCCTCCGGTCCGTTTGGTTTCAGAGGGCAGTGCAACTGTAAGGACGACACGGCTTTCAGGGCGGTTCCCTTTTGCGGGGCCCGTTCGCGGGGCGCGGGTTCGGCCGCCCCCGAAGGTGCTGTGTTACAGCGCGGCTTTCAGAGCCTCTACCATATCGGTTTTCTCCCAGGGGAGGTCCAGCTCGGGGCGGCCGAAGTGGCCGTAGGCGGCGATCTGGCGGTAGATGGGCCGGCGCAGATTCAGCCGGTTGATGATGGCGGTGGGGCGCAGGTCAAAGAGCTGGTCCACCACGTCCTCCAGCCGGTCGTCGGCCACGGTGCCGGTGCCGAAGGTGTCCACCCGGACGGAGACGGGCCGGGCCACGCCGATGGCGTAGGCCAGCTGCACCTGGCAGCGGTCGGCCAGGCCGGCGGCCACGATGTTCTTGGCCACCCAGCGGGCGGCGTAGGCGGCGGAGCGGTCCACCTTGGTGGGGTCCTTGCCGGAGAAG
>CALWXH010000098.1 GCA_944385465.1 uncultured Oscillospiraceae bacterium | reverse complement strand
CGGCCGGTGGTGGCGCCGAACTCGCCCTTGTCGCCGCCCCGGCGGCGCAGCTCATCCCCCTCGGGGCCGGTGAGCTCGCTGACGAAGGGCTCGGTCTGGGAGCCCACGCAGGAGGAATAGGCCTTGGTGACGCAGATCACGTCCTCCATGGCGGTGGGAGACACCGGGGCGCCCACGCAGCCGAAGCCGGCCAGGGTATGGGAAGAGGTCGTCATGGGGAAGATGCCCAGGTCTGGGTCCTTCATGGCCCCCAGCTGGCCCTCCAGCAGGACGGTCTTGCCCGCCTGGAGCGCCTGATGCAGGAAGCCCACCGCGTCCCCCACATAGGGGCGGATCAGCTCCCGGTACTCCAGCAGCTGGGCGTAGAGCTGCTCCGCGTCCAGCCTGGGCTTGTGGTACAGGTGCTCAAAGAGCACGTTCTTCACGTCCACCGCCCGCTCCAGCCGGTCCCGCAGGCGGTCCTCGTCATACAGGTCGCACACCTGGATTCCGGTCTTGGCGTACTTGTCGGAATAGAAGGGGGCGATGCCGCTCTTGGTGGAGCCGAAGGCCTTGCCCCCCAGCCGCTCCTCCTCATAGGAGTCCTGGAGCACGTGATAAGGCATGAGAATCTGGGCACGCTCCGAGATGATCAGGTTGGGGGCGGGCACGCCCTGGTCGGTGATGCTCTTGAGCTCATCCACCAGCTTGACAATGTCCAGCGCCACACCGTTGCCCACGATGTTGGTGATGTGGGGATAGAAAATGCCGGAGGGCAGGATGTGCAGGGCAAACCGGCCGTAGTCGTTGATGATGGTGTGGCCCGCGTTGGCTCCGCCCTGGAACCGGACCACCACATCAGAGGTCTCCGCCAGCATGTCCGTGATCTTGCCCTTTCCCTCGTCGCCCCAGTTGGCGCCCACAATCGCTTTTACCATGTTACTACCTCCGCGGCCCGGGATTCGCAACCGCTCACGCGGGTTTGCCTTTTCCGCCGCAACCTGCTGTCACGCAGCCCTTATATTATAGTCTCTTTTCACGGGAAAAGCAACTCTTTTCCTGACGAAAGCACGGGATTCTTTTTGCCGCGCGTCGCCGTTCCCTGCCGCGGGGCGAAGAATTTTCCCGGTTTTGACTCTTTCCCTCTTTACATTCCTGAAGCAAAATAGTAGAATGTGTATGCCTGCGGCGGACAGGGCCCGGGGTTCTGCCGCCGCCCATCACCTACAACTTTTTTGGAGGACATGCTATGTTCAACACCGATCAGGGACAATACGACTGCCTCTATCGCGCCATCGTCTCCCTGCGCTCCGTGGGGGAGTGCCAGGCCTTTTTCCAGGACCTTTGTACCGTGGCAGAGCTGCGCGCCATGGCCCAGCGGCTGGAGGTGGCGCAGATGCTGGATTCCGGCATGATCTACAACGACATTCTGGACCGGACCGGCGCCTCCAGCGCCACCATCAGCCGGGTAAACCGGGCGCTGCAGTACGGGGCCGGCGGCTACAAGACCGTACTTCCCCGCCTGGAGAAGTGATGGACGCCTACACCGTGCTGGCCCGGTACTATGACCAGCTCACCGGCGACGTGGCATACGAAAAGTGGGCCGACTACCTCCAGCGGCAGTTCCGCCGCCACAAAGGGGAGATCCGCACCGTGGCCGAGCTAGCCTGCGGCACCGGCACCCTGGCCGCTCTGCTGGCGCGGCGGGGCTATCAGGTGACGGCGGTGGACCGCTCATCGGACATGCTCAGCCAGGCCGAGCAGAAGTGCCGGGAGCTGGATGTGCGCCTGCTGTGCCAGGATCTGTCCCGCCTGCGGCTGCCGGAGCAGGTGGACGCGGCGGTGTGCTGCCTGGACAGCGTCAACTACATCACCCGCCCCTCCCTGCTGCGCCAGGCCTTCCGCCGGATCTGCCAGGCGCTGGTCCCCGGGGGGCTGTTCGTCTTTGACGTCAAGACCCCCGCCGCCCTGGAGGGGGCGGACGGGCAGGTCTACCTGGACGAGACGGAGGATCTGTTCTGCGTCTGGCGGGGGGAGTATTTCCCCCGCCGGCGGGTGTGCGGCTACGGCATCGACCTGTTCGCCCTCCGGGAGGACGGCAGCTGGGAGCGGGGCGGGGAGTACCATGAGGAGTACGCCTACACCCTGGACGAGCTGGCGGTGTGGCTGGAGCAGGCCGGCTTCACCCACATCCGGCAGTTCGGCGACCGGCGCATGACCCCGCCCCGGGAGGGGGAGCAGCGGGTCTTTTTCACCGCGGAAAGGAACGGATAACCCTATGGATCAACTGGTTCGAGTCATCGCAAAAGACGCCCCGGTCAAGGCCATGGCCATCTCGGGCACCGCTCTGGTGGAGCGGGCCCGGCAGATCCACAGCACCTGGCCGGTGGCCACCGCCGCCCTGGGCCGGCTGCTCATGGCCGCCTCCATGATGGGGGACATGCTCAAGGAGGAAAACGGCTCTGTCACCCTGCGCCTGAAGGGGGACGGCCCCCTGGGCACCGTGCTGGCCGTGTCCGACAGCCGGGGCAACGTGCGGGGCTATGTGCAGAACCCCGCCGTGGACGTGCCCCGGAAGGCCCCGGGCAAGCTGGATGTGGGCACTGCCGTGGGCCCCGGCGGAAGCCTCACCGTCATCAAGGACCTCGGCCTGAAGGAGCCCTATGTGGGCTCCATCCAGCTGGTGGGCGGCGAGATCGCCGAGGATGTGGCCGCCTACTTTGTGGAGAGCGAGCAGATCCCCACCGCCTGCGCCCTGGGCGTGCTCATCGCCCCGGATCAGAGCGTGCAGACCGCCGGGGGCTACCTCATCCAGCTGCTGCCCGGCGCGGACGACGCGGTCATCACCGCCATCGAGCAGGGCATCGCCCGGGTGGGGGCGGTCAGCGCCCAGCTGGACCGGGGGCTGGGCCCCGAGCAGCTGCTGCGGGAGGTGCTCTCCGGCTTTGACCTGGAGGTGCTGGACACCGCCCCGGTGGAGTACCGCTGCTACTGTTCCCGGGAGCGGGTGAGCCGGGCGCTGGTCAGCATGGGCCAGGGCGAGCTGCGCGCCCTCATCCAGGAACAGGGGGAGGCGGAGCTCACCTGCCAGTTCTGTGACAAGGTGTACCACTTCTCCCGGGAGGAGCTGGAAGGGCTGCTCCAAGACGCCACTTCCTGACCGATCACCCCCCGGGCCGGGCGGTTTGCCCCGGCCCGGGGGCCGCGAGAAAAAATTGCAAATTTAGTCTTGACATTTGCGGCGCTGTTTTGCTATAATAGCTTTCGCCGTCTGACGAGCGGCACAGTCGTCGGGAGCATAGCTCAGCTGGGAGAGCACTTGCCTTACAAGCAAGGGGTCACAGGTTCGAGCCCTGTTGTTCCCACCACCCCCTTTTAGATCGGGTCTATCTGTGGCGCGGTAGTTCAGTTGGTTAGAACGCCGGCCTGTCACGCCGGAGGTCGAGGGTTCAAGTCCCTTCCGCGTCG
>CALWXH010000097.1 GCA_944385465.1 uncultured Oscillospiraceae bacterium | reverse complement strand
GACGAGATCGCCACCGAGGCCGAGTTCTTCTCCTTCGGCACCAACGACCTGACCCAGATGACCTTCGGCTTCTCCCGGGACGACGCGGGCAAGTTCCTGAACTACTACTACGAGCAGAAGATCTATGAGTCCGATCCCTTCGCCCACCTGGACCAGAAGGGCGTGGGCAAGCTGGTGAAGATGGCTGCCGACATGGGCCGCGCCACCCGTCCCTCCATCCACATGGGCATCTGCGGCGAGCACGGCGGCGATCCCACCTCCATCGAGTTCTGCCACAAGGTGGGGCTGAACTACGTCTCCTGCTCCCCCTACCGCGTGCCCATCGCCCGTCTGGCTGCCGCCCAGGCCGCCATCAAGAATCCCCGGGCCTGATCACACCCTCTGAATTTTGTCCCCACCGGGCCCCGGGCCGCGCTTTTGCGGCCCGGGGCCCTTCTTTTTGCGCGCATATTTTCCGCCCTTCGGAGCAAGCTATCCCCAACCAAACTGTCAAAGGAGGCTTCTCCCGTGAAAATCCGCGCCCTGTTTCTCACCCTCTTCCTCACCGGCGCCCTGGCGGCCCCCGCCTGGGCCGCCACCCTCACCGCCCTGCAGCAGGTCCCCCAGGAAAACTCCGCCCCCATCGCGGAGCACCTGAGCCTGAAAACCTACCGGAACGTGGCCATATCCAGCCGCTTTGCCGCCGTGGACCCGGACGGCGACCCGGTGACCTTCCAGATCGTGGACAGCCCCGCCCGGGGCCAGGTGAGCGTGGACGACACCGACCCCGCCGCCTTCTGGTACACCCCCTACGAGGGCAAGAAGGGCAAGGACAGCTTCACCTATGTGGCGGTGGACAGCCAGGGCAACACCTCCCAGCCCGCCCGGGTGGACATCGTCATTGAAAAGCAGTCCACCAAGGTGTCCTACTCCGACATGGAGGGCAACGCCGCCCACTACGCCGCCCTGCGCCTGGCGGAGAGCGGGGTGTATGTGGGCCGCCAGGTGGGGGGCCTGTACCAGTTTGACCCGGAGCAGGCCCTCACCCGGGAGGAGTTTCTGGCCATGGCCATGACGGTGGCGGGGGAAGAGCCGCTGAGCGACATCACCCTCACCGGCTTCTATGACGACGGGGAGATCCCCACCTGGGCCAAGGGCTACGTGTCCGCCGCCCTACTGTCCGGCGCCGTCCAGGGCAGCTACAACCAGCAGGACCAGGTGGTCTTCAACGCCGGGGCCGCCATCACCGTGGCCGAGGCCGCCGTCATCACCGACCGGCTGCTGGATCTGTCCGACGTGACGGTGACCGCCGCCGCGGCCATCCCCGCCTGGGCCAGCCAGTCCGCCGCCAACCTGGAGACGGTGTCCGTCCTCCCGGAGCAGACGGACCTCACCGCCACCCTCACCCGGGGCCAGGCGGCCCAAATGCTGTGCGCCATGGAGGACGTGCTCCTCAGCCGGGAGGACAGCGGCTGGTTCTGGTGAACCCTGCTACGCATGAGAAACGGTCCAGGGGCCGGGCAGATGCCCGGCCCTCAGGCTGTCGGAACAGTCCAAAGGCCTGTTCCGGCAGCCTCAAAAATGCCGTTACTTTCCCGCCGCACAGCGGCGGAAAAGTCCTCGCTATGCTCGCCGAACGCCTGAAACGGCAAGGCGTTCGGGGCATTCGACCCCATTCGAGGCGGGCTGCCGCCCCCTCGAGCTCCCCCGCCAAAACTCAGGCGGATTCCGCTCAGCCGAGGGTTCTCGGCAAGCCGGGGGCCGGGCATCTGCCCGGCCCCCTTTTTCTGTCTGAACGGCATCTTTTTTGACGCAATTATTTTTTCTCCGGCCCGCGCACCAGCCGCTCCAGGACGGTCACCAGCTCCTCCCGGGTGCAGAAGCTCTGGTAGGCGTAGTCGGTCTGTCCGTCCCCGTCCAGATCGCCCACCCCCTGAACCAGCCCGTCCTCCTGAGCCCACTGCCGGGCCCGGGCCGACCAGTCCGCCGGCTCCCGCAGCGCCCTGCGCGCCAGATAGTCCTCCAGCATGGCGTCAAATTGTTCCTGGGTCATGGTGTCCTCCTCTTCCTCTTCCTCTTCCTCTTCCTCTTTTTCCTGTTCCTGTTCCTCTTCCTGTTTCATCAGGGCGGCCACCGCGGCGCGGAAGTCGTCCATGCTCTTGCCGAACTTCGGGAACCAGTGCTCCACGTCGGCGTGGCCGCTGGCCATGCCCAGGCGGTGGCCCTCGCTGTGGCAGATCACCGTCTCCGGCGCCAGCGGGTCCAGGCCGTAGGTGCGGCACAGCAGGGCGGTGAGCTCCGCCGCCGCCTGGTACACCGCCTCAAAATAGGCCCTGTCCTCCAGGCCGTCCTCACAGATCTCAAAGGAGATGTGGGTGTTGTTGGCGCTGGGCCGGGTGGTGCCGTTGCCCGCGTGCCAGCCCCGCATGGTCCAGGGCAGGGTCTGTACCGCGGCCACGCTGCCGTCGGCCAGCTTACCCACAAAGGCGTGGACGCAGGCGTTGGTGCCGGCGCGGTTCCAGTGGTTCTGGTTTTTGTTGTACCCCAGCCTGGCCACCAGGGCATCGTAGTCCGCCGACCCCTCCAGGGGCTGGACATACCGCCGCAGCAGCGGGTTGTTGGCCCCCGTGGAGTGGACCATCACCCCCTTGGGTTTGATCCACTGGTTGGTCTTGTAACAGTCGTTGGCTGTCAGCATACATGTGAGCAGATTCATTCCGTCTTCCCCCCCGGACCCAGCTGATTCTGCCGCTCAGACTGGGTCCCGAAATAAAAGGCGATGATGACGGTGTACACCGTCATGAAGTCCTGGTCCACCCCCTTGGTGAAGGCCAGCACCGCAAAGACCGCCGTCAGCGCCAGGGTCACCAGGCTCTTCACGCTCAGCAGCCGGGCCAGGCGCTCTTTTAAGGTCTGTTCCATCTCATCCCCCTCCCCGCTCTTTGCGTCACTCCTGGGCCAGCTCCCGCCGCAGCCGGTCCAGCTCCTCCTGCTGCTCGGACAGTCTGACCTCAACCACCGTTATGCGCTCGATGACGCTGTTGTGCTTGTCCACTTTCTTCTCCAGCTGCTCGATGCGGTAATTGGTCAGCCGGTTGGCCGCCAGGATGCCCCCCAGGCTGCCCACCGCCGTGCCGATGAGCGCGATGGCCGCCACAATGATCTCCGTCACACGCGATCCCCCTCCCTATTACCCCCGCGCCCCAAAGCCATAGTTGCCCATTTGCGTGCAAAGTGGTATAATCTTTTAATCTCCCTCGGAACAGGCAGGGCCTTTCCCGGGGGGCAGGCTGCGGCCTGCGGCCGCGCGCGTCGCCGCCAATCGCGCAAGGCATTTGTCTTACTTTTTTCTGGAGGTCGTTTCTTTTGTCAAAATATGAAGCTGAGATCAGCCGGCGGAGGACTTTCGCCATCATCTCCCACCCCGACGCGGGCAAGACCACCCTGACGGAGAAGTTCCTGCTCTACGGGGGGGCCATCGCCCAGGCCGGCGTGGTCAAGGGCAAGAAAAATGCCCGGGCCGCCACCTCCGACTGGATGGAGATCGAGAAGCAGCGGGGCATCTCCGTCACCTCCTCGGTGATGCAGTTCCAGTACGAGGGCTTCTGCATCAACATTCTGGACACCCCGGGCCACCAGGACTTCTCCGAGGACACCTACCGCACCCTCATGGCCGCCGACTCCGCCGTCATGGTCATCGACGCGGCCAAGGGCGTGGAGGCCCA
>CALWXH010000096.1 GCA_944385465.1 uncultured Oscillospiraceae bacterium | reverse complement strand
AGCGGTTTTTGTGGGGAGAGGAGCCGCAGCGGAGTGGATGAGCTTTCGCCATCGGCGGAAGCGAAGGATATGGAGCTTGCGGCGACGAGGGCGCCTGGAGTGGCGTGGCGCTTCGGCGTGTGCGCCGTTAGGGGTGCAGGCCCGCAGGCTTGAACACCAAGATTAGGCGCCCGTAGGCGGCGCAGAAGTGCGGCAAATTATCTCCGCAAAAGGCCGGGGGCCGCCGGGCGTCGCTGGGGGTGTCAGCAGGTGTGCGCCGGTCAATAGAGACTGGCACCCATTTTACGCCCCCGTAAACCGGGGGTACATAGGGGGTCAAATCCTGGAGGACGCCCTTTGTCCGATGGATTTGTCCCCCTATGCGGGCTTTTGGTTCCTTTTGGCCCGTGCCAAAAGGAACTCGCCCTCAGGCGAAACCTGGGACGCACCATCCGGGGTGCGTCATCCGCCCGCCGGTGCGAGAACCGGCAAACCAAAGAATTTGCCGGAACCCTCCGGCGAAAAGGGAAGCGAGAGAGATGTCAGAAAAATTAACCTTCGTGGACGCCTGCAAGGAGGAGCACTTCAAGGCCATGTCCCTGATCCACGCCCTGGGCTGGCGGGACACGTATCGGGGCTTTGTCCCCGACGATTACATGGCCCGGGAGATCACCGACGGGCGGTGGGTGAACCAGTTCCGCCAGGACTATGAGACGGGCCGGTGCCACGGCCTGCTGCTGTGCCGGGACGGGGCGCCGGTGGCCTGCCTCAACTACGGCCCCGCCCGGACGGAAAACCTCAACGCCGGGGTGGCCTCCACCTTTCCCAACGAGGCCTACCGGGGCTGGGGGGAGATCATCTCCTTCTACACCCACCCCCGGGAGCGGGGGAAGGGCTACGGCGGGGCCCTCTTTGAGGAGTCGGTGCGCCGGCTGCGGGGAGAGGGGTACCATGACGCCTTCGTCTTTGTCCTCCGGGAGAATGAAAAGGCCCGGCGGTTCTACGCCCGCCACGGCTTTGCCTGGGACGGCACCCACGCCGACATCCCCTTCCCGCCGGACGCCGTCTGCGTGGATTTGCGGTATGTGAAACACCTGGGGGACTAAGACGAGAAAGGAAATTGCCTTTACAGATGAGACGACCTTCCCCGGGGCGCCTCCCGCCCTTCATCCCGGGCCCCGGCGGGGGCAGACCCGGGAAATAGAGAGATGAGTAAAGCCCATCAGCTTGACAGCTGATGGGCTTTGTGTCTGTGACGGATGTGGGCTTGTCAGGGCGGAATTACTCTTTTACCGCAGTCTTTAGCGCCTTGGCCAGCTGGTCGGGGCAGGAGGTGGGCTTGACGCCGCAACGGATGCCCTCCATGCGGCGGATGGCCTCGTCGGTGGTCATGCCCACCAGCAGGGAAGAGATGCCCTGGAGGTTGCCGGAGCAGCCGCCGATGACGCGCACGGCCTGGATGACGCCGTCCTCCACGTCGATCTCCATGTGCCGGGAGCACACGCCCTTGGGTTGATAAGAGATGGTCTGCATTGTGGTTTTTCTCCTTTTTCTTTCTGGGTTGGTCTGGAGCCGGAAGGGGGAGGGGGAGCCGGCTGACAGCCGGAGAGCGTCCGGCCCCGCCATCTCCACTCTCCACTCTTCGCTCTCCACTCTTTATAGCGCCGCGCCGGCGGGGACCTTCTCCTGGGCCGCCTTCTCCTGCTTGGCCAGGGCCTTGGCGTTGGCCAGCATGAGCTTGATGCGGTTCTCCTGGTTGATCTTGGTGGCGCCGGGGTCGTAGTCGATGGCCACGATGTTGGAGTTGGGGTAGTCGTCCTTCAGCTTGCGGATCATCCCCTTGCCCACGATGTGGTTGGGCAGGCAGCCGAAGGGCTGGGTACACACGATGTTGGGCACCCCGGAGTGGATGAGCTCCAGCATCTCGCCGGTGAGCAGCCAGCCCTCCCCCATCTTGTTGCCGTCCCCCAGGTAGCCGTGGACCAGCTTGTGCATCTCCTCGAAGGTGCCGGGGGCCCGGAAGCGGCTGTTCTTCAGCGCGGCGATCATGTCCTTCTGGCAGTTCTCGATGTACCCCTTGAACAGGCGCACCACGGCTTTTTTCAGCTTCTTGCCGCCGTAGAGCTCCACGTCGGACTCCCGGTTGAAGATCTTGAAGATGATGAAGTCGGTGAGGCCGGGCACCACCGGCTCCGCCCCCTCGGACAGCAGGAAGTCCTCCAAGTTGTTGTTGCCCAGGGGGGAGAACTTCACGTAGATCTCCCCCACCACGCCCACCTTCACCTTCTCCTCCCGGGTGACGGGGATGGTCTCAAAGTCGGCGCAGATCCGGGCGAAGAGGGCCTGCATCTGCTTGCGGCTCATCCCCTTGCCCGCCTGGAAGCCGTCGATGAGCCGGTCCTCCCAGGCCTCCACCATCTGGTCGGTGTCCCCCTTGGTGATCTCGTAGGGGCGCACCTGGTTGGCCACGTTGACGATGAGGTCGCCGTACATCATGGCGTAGATCATCTTGCGGATCAGGGGCAGGGTGAGGGTCCAGCCGGGGTTCTTCTCCATGCCGGAGAGGTTGACGGAGATGACGGGGATGTACTCCATGCCCGCCTTGATCAGGGCCTTGCGCAGCAGGTGGATGTAGTTGGACGCCCGGCAGCCGCCGCCGGTCTGGGTGATGAGCAGGGCCACCTTGTGGGGGTCGTAGCCGCCGTGCTTCACCGCGTCGATGAGCTGGCCGATGACCAGCAGGGCGGGGTAGCAGGTGTCGTTGTGGACGTACTTGAGCCCCTCGTCGATGATGCCCCGGTGGTTGGTGTTGAGCATGTCCACCTTGTAGCCCTCCAGCTCCAGCAGCTTGCGGAACATGCCGAAGTGGACGGGGAGCATCTGGGGCATGAGCAGGGTGTACTCCTCCTTCATCTCCTTGGTGAACAGGAGCCGCCCGTCCTTTGCGTATACCAATTCAGCCATACGAAACTCCTTCTTTGTGTCGCGTCGGTCATCAAACTGTAGGGGCGCACATTGTGCGCCCGGGAAAAACGAGCATTTTCTATGGGGCACGGGCGCACGATGTGCGCCCCTACCATGTCAATTCTCCTTGCGCGCATCAATGGCGGCCATCAGGCTCCGGATGCGGATGCGCACCGCCCCCAGGTTGCTGATGTCGTCGATCTTCAGCTGGGTGTACAGCTTGCCGCCCTCCTCTAAGATGGCGCGCACCTCGTCGCCGGTGATGGCGTCGGTGCCGCAGCCGAAGCTCACCAGCTGGATGAGCTGCATGTCCGGCTGCTCACACACATACCGGGCGGCGTTGTACATCCGGGACTGGAAGGTCCACTGGTTGAGCACCTTCCGGGGGGCGTACCCCTCGTGGAAGGCCACCGCGTCCTCGCTGATGAGCACGAAGCCGAAGGAGGTGATGAGATCGTTGATGCCGTGGTTGATCTCCGGGTCGATGTGGTAGGGCCGGCCGGCCAGCACGATGATGGACCGGCCCTCTTTCCGGGCCTGGTCGATGTAGGCCTGGCCGGTGGAGCGGATGTCCTCCTTGTAGGCGTCGTAGGCGGCGTAGGCCGCCCGGATGGCGTGGGCCGCCTCTTTCCGGGGCACGCCGAAGGTGTCGGCAAACCACTGGGAGCCGATGCGCTCATAGTCCTTGGGCCGGTGCAGGCCGGCGTAGGGGTTGAGGAAGCGGGTCTTTTTCAGCTCGGGCACGTTGGCGGCCAGCAGCTCGGGGTAGTAGGCCACCACCGGGCAGTTGTAGTAGTTGTCCGAGGTCTTCTCGTCGAAGTTGTAGGCCATGCAGGGGTAGAAGATGGCGTCCACCCCCGCCTCCACCAGGGCCTCCACATGGCCGTGGAGGAGCTTGGCGGGGTAGCACACCGTGTCCGAGGGGATGGTGCGCTGGCCCTTGATGTACAGCTTCCGGGAGGACTCGGGGGAGAGGACCAC
>CALWXH010000095.1 GCA_944385465.1 uncultured Oscillospiraceae bacterium | reverse complement strand
CCCCCCTGTCTTTGCTCGTTCGTCGGCGGGGGCCGGCAGACCCTACAGTTTGTCGGGTCCCGCCCCGACAGGCGGGGGACTTTCTCTTGCGCAAGAGAAAGTACCCAAAGAGTGCGCATAGGGGGCGAACCCCCTATGCACCCCCCACTCAGTTGGGGTGCGTTCCTCTCTTTCCGGCGTCCTAAACTCGCGGTTGCGGCGATTCCCTTGACGGCCTCCGGCCTCCTGCATCCGTATGCTTCGGCTGTTGTACCCCCACCGGGGCGCCTGGCTGGGCAGGGCACTTCAGCGTATGCGCCGTTAGAGGCGCAGACCCGCAGGCTTGAACACCGAGATTAGGCGCCCATAGGCGGGGGATAGGGGAACAGGTTAAGTCGGCAAAAGGCCGGGGGCCGCCGTGCGTGGGATACGTGTCGACGACGGACGCCGGTCGTTAAAGTGACGCACCGATTTTGCTCCCCCGTAAACCGGGGGTTCTTAGGGGGTCAAATCCTGGAGGACGACCTTTGTCCGATGGATTTGTCCCCCTATGCGCGTCTTTGCCTACTTTCTGCGCGCGCAGAAAGTAGGTCGCCCCTCCGGGCGAAAACGGAACCCGCCTGCCGGTGCGGGAACCGGCAAAAGCCAGAGGGCCTGCCGGCACCCGCCGGCCAAAACGCGGGGTAACAGGGGCGCAGCCCCCTCACAGCTTGCACACATCCACCCAGCCCAGGGCCTGGGAGGCCTGCTCCAACTCGGCCAGAGTGAGCTTTACCGCGGAATTGGAAGTGCCCGCGGCGGGGTAGACGAGGTCGAAGCGCCGCAGGCTCTCGTCCAGCCACACCGGCACGCCCTCCTTCACCCCGAAGGGGCACACGCCCCCCACGCCGTGGCCGATGAGCTCCTCCACCTGGTCGTGGGGGATCATCTTGGCCTTGGTGTGGAATTGGGCCTTGTATTTGCTGTTGTCGATGCGGGCGTCCCCCGCAGCCAGGATGAGCACCGGCCCCTCCGGCAGCAGGAAGGACAGGGTTTTGGCGATGCGGGCGGGCTGGCACCCCACCGCCTGGGCGGCCAGCTCCACCGTGGCGCTGGACACGTCGAACAGCTGGATCCGGTCGGCCAGACCGAACCGCTCCAGATGGGCCTTGGCCCGTTCCAGAGACATGGAAATCAACTCCTTACAATGTGAAGACAGAGGGCCGGCTTTGCAAGCCGGCCCTCTGGTCTGCGCTGTGGGATTACTCGCCCAGAATCTCCCCGATCATGGTGTCCACCCAGATCAGGCAGCGGGGCAGGTGGAAGGGGCCCTTGAAGGTGGAGCCCTTGGTGGACGGCATGGTGGGCAGGCCGTCCCGGCGCAGGTAGCCGTACCACTCGCCGTACTCCGGGTCGGCGAAGTGGGCCTTACAGTAGTCCAGGGTCTTGTAGAACCAGTCCAGATACTTCTCGTCCTTGGTGTCCCGGTAGAGCATCATGGAGGCGATGAGGATCTCGTTGTGGGGCCACCACAGCTTCATGTCGTGCTCATAGGCCTCGGGGGGCTTGCCCAGGCAGTCGATGAAGTAGAGCAGTCCGCCGTACTCGTGGTCCCAGCCGGCCTCGATGGCCCAGTCAAAGATCTGGGCGGCCTTGGGCACCAGGTCGGTGTCGCCGGAGCGCTTGGCGTAGTCCAGCAGGAACCAGGAGCCCTCGATGTCGTGGCCGGGGTTGACGGTGCGGCCCTCGGTGTAGTACAGCCGGGGGGTGCCGTCCACGTCCACGTTCTCCAGCACGCACTTCAGCTCGGGCTTGACGTGGTAGGTGAAGATCTCGTCCACGCACTGCTTGGAGCGCTGCTCATACTCCGCCTTGTGCTCCGGGTCCACCCGCTGGAGCACGCCGATGACGTTGAGGATGATCATGGGCAGGCCGAAGGCCCGGCCGGAGCGGGTCTCGGGGATGGTCTTGGGGCCCAGGCCGGTGGGGTCCTTGCCGCCGTGGCTCAGATCCCAGTAGATGTTGTAGGCCTTCCGGGCCCGCTCCAGGCAGACCTTGTCCCCGGTGACGCCGTAGTACTCGGCGTTGGCCAGGGCGTAGAAGGCCTCGGAGTAGTAGTACCGGCGCTGGCGCAGGGGCTTGCCCTCGGCGGTGACGGTGAAGTACATCCGGTCGCCGGCCTGGCGGTTGATGCAGTACTTCTCCATGAAGTCCAGGCAGCTCTTGGAGGCGTCCAGCCACTCCTGGCGCACCCCGTAGGTGTGGCACAAAAAGGCGAAGATCCAGCCGCACCGGCCCTGCATCCACACGCTCTTGTCGGTGGAATAGATCTCGCCCTTCCGGTCCAGGCAGGTGTACACACCGCCGTGCTCCCGGTCCATGCCGTGCTCCAGCCAGAAGTTCACAGACTTCTCCAGCTCACTGCGGATCCAGGCGCGGGCCGCGATCAGTTTTTCTTTCTCCATTGATTCCCTCACCCTTAATTGTGAAAGTAGTAGTTTTTTTAGCCCCTCTCCAAGGGCTGTCGGTCAAAAGGATGCCATGGGAAGTGGGCGGCGCCTGCCGGGGCAGGCCGGCCCATACAAATTCATTGTACCATTCCGGCGGTGGTTTTTCAATGCCCCGGCGGGGGAGAGACGAAAAAATTTCCTGGCGGGCAGCGGTGAAAAAGCCGGAAAATTTCCAGAAAGTCAGTGACAGTTTGGTTAAGGTGTGGTACAATAGCGGTGAAAATCCGGCAACAGATTTTTAAGGTTTTGAGGAGGAGTGCAGTTATGAACAAATTGGGTGTTGAGGCGGCAATCCGGAATGTACCGGAACTGGACAAGCAGTTTTATCCCATTCTCCAGTTCAACCGGGCCTTCCTGAAGGACGCGAAGAAGCCGGTGTCCATCGCGGTGGAGCGGGACCGGGGCCAGGTGGCGGTGTGCCATACCTTCATCCACGGCACGCCGGAGCAGTATGAGGCAGACTGCTATTACATGGACCGGCTGGTGAAGTCCCTGCTGTGGATGAAGGGCGGCTGGAAGGTCTATGTGGCCGGGGATGAAAAGGTGGGGGCGTATCTGAAGGAGACTTTCTCCCTCACCGGAAAGCGGGCCTTTGACGCGGACTTCATGGCCGGCGTGTATGAGAAGCCCTTTGAAGTGGTGCTCTGCGACCAGGTGCCCGCCGAGCACGATGTGTCCCAGGCCATCGGCCGGCACATGGACGGCTGCCGCATCGGCTTTGACGCGGGCGGTTCCGACCGGAAGGTGTCCGCCGTGGTGGACGGGGAGACCGTCTTCTCCGAGGAAGTGGTGTGGTTCCCCAAAATCACCGCCGACCCCCAGTATCACTATGAGGGCATCGTCTCCGCCCTGAAGGCCGCCGCCGAGCACATGCCCCGGGTGGACGCGGTGGGCGTCAGCTCCGCCGGCGTGTACATCAACGACCGCACCATGGTGGCCTCCCTGTTCCTGAAGGTGCCCAAGGACGAGTTTGACGCCAAGGTGAAGGACATCTACATCCGGGCCATCCAGGACACCTTCGGCGACGTGCCCTTTGCCGTGTGCAACGACGGCGACGTGTCCGCCCTGGCCGGCGCCATGAGCCTGGAGGACAACAGCGTGCTGGGCATCGCCATGGGCACCAGCGAGGCCGTGGGCTATGTGGACGACAAGGGCAACATCACCGGCTGGCTCAACGAGCTGGCCTTCATGCCCGTGGACGTGGACGCCGATGCCATGGAGGACGAGTGGTCCGGTGACATCGGCTGCGGCGTGAAGTACTTCTCCCAGGACGGCGTCATCAAGCTGGCCCCCCGGGCGGGCATTGAGCTGGACGAGTCCCTGTCCCCGGCGGAGAAGCTGAAGGTGGTGCAGAAGCTCATGGAGGAGGGGGACGACCGGGCCGCCGCCGTCTACCGCTCCATCGGCGTCTACCTGGGCCACACCCTGGCCTACTACTTCGACCTGTACGGCTGCCGCCATGTGCTGCTGCTGGGCCGTGTCATGTCCGGCAAGGGCGGCGACATCATCCTGGACACCTGCAAGCGGGTGCTGGACGAGGAGTACCCCGAGCTGTCCGGTAAGATCAAGCCCGAGCTGCCCGACGAGAAGTTCCGCCGGGTGGGGCAGTCTATGGCCGCCGCCAGCCTGCCTGAGATCAAGAAGTAATCCCGGGCGGCGTCTCGCCGCGCCATGCTTTGTTGCGGGAACCCGGCGGGCCGGTCACATACAGC
>CALWXH010000094.1 GCA_944385465.1 uncultured Oscillospiraceae bacterium | reverse complement strand
CATCCCCTACTCCATGGGGGTGGTGGGCTCTCCCTTCGCCAAGTACGGCATCGAGCTCACCGACTCTATCTACGTGGTGCTGAACATGGCCATCATGACCCGGGTGGGCACCCAGGTGCTGGACGCCCTGGGGGACAGCGGCGACTACATCAAGGGCCTGCACTCCTACGGCACCCTGGACAACGACAACAAGTACATCGCCCACTTCCCCGAGGACAACACCATCATCTCCATCAACTCCAACTACGGCGGCAACGTGCTGCTGGGCAAGAAGTGCTTTGCCCTGCGCATCGCCTCCTATCTGGGCCAGCAGGAGGGCTGGATGGCCGAGCACATGCTCATCCTGGGCATTGAGAACCCCCAGGGCGAGGTGCGCTACCTGTCCGCCGCCTTCCCCTCCGCCTGCGGCAAGACCAACCTGGCCATGCTCATCCCCCCCGAGGGCTACAAGAAGGCGGGCTGGAAGGTCTGGTGCGTGGGCGACGACATCGCCTGGCTCCGGGTGGGCCCCGACGGCCGGCTGTGGGCGGTGAACCCGGAGTACGGTTTCTTCGGCGTGGCCCCCGGCACCAACGCCAAGTCCAACTTCAACGCCCTGGAGTCCACCAAGCGCAACACCATCTTCACCAACGTGGCCTACAACCCCGCCGACGGCACCGTGTGGTGGGACGGGCTGACCAAGGGGGACGACATTCCGGAATTCCTCATCGACTGGAACGGTCTGGACTGGCACCGGGGGGACGAGAAGAAGCCCGCCCACCCCAACAGCCGCTTCACCGCCCCGGCCAAGAACTGCCCCTGCCTCTCCCCCGAGTTTGAGAATCCCCAGGGCGTGCCCATCTCCGCCATCGTCTTCGGCGGCCGCCGGGCCAAGACCGCCCCCCTGGTCTATCAGTCCCGCTCCTGGGAGCACGGGGTGTTCGTGGGCTCCACCATGGCCTCCGAGACCACTGCCGCCGCCGCCGGCGCCGTGGGCGTGGTGCGCCGGGATCCCATGGCCATGCTCCCCTTCTGCGGCTACAACATGGCCGACTACTGGCAGCACTGGCTGGACATGGGCAAAAAGATTTCCCACCAGCCCAAGATCTTCAACGTCAACTGGTTCCGGCTGGATGACGAGGGCAACTTCATCTGGCCGGGCTTCGGCGACAACCTGCGGGTGCTGGAGTGGATCATGAAGCGCTGCTTCGACGAGGTGGGCGCCCAGGAGACCCCCATCGGCTACGAGCCCAACCCCGCCGACATCAACATCGACGGTCTGGACGACGTCACCCAGGACACGCTGGTGGAGCTGCTGAAGGTGGATCCCCAGCTGTGGCGCCAGGAGGTGGACGGCATCAAGGAGTTCTACGGCAAGTTCGGCGACCGGCTGCCGGAGGAGCTGAAGCACCAGCTGTCCATTCTGGAGGAAAACCTGAAATAATCTGCCGGGCGCCGGGGAAATGGATTCCCCGGCGCCTTTGTCATTTCCCACGCGCTTGCATAGGATGGGCAAAGGAGGAATTCCCATGCCCATCATCTATCTGTCTCCTTCCACTCAGGAGAACAATCTGTACGTCAGCGGCGGCAGCGAGGAGGAGTGGATGAACCGCCTGGCCGACGCCATGGTCCCCTACCTGGACGCCTCGGGCATCCAGTATGTGCGCAACACCCCGGACATGACCGCCGCGTCCTCCATCCGGGCCTCCAACGCCGGAACTTACGACCTCCACCTGGCCCTCCACTCCAACGCGGCCGCCCCCTCCGACTACGGGAAGGCCCGGGGGATCCTTGTCTTCTACTATCCCACCAGCACCCGGGGCAAGCGGGCCGCGGACCTGATGGCCGCCAACCTGAAGGCCATCTATCCCCTGCCCGACCGGGTGCGGGCCCAGTCCACCACCGCCATCGGCGAGGTGCGCCAGCCCCGGGCCCCCTCGGTGTTCCTGGAGCTGGGCTACCACGACAACCCGGACGACGCCACCTGGGTGAAGGGCAACCTGGACGCCATTGCCCGGAATCTGGTGCTCTCCCTCACCGAGTACTTCCACATCCCCTTCCTCTATCCCCAGGCCCCGCGCCAGGCGGTGGTGGACGTGAACTGGGGCTACCTCAACATCCGCGCCCGGCCCAGCACCAGCGCGCCGGTGATCGCCCGGGCCTACGATGGGGCGCGGCTGACGGTGCTCAACCAGTGGCAAAACTGGTATCTGGTGTCCTTTGACGGGGTGGTGGGCTATGCCAGCGGAGATTTTCTCACCCTGGTGTGAGGGCCTGCCGGGGCAGATCCCGCCGGAACGGCTGTGGCTGCCGGCGGGCAGCCTCCCCCGGGCCATGGCCTCCCTGGCCTGGCTGCAGGCCGCCTTCCGCCGCAGCGGCCGCCCCGCGCCCCGGCCCCGGGACCATGACCGGGTATAGCTGGCAGGCCCGCATTTCCCCCGCCGCATCCCCCCATCCCTCACCGCTCCCCGCCGAAACCGCCGACGCCGGCTTTCGGCGGGGCGCTTTCTGCCCGGAGCGGGTTCCGCCCGGCCGGGCAAACCCGGCATATTCCCCCGCCCCGGCCGCATACCCTGGAGACGAGGGGGTGGGGACATGTCTGCGCTGCGACAGCTCAGCGCCCTGCTGTGGGGCGGGCCGCTGCTGGGGGCCTTTCTGCTGGTGGGGCTATATTACTCGGCCCGCACCGGGTTTTTTCAGATCTTCCGGTTTCCCCTGTGGTGGCGGGCCTCGGTGGGCTCCCTGCTGGGGCGGAAGGGGAACAAAAGCCAGGCCGGAGTGACCCAGCTCCAGGCCCTGTCCACCGCCCTGGCGGCCACCATCGGCACCGGCTCCATCGCCGGGGTGGCGGCGGCCATTTTCTACGGCGGGCCGGGGGCGGTGTTCTGGATGTGGGTGTCCGCCCTGCTGGGGATGATGACCGGGTGCGCAGAGAAGATCCTGGCGGTGCGTCACCGGGAAAAGGGCCCGGACGGCCAGTGGCGGGGCGGGCCCATGGAGTACATCCGCAAGGGGCTGAACCTGCCAGGGCTGGCCAAAGTGTACGCCCTGCTGTGCGTGTGCGAGACGCTGGCGGGGGGCAACCTGGCCCAGGCCAACTCCATCGCCACCTCCCTGTCCTCCGCCGCCGGGGCGGACCGGCTGGCGGTGGGGGTGGTGCTGGCCGTGGTGGTGGCGGTGGTGCTGGTGGGGGGCATCCGCCGGGTGGGGCGGCTGAGCGAGCTGCTGGTGCCCGCCATGGCCGCGCTGTTTCTGGGGGGCGGCGCGGTGGTCATCGTCTGCCACGCCCAGGCCCTGCCGGAGGCCCTGGCCCAGATCGTCCAATGCGCCTTTCAGCCCAGGGCCGCCCTGGGGGGATACGGCATGGGGCTGGCCCTGCGCTACGGCGTGGCCCGGGGGGTGTTCACCAACGAGGCGGGGCTGGGCATGTCCGCCATCGCCCACGCCTGCGCCGATGTGGACGAACCGGCGCGGCAGGGCATGTGGGGCATTTTCGAGGTGTTTTTCGCCACCCTGGTCATCTGTACCGTCACCGCCCTGGCCATTCTCACCGCCGGGGTATACACCCCCCAGGGGGCGCTGGAACTCATGGCCTCCGGGGCGGTGCCCGACACGGCTCTGGGGGCCCCCCTCACCGCCGCCAGCTTTGCCACGGTGCTGGGGCAGGCGGGAGAGTGGATTGTGGCGGTGAGCCTCATCCTGTTCGCCTTCACCTCCCTGCTGGGGGCGGGGTACTACGGCCGCCGGGGGCTGGAGAGCCTCACCTCCTCCCGGCTGGCCCTGGGGCTCTATCAGCTGGTGTTCCCCGGCTGCGTCATCCTGGGGGCGGTGGCCGACCTGTCCGCGGTGTGGGAGCTAGTAGACCTGTTCAACGGCCTGCTGGCCATTCCCAACCTGCTGGCCCTGCTGCTGCTCTCCCCGGAGGCCCTGCGCCTGCTGCGGGACTGGGCCGGAAGGCAAGGCCGGCAGCAGGAGGGCCGGGAAGCCCCCGTTGCCAGACGGGACCGGCAGCGGCGGGCCGGGCGAAAGAAAAGGGCGCGGAGCAAGAAAAAATAGCTTGACAACGGCGGAAAAACTGGTATAATAGCTTTCGTTGACCCGCCATTCAGGCGCCCATGCAGCGGTATCGAAGAGGTCATAACGAGCACGATTGGAAATCGTGTAGCGGCTGAAACCGCTCGAGGGTTCGAATCCCTCCCGCTGCGCCACGTCGGAGCAAGCTTTGTATCGCTTGCTCCGACTTATTTTATAAGTCA
>CALWXH010000093.1 GCA_944385465.1 uncultured Oscillospiraceae bacterium | reverse complement strand
ACGTGACCAAGCCCGCCACCCTGGAGACCGGCGCCGAGATCAAGGTGCCCCTGTTCATCAACCCCGGCGACAAGATCCGCATCGACACCCGCACCGGGGAGTACCTGGAGCGGTGCAAGAACTGAGCGCGACAAGGGCTCAGCCCTGAGACCGCGCTCTTCTGCCGGAGGGTTCCGGCAAGCCCTATGGATTGCCGGTTCTCGCACCGGCGGGTGCGTCTCAGGTTTCGCCTGAGGGCGAGTTCCTTTTGGCACGGGCCAAAAGGAACCAAAAGCCCGCTTAGGGGGACAAATCCATCGGACAAAGGACGTCCTCCAGGATTTGACCCCCTAAGAACCCCCGGTTTACGGGGGAGCAGAATTGGTGCCAGTCTCTATTGACCGGCGCACAGTATCGACACTCTGCGCACCCCTCGGCGGGCTCCGCCCTGGTGCCACCAAACTTGCCCCACTTCTGCGCCGCCTATGGGCGCCTCATCTTGGTGTTCAAGCCTCCGGGTCTGCGCCTCCAACGGCGCACACGCCCCAGGGCTATGCCATTCCAGGCGCCCCGGTGGGGTGGGATAGCCGAAGCATACGGCTGCACAAGCCCGGAGGGCGTCGGGGGAACCGGCGCAGCCGCGGGTTTCGTCACGCCGGAAGGCGAGGTTGGCACTTCTGCTGACGCCCCCGTGCCCTTAACGGGGGTACATAGGGGGTGGGCCGACTGTGAGCAAGGCCCCGCCCTTGGGGGCCGCAGCCGAACCGGAGGTACACCCCCTATGCGCGTCTTTGCCTACTTTCTGCGCGTGCAGAAAGTAGGTCGCCCTGGGGGCGAAACTCGTCGTCGCAAAGTCCGCTTTGCTTCGTTTCCACCCAAGGACGGTGAAAACTGCGCTTCGCTCCCTTGCTCCTCCTCTCCCCACCGAAACCGCTGACGCTGGGTTTCGGCGGGGACCCCGAAAGAGGGCCCGCCGGCACCCCCGGCAAAAAGGACACACCCCCCCGGCGAAAGTGACGGGGGCCTGGGGCCACCGCCCCAAAATTCAACAAAAGGAGAACTACCATGACGATTTCCGAAAAGGTAGCTTATATCCAGGGCCTGTTTGATGGTATGGGCCTGGACAAGAAGGAGTCCGGCGAGGCCAAGATCCTCTCCGAGATGCTGGACGTGCTCAAGGAAGTGGGCGAGCAGCTGGAGACCATGGACGCCACCCTGGACGAGTACGGCGAGGAGATCGACGCCCTCTCCGACGACCTGTCCGATGTGGAGGACGTGGTCTTTGAGGACGACGATGAGGACGACGACGAGGACGAGGACGACTGGGACGACGAGGAGGACTTCTTCGAGGTGGACTGCCCCAACTGCGGGGAGGATCTGGTCATCGACGACGAGGTGCTGGCTGCCGGCTCCATCGACTGCCCCAACTGCGGGCAGAAGTTTGCCCTGTCCTTCGACGACGAGGACGGGGAGGACGGCTGCGGCTGTGGCTGCGGCTGCGGGGAGGACAAGGACCCCGAGTAAACCGCGTACCCAGACGGCCCGCCGCCTCCGGCGGGCCGTTTTTGCGCAGCCGGACGAGGAAACCGGACGAGAAAAGGAGGGACGCCCGCCATGCTGCTGGCCTTCACAAGCCCGGAGGGGCTGGACGGGGAGGAGTTCTCCGCGGTGTACCGGGGGCTCCGCCCTGGAAAACTGCCGGGGGATGTACCCCCAGGAGCCGGACGGGGACCGTGCCCTGGCCCGGTATGAAGCGGATCACCTGGCCTATATGGCCGGCCCCTTCTGGGAGGAGGGGGGCGTGTTGCTGGTGCTGGCCGGGGAGGACGGCCGGTATCTGGCGGCGGTCAGGCTCTACCCCGGGACGGGGGAGGGCTGCTGGCAGATGGAGGCCCTGGAGACCCGCCCCGGGGAGCGCCGGAAGGGCTATGGCCTGCGGCTGCTGCGCCAGACGCAGGGCTGGCTGGAGCGGGCCGGAGGGGGGACGCTGCTCTCCCACGTGGGCAGGGGCAACCTGGCCTCTCTTCGCACCCATGAGGCGGCGGGCTTCTGCCGGGCCCGGGAGGGGCGGGCGCAGCCGGACGGCGGCCCCACCTCCGCCCAGTATACCATGGTCTACCGCACCCGGGGCGCGCCCGACCCCCTGTGAGAGAACACGGCCCGCCGCTGGGCTGCCAGCGGCGGGCCTTTTGCGTTCAACCGGCAGGTTCAACCGGAAGCCGAGGGGGGAGAGCTTTTCCGGGCACAGCCGGAGAAAGACAAACGCCCCGGACCGTCAGGTCCGGGGCGGAGTGTTGGTGTGGGGGACAGCTCAGGCCAGCTTGGCCTTAGCCAGCTCGGTGAGCTGGGTGAAGGCGGCCTTGTCGCTGATGGCCAGCTCGGAGAGCATCTTGCGGTTGATCTCCACGTTGGCCAGCTTCAGGCCGTGCATGAAGGTGGAGTAGTTCATGCCGTTGGCCTTGCAGCCGGCGCTGATGCGGGCGATCCACAGCTGACGGAAGTCGCGCTTCTTCAGCCGGCGGCCGGTGTAGGCGTACTGCAGGGACTTCATCACCTGCTCGTTGGCCATCTTGAAATGCTTGCTCTTGGCGCCCCAGTAGCCCTTGGCCAGCTTCAGCACCTTATTTCTTCTCTTGCGCGTCATCATCGCGCCCTTGACTCTTGCCATGGTCGTTCAGCCTCCTGTATTGAGTAAAAGTAAAAATTATTTGTAGGGGATCATGCGCTTGACGGTCGCCTCATTGGTGACGTCGGCATAGGCGCCCTTGCGGAGGCCTCTCTTCAGCTTGGTGGTCTTGCCGTGACCGTTGAGCAGGTGGCGCTTGTTGGCGTGGGCGCGCTTGACACGGCCGTTCTTGGTCAGCGTAAAGCGCTTCTTGGCGCCGCTGTGGGTCTTGATCTTAGGCATGTTGGTTGACTCCTTTACTGTGAAATGGCGGCGGATGCCGCGAGGGGGATTACGCCTTGGGTTTGCCCGTCTTGGCGGACAGGAAGATGCTCATGTGGCGGCCCTCCAGCTTGGGCTCCTTGTCCAGGTTGGCAAGCTCCGCGCACTGGGCGGCAAAGTCCAGGAGCAGGTCCCGGCCGATCTCGGTGTGGGCCATCTCCCGGCCGCGGAAGCGCACCGTGACCTTCACCCGGTTGCCATCGGCCAGGAACTTCTGGGCGTTGCGCAGCTTGGTGTTGAAATCGCCGATGTCGATGCCCGGGGACATGCGGATCTCTTTGATTTCCACCACGTGCTGGTTTTTCTTGGCCTCCTTCTCCCGCTTGGACTGCTCAAAGCGGAACTTTCCGTAGTCCATGAGCTTGCACACGGGAGGGGTGGCGTTGGGGGAGATCTTCACCAGATCCAGCCCTTCCTCGTCGGCCAGGCGCTGGCCCTCCGCCGCGGACATAATGCCCAGCTGGCTGCCGTCGGCGCCGATGAGACGGATTTCCCGGTCGCGGATCTCTTCGTTGATCTGATGGGTCACGTTAGCTATGGCAAAGCACCTCCTGAAAATAAGAAAAACGTGAGCGCGCAACGGCACCCACGTCCACAGCAAAAACACGCGCGAGACCGCGCGGAGTTTTCCCATGTTGACCTCTTCGCCCCAGGCTGGAGGTGAGGACGGCGGCGCCATTCCTGCTTTGTTTTGCCTAAATACTATACCAGAGGGGAGGGGGCCTTGTCAAGCACTTTTTTCAGATAGGAGGGAGGAGATAGGAGATTTTTTCAGATAGGAGTGATGAGATAGGAGATAGGAGATATTCCCTCTGCGGGGCTCTGACTTTTTGCCGGCGGGCGGTTTCCGTTTTCGCCCGGAAGGGCGACCTACTTTTCTCACGGGAGAAAAGTAGGCAAAGACGCGCATAGGGGGACAAATCCATCGGACAAAGGGCGTCCTCCAGGATTTGCCCCCCCTATGTACCCCCGGTTTACGGGGGAGCAAAATTGGTGCGTCACTCTAACGACCGGCGCACACCTGCTGACACCCTCAGCGACGCACGGCGGCCTCCGGCCTTTTGACCAGGTGACCTGTGATCTCCTGCCACGCCTATGGGCGCCTACATTTGGTGTTCAAGCCTGCGGGTCTGCGCTTCTAACGGCGCAAGGACTAAAGTGCCCCGCCCGGCCAGGCGCCCCGGTGGGGTGTGACAACCAAAGCATACGCCATGCAGGAGGCCGGAGGCCGCCGGGGGAAGCTGCGCAGCCGCGGGTCACGCACGCCGGAAAGAGAGGAACGCAGTGCAACTGAGCGGGGGGATACCCAAGGGGGGTCCGCCCCCCTTCGGGCGCACTTTTGGTGACTTTTCTTGCGTGAGAAAAGTCACCCCAGCGGCGCGTCCCGCCGCCCGCAGGCGGCGGAA
>CALWXH010000092.1 GCA_944385465.1 uncultured Oscillospiraceae bacterium | reverse complement strand
CCTGTGCGCCGGGCTGGCGGTGAAGGCGGGGATGGACCCCTTCCAGGCCCTCCAGGCCATCACCATCAACCCCGCCAGGCACCTGGGCATTGACGGCCGGGTGGGCTCCCTGGAGGCGGGCAAGGACGCGGACGTGGTGCTGTGCGACGGCGACCCCATGGTGAGCGACAGCCGGGTCACCGCCGTCCTCCTCAACGGGCAAAAAGTGATCTGAGCCGCGCTCAGCCGCACACAGATATAAGGGCCCCTCCGGCCCGGTGCAGTTCCGGGCCGGAGGGGCCGTTTTGTATTCCTTCATTCCCGCCGCTGATAGAAGCCCTGTTTCTCCTGGTACATCAGCCGGTCCGCCTCGTCGCACTGCACCCAGGCGTCACAGCCCGTCTCCCGCCAGCTCACACCGGCCGAGATGCTGATCTCATCCTCTCTCATGCCCGCCCGGACGGCGGCCACCATGGCCCGGAAGGCTTCCTCCTCCACGTCCTTCACCATGACGATGAACTCGTCCCCGCCCATCCGATAGGTGCTGTGGGGAAACACCGCCGCGATGCGCCGGGCCGTTCTGCACAGCAGCCGGTCCCCGGCGATGTGGCCGTACCGGTCATTCCACTCCTTCAGGCCGTTCAGGTCGAAACAGGCCAGGCCCAGGCAGCGCACCCGCCCCCGCTCCTGCCGGGCCACGTCCACGATAAACCGGTTGCGGTTGAACAGCCCGGTGAGGGAGTCGGTGAAGCTCAGCCGCCGCAGGGCGTTTTCAATCTCCACCCGCTGGGAGATGTCATAGGTGAGGCGCTGGATGATCTGGCCGTCCTCCTCCTCGCTGATCAGGTCGTTGCTGCAGGTCACATGGACGACTCTGCCGCTGTCGGTGCGGATGCGGTAGTCCACGCCGTTGCGGTCCCCCGGCCTGCACAGGCGCTCCAGCGCGTCCCGCAGCAAGGGGATGTCCTCCGGAAAGACAAAGGGGGAAAACCCATCGGACCAGTCCAGGTCCCGGACCTTCTCCTCCGGCACCTCCAGCTGCTCCGCCAGCGTCCGGTTGAAGGTGAGCAACTGGTACTTCCCGCCCCGGCGCCGCAGGCGCAGGATGCCGCAGGGCACCGAGTGATAGATGCTGGACAGCTCGGCGTTGGCCGCCGCCACCAGCTTTTTCTGCTCCTCCAGCTGCCGGTGCAGATACTCCCGGGACTGCCGGGCCATGTTGGTGGGAAAGCCAACATCATCCCGCTCCATCTCCACATAGGGGTTGGAGATGTGGATATGGCAGCACCGGGCCTTCCCCTCCACCCACCGCACGCAAGTGGTGATGCGCTGGTGCACCCGGATATAGAGATCCGTGGATGGGTCAGTGGAAATCCACATCCGTCCGGCCACCAGGCACACATCGGGGGACACCATTGCGGCGTGGTACTCCTCGTCGGAGATGTTGCAGCGGGGCACCTGGCCCCGGAAGGTGCGGAAAATATCCAGCACCTCCCGCCTGCCCACGGCAAACTCCTGCTCCGCCGTGCCGAACCAGAGAAACGGCTCGTCAAACAGGGACTCGTCTGCCAGGATATCGTTCTCACAGTAGTGTTTGTGGACCAGAAACCGGGTCAGGGACACCGCCTCCCGCTCTCTGTCCGGGTCTCTTCCGCTCCGGGGGTCAAAGTTCATGCTGACACCTCTCCTCCTCGCTTCCGATCCTCCGCGCTATCTCCGGTACCGCGTCCGGGTGGTGCCCCGGCGCCAGCCGCCTTTCCCCGCAGGTGGGCATGGCGCCGGCAGCGGGCCCCATGCGGAATTGTCTCATGGAATCTTGCTCCGCATCACGATGATCGCGATTCTTTATTCATGCTGTTACGCTGTTCCAGGGCCGGACCCAGGCTGTCCCCCATCTGTCCGTTCTCACATTTCTGGTATATTTTATCTGATTTTTGCGCAAAAATCAAGATTGCCATACGATATCTTTCCTTCGCCCCGCATATTCCCACGTTGGAAGGCGGCCCTCTCCGCCCGGGTTGGCCCGGCGGCCTCTGTCCGCGGGGTGCGGACTTGCCGAATATTTTCTGTCATAATTGCCAACACTATTGAAATTGGCTCTTGTTAATGTGATGCATAACTGCTATAATATTGGAAGACGGCCACCGGTCGCGCGCCAGCATATCCCTCCACCCCTCCCTGCATCTGGCGCGGGAGGGGTGGATTTTTCATCACGGCAGGGACCGCAGGGCGGTCCGCTGCCTTCCGGAAGGGGGACACCAGGCATGCATGATCTCAAGGCTCACGCCACGCCCAGCGTGGAGATGCGGCGGTATCTCCTCCTGTTCCTGGTGGCGGTGGAGCTGCTCATGTCCTTCTCCTTCCTGGGCTATATCCATGTGGATCCCATCTCCATCACCACCGCCTACCTGCCGGTGCTGGTGGCCGGGGCCCTCACCGGCCCCGGGGAGGCCGCCATTGTGGGCACCGTGTTTGGCCTGGCCAGCATGTGGAAGGCCTCCGCCAGCTACGTCATGGCCGCCGACCAGCTCTTCTCCCCCCTGCTCAGCGGCTCCCCGGTGGGAAGCCTGCTGCTCAGCGTGGGCAGCAGGGCCCTCTTCGGCCTGGTGTCCGGCCTGCTGTATATGGCCGCCCGGCGCCTGCGGTCCACGGCGGTCTGGATCGCTGTGGCCTCCTTCTTCGGCCGGATGATCCACTCCCTGATGGTGTACAGTGTGATGGGGCTGTTCTTCCCGGAGGCCGGCTTTGGCCCCGCCGACGCCTTCTCCGGCTTTTTCACCCTCTCCAACGTGGGGGCCAACCTGTTCTCCGCCGCGGTGGTGCTGGTCTTTTGGCAGCTGACCCACTCCCAGCTCTGGCAGCGGTTCCAGCGGCGGCTGGAGATCTCCCGCTCCCTGGACGCCGGGGACCGGTATCACCTGCTGGCCCTGGCCATCACCATTGTGGTGACGATGATCTCCGTGGTGGCGGTGACCTTCTATTTTGTCCACCGCATGGACTATGTGCTGGAGGTCAACGGGATCACCCTCACCGACACCGGCTACGCGGACATGCTCCACCTCCAGGTGCAGTTCCTGTTCGGCATCGTCTCCCTGATGATCCTGGTGATCCTCTTTCTGATCCTGAACCGGAGGTACACCTCCTATATGGCCCTGGAGGGCAAGCTGGACTCCCTCACCGGCGTCATGACGCGCCGGGCCTTCTTCCCCGCCTGTTCCGCCCGGCTGCAGGCCTGGAAGCCCCAGGACGGCCCGTGCGGGTATTTCGTCATGGTGGATCTGGACCACTTCAAGGACATCAACGACGCCCACGGCCACCCCGAGGGGGACCGGGCCCTGAAGGAGGTGGCCCAGCGCCTGCGGGAGATCTTCGGCCGGGACTGCCTCATCGGGCGCATGGGGGGCGACGAGTTCGCCCTGCTGGTGTGCGAGGACCTCTCCCCGGCGGAGATGGAGGTGGCCCTGCGGCGCTTTTTGGAGCGGGTGCGCAAGACCTCCTGGGACGGCCACCCCCTGACCTGCAGCATCGGGGCGCTGCGCGTACCTGAGCCCCGCGCGCCGGAGGAGCTGTACCTGGAGGCTGACCGGCTGCTGTACGCCGCCAAGGAGCAGGGGCGCAACCGGTATGTCATCGGCGAGGGGGAAACCGCCTGCGCCGCCGGGGAATGAACCCCCCGGGGCCTTTGCCCCGGATTTTGAACTTCACCTCATAACAACACCGCGGGAGATTGCGAAACGCAGTCTCCCGCGGTGTTTGTCTGTGCCGGCATCAGTTGGGGCCGCCCTCTGAGGCAACGAGCTTCACGTCCCTTCCGCCTGATCCTCCGTGAGCAGCTCTTTGCAGGCATTCAGGGCGTTGAACAGGCGGGGGATGCCCATGTAGGCGCTGGCGTGGACCAGGACGCACACCACTTCTTCTCTGGTGCTCCCGGTTTTGAGGGCCCCCGCCACGTGGCTGTTCACCTGGACCTCCGCCCCGCCCAGGGCGGCCAGGAGCACCACCGTCAGCAGCTCCCGGGTCTTCTGGTCCAGCCCGGCCCGGGTGTGGAAGTCCCCGAAGCAGTGCTCGGTGAGAAAGCGGGGCACCGCCTCGTCAAAGGGCCTGGGCAGCCAGGCGTAGCGCTCCCTGATCTCGTCCCCGTAGATCGGGGCCTGGAGGGCCAGCCCCTTTTCATACCGCTCGTTGTCGGCCACGGTTCCCTGCCTGGGCAGGGGCAGGCTGATCCCGGCGGCGGTGAGCACCTCGTTGAGCACGCCGATGGCGTTCAGCGTCCGGGGAAAGCCGATAAAGGGCGCGCACTGGTAGATGGCCTCCCGCAGCTCCACCGGGGTGCAGCCCACGTTCAGGCAGGCGTTCAGATGGGCCTTCAGCTGGGGCAGGGCCTGGATGGCGGTGAGGACGGTGATGGTCACCAGCTCCCGCATCCGGTTGTCCAGGCTCCCGGTATAGCACAGCTCCCCGAAGAT
>CALWXH010000091.1 GCA_944385465.1 uncultured Oscillospiraceae bacterium | reverse complement strand
ATCTCCACCGCCTCGTCCGCGTCCTTCAGGGGTTTGGTGGAGCCGGGGATGATGGGCACCCCGCAGGCGATGGCCGTGGCCTTGGCCGCCAGCTTGTCCCCCATCTGGGCCAGGATGTGGGAGGGGGGGCCGATGAACTTGATGCCGTTGTCCTCGCAGGCCTTGGCGAACTGGGCGTTTTCGCTCAGAAATCCGTAGCCGGGGTGAATGGCATCCACCCCCCGGCGCCGGGCCAGGTCGATGATGCCCGGGATGTCCAGATAGGCCCCCAGGGGGGACTGGTTCTCTCCGATGAGGTAGGCCTCGTCCGCCTTGATGCGGAACAGGGAGTTGATGTCCTCGTTGGAGTACATGGCCACGGTGTGCAGCCCCAGGTCATAACAGGCCCGGAAGATGCGGATGGCAATCTCACCGCGGTTGGCCGCCAGCACTTTGGAAAATTGCGCGGGCATGGGAACGCCTCCTTGTCAAATAAAGTTGTGCGAAATCTGTTATAATTATACCCGTTTGCCCACCCAATTGCAATCTGGGAAAGGGCCTCTCCCGCAAAATCAGCACAACCGCTATGAATTTCTCCGTTCTTTTCAGAAAGTTTACGCAAAAAGGACGAAAGTACGCCGCAGGCGCACAGGCTCACCCGCCTCCAAACAGCAGCCGCACCGCCCAGCTGGCGGCCAGAAAGCCGGTCAGGTCTCCGCACAGGGCGGCGGGGATGGCGTACCGGCTGCGGGCGATGCCCGCCGCCCCGAAATACACCGCCACGGTGTAGAAGGTGGTCTCGGTGGAGCCCAGCATGACGGCGGCAGTCCGGCCCACCAGGGAGTCCGGGCCGTAGGTCCGCATCAGCTCCGCCCCCACCCCCAGGGCCGCTGAGCCGCTCACCGGCCGCACCAGCAGCAGCCCCACCGTCTCCGGAGGGATGCCCACCGCCGTCAGCACCGGCTCCAGCACCCCGCCCAGCAGCTCCAGGGCGCCGGAGGCGCGCAGCATGGACACCGCCGTGAGCAGGCAGATCAGGGCCGGGGCAATGCGCAGGCACACCCGCAGCCCCTCCCCCGCCCCGGCGGTGAGGGCGTCCCACACGTCCACCTTCCGGTACAGCCCCCACACAGCCGCCAGCAGCATCAGCGCGGGGGTCAGCATCGCCATGGCCAGGGCCATCCCCTCACCTCCAGATCCGGGCAAACAGCTTTGCCGCCAGAATGCCCGCCGTCACCGACACCGCCGAGGCCAGCCACACCGCCGGCAGGATGTCAAAGGGGGTCCGGCACCCCGCGGCGGCCCGCAGCCCCGCCACCGTGGCGGGAATGAGCTGGACGGAGGCAGTGTTGCACACCACCAGCATGCACAGTCCGTCCGAGGCCACCCCAGGGGTGCGCCGGGCCATCCGCCGGGCCGCCTCCAGCCCCAGGGGGGTGGCGGCGTTGCCCAGCCCCAGCACGTTGGCGGACAGGTTGGCGCTCACCGCCTCCATCACCGCCTCCTCCTGGGCAAAATCCGGGTAGAGCCGCCGCAGCAGCGGCCGCAGCAGCCGGGACAGGGCGCGCACCAGGCCGGCGCGGCGCATCACCTCCATCACCCCCATCCACAGGCACAACACCCCCGCCATGGCCAGGCAGAGCTCCACCCCCGCCTGCGCCCCCTCCAGGGCGGCGGAGGCCACCGCCTCCCCCTGCCCGGTGGCCGCGCCGCACAGGATGGACGCCCCCACCATCACCGCCCAGATCACCGCCATCGCCATACCATGTCCCGCTCCTCCCCGCCAGTTCTCCCCCGATCCTATGCGGGAAAACAGACCGGTATACCCCATCCTCCCCGGTTTTTCTTCTTTCGCCAACTGCCCCCTCGAAGTTCTATTTTTCACCATTTTCCGATTGACAAAATTATACGATATGTTATACTGTAGATAGTTCGTAGACCGTTTATGATTTATGGAGCCAAATCAAGGAGGAAACCCACAATGAAGTCTACCGGCATCGTAAGAAAAGTGGATGAGCTGGGCCGCATCGTGCTGCCCATCGAGCTGCGCCGCACCCTGGACATTGCGGAACGCGATCCCCTGGAGATCTACGTGGATGGTGCTTCTATCATTCTGAAGAAGTATCTCCCCGCCTGTATCTTCTGCGGCGAGTCCCGCGACGTGACCCACTTCAAGGGGAAGAACATCTGCCCCGACTGCCTCAAGGAGCTGGCCCAGTCCCAAAAATGACACTGTAAGGCGATGAAAAAAGACCGCGGCATCTGTCCACGGTCTTTTTTCTCACTTGTTCAAGTTTTCTTATATAACAAAGCTATACTATCCGTTATCTTTTCCCCAGCGCCAGCTGGTACAGATCCCGCCGTCCCCAGCCCAGCTCTCCGGCGGCCTGGGCGCAGGCCTGCTTCAGGCTCAGCCCCTGGGCGCGCAGCTGCTCCACCCGGGCCAGGGCATCCTCCTCCCCGGCCTGTTCCTCCGGCAGGGGGGCGGCTCCCTCCACCACCAGCACAAACTCCCCCCGGGGCTCCCGGCTGCGGAACAGCTCCGCCAGCTCCCCCAGGGGGGCGCGCAGGATCTCCTCGTGGAGCTTGGTCAGCTCCCGGCACAGCACCCCCCGGCGGTCCGCCCCCAGGGTGTCCGTCAGTTCCGCCAGGGTGTCCGCCAGCTTGTGGGGGGCCTCGTAAAACACCATTGTCCGCTCCTCCCCCCGCAGGGCGTCCAACCGGGCCCTGCGGTTCTTTTTGTTCTGGGGGAGAAAGCCCTCAAAGGTGAACCGGGCGGTGGGCAGCCCCGACACCGACAGGGCGGTGGACAGGGCGCAGGGCCCCGGGATGGCGCACACCGTCACCCCCGCCCCAGCGCACAGGGCCACCAGATCCTCCCCCGGGTCGGAGATGGCGGGGGTGCCCGCGTCGGTGACCAGGGCGCAGCTCTCCCCCGCCTGAAGCCGCGCCAGAATGGCGGGGCCCGCCGTGTCCAGGTTGTGCCGGTGATAGGGGGTCATGGGCTTTTTCAGCCCCAGGTGGTTGAGCAACTTGACCGTCACCCGGGTGTCCTCCGCGGCGATGAAGTCCGCCAGGGCCAGGGTGTCCGCCATCCTCTTGGAGATGTCCCCCAGGTTCCCGATGGGGGTGGGGACCAGATACAATGTTCCGCTCATGGAGATTCCTCCGGTTTCTCTGATTGTTGCGCCGGCGGGCGGTTTCCGGTTTCGCCCGGAAGGGCGACCTACTTTTCTCACGGGAGAAAAGTAGGCAAAAGCCCGCTTAGGGGGACAAATCCATCGGACAGAGGGCGTCCTCCAGGATTTGACCCCCTAAGAACCCCCGGTTTACGGGGGCGTAAAATCGGTGTAACGTTCTCTTTCCGGCGTGTGCCTGCTGACACTCCCTGCCACGCAAGGCGGCCCCCGGCCTTTTTCCGACCAAACTTGCCGCACTTCTCCCCCGCCTACGGGCGCCTAATTTTGGTGTTCAAGCCTGCGGGTCTGCACCTCTAACGGCGCAGGCATCGAAGTGCCACACCATTCCAGGCGCCCCGGTGGGGTGCAACAGCCGAAGCGTACGCTACGCAGAAGCCCGGAGGGCGCCGATGGAACCGGCGCAACCGCGGGTTTCGCCACGCCGGAAAGAGACGGACGCAGGTCTACTGAATAGGGGGGTACATAGGGGGTTCGCCCCCTATGCACACTCTTTGGGTACTTTCTCTGGTGCAAGAGAAAGTACCTCGCCCGCCGGTGCGAGAACCGGCAAGCCAAAGGGCCTGCCGGCACCCGCCGGCAAAAGTAGGTCGCCCTTCCGGGCGAAAACGGAAACCGTCTGCCGGGACGAGACCCGGCAATTCTGAGTGCCTGCCGGCCCCCGCCGGCAAACGAGCAGACCACCAGATATGAAAATTCCCGATTGAAAAAGCTCACAGCCTATCCTTCCGCATGGTGAGGGAAATCCTCTTTTTCTTCTCATCCACCTCTTTGACCCACACGGTGACCACATCCCCCACGCTGAGCACCTCGGAGGGGTGCTTGAGGAAGCGGTCGCAGATCTGGCTGATGTGGACCAGCCCGTCCTGGTGGACGCCAATGTCCACAAAGGCGCCGAAGTCGATGACGTTGCGCACCGTCCCCTTCAGCTCCATGCCCGGCTTCAGATCCTTGATGTCCAGCACGTCGGTGCGCAGCACCGGGGCGGGCAGCTCGTCCCGGGGGTCCCGGCCGGGCTTCATCAGTTCCGCCGCCACGTCCAGCAGGGTGGGCACTCCCACGCCGCACTCTGCCGCCGCCCGCTCCAGGCCGTAGTCCTCCAGCCGCCCCTTCAGATCTGACAGGCGTCCGGCCTTTACATCCTCCATGGTGCAGCCGCACAGCGCCAGCAGCTGTTCCGCCGCGGCGTAGCTCTCCGGGTGAACGGCGGTGTGGTCCAGGGGGGACTTGCTCTCCGGCACCCGCAGGAAGCCGGCGCACTGCTCAAAGGCCTTGGGCCCCAGCTTGGGCACCTTCAGGATCTGCTT
>CALWXH010000090.1 GCA_944385465.1 uncultured Oscillospiraceae bacterium | reverse complement strand
CCCAAGGGGGAGCGCCCCCTTGGGTATCCCCCCGCTCAGTTGGACTGCGCTCCTCTCTTTCCGGCGTCCTGAACCCGCGGTTGCGCCGGTTCCCCCGGCGCCCTCCGGGCTTGTGCATCCGTATGCTTTGGTATCCACACCCCATCGGGACGCCTGGATGGGTTAGGTCCTCCGGCATGGCGCGCCGTTAGAAGCGCAGACCCGCAGGCTTGAACACCAAGATTAGGCGCCCATAGGCGTGGTAGAAGATTCACAGGTCACCTGGGCAAAAGGCCGGAGGCCGCCGTGGGTGGCAGGGAGTGTCGGCAGACGGACGCCGGGAATAGAACGCTGCACCTGTTTTACTCTCCCGTAAAACGGGGGTTCTTAGGGGGCAAGCCCTGCGTACGAGGGACGCCCTCTGTCCCGAGTTAAGCCGGGGTTGCGCCCCTAAGCGGGCTTTTGGTTCCTTTTGGCCCGTGCCAAAAGGAACTCGGCCCGGGGGCCGAAATCTCCCCACCCGCCGGTGCGGGAACCGGCAAACCCAAGGATTTGCCGGCACCCTCCGGCAAAAAGATACCAATTCGGAGGGCGGAATCCCACGGGGGTTTGGGGGTGGAACCCCTAAGGGCGCTGCCGGCAGCCCTCAGTCCAGCCGCGCGGTCTCCTGAATGGGCAGGGAGATGACCATGGCCTGGGCGGAGGAGCCGAGGCCGTGGGTCTGCTGGATCCCCTCCATGATGGCCGGGCGGTCCCGGTCGGGGGCCACGATGGCCAGCAGCTCCTTCTCCCCCTGGACGGTGATGCCCACAAACTGCTCCACCTCGTTCCCGCCGGTCCAGCGGGCGCGGATCACGGTGCCCCCCCGGGCGCCGGCGGCCCGGGCGGTGTCCATCACCGCGTCGGTGTAGCCCTGGTTCACCGCCACCAGGATCAGGCTGTGGGGATTTTTCTCTTCCATGTTCTCCTCTCCTTCCCTTGCACTCCCCGCCGGCTCCGGCCGGGACAGAGCCAGCGCCAGCACGGCGCTCATCCCGGACAGGGGCAGGGAAAAGGCGATGCCCCTGGCCCCCAGCTGGGAGCGGTCCTGGTCCTTCAGCTGGGCCATGAGCCGGGCCATGGCCTGCCGGGGGCCCAGGGTGAGCACCACGTCCCGCTCCGCCGTGCCGAAGCCCAGCGTGTCCAGCAGGTGGGAGGCGGCGGTTCCCCGCCCCGCCGCCTGCAGGTGCTGGCTGAGCTGAAATGATTGATAGTGCCGGATGAGCAGGGCGGCCTTGCCCCGCTCCACAATGGATACCAGAAGCCCCATGGGGCGGACAGATGGGTTCATTGCTCACACCTCCCAGTAGATGACACCGTTCTCCATGCCGGCCAGCTCCTCCCGGAAGGCCGCCTGGAGCTCCCGGGCCGCCTTGCGGGCGCGCAGCTTCCCGTACAGGCCCAGCAGCTGGATGGTACACAGGGGGGTCATGGCCACCAGGGCCACGATGCCGAAGGCGTCGGTGAGCACGTTGCCCCCCAGGGCCTCGCAGGCCCCCATGGCCAGGGGGAGGAGAAAGGTGGTGGTCATGGGCCCGGAGGCCACGCCGCCGGAGTCAAAGGCCACGCCGGTGAACATCTGGGGCACGAAAAAGGTCATGACCAGGGCGGCGGCATACCCCGGCACCAGGAACCACAGGATGGAGATGCCGGTGAGGATGCGCAGCATGGACAGCCCCACGGACAGGGCGATGCCCACGGACAGGGCCAGGTTGATGGCCTTCTGGGTGATGGAGCCGTTGGAGATCTCCTCCACCTGCCGGGCCAGCACCTGCACCGCCGGCTCCGCCCGGACGATGAAGTAGCCCACCAGGGCGCCCACCGGGATGAGCAGCCACTGGGTGCCGTCCGAGGCCAGGCTGGCGCCGATGGTGGCGCCGGCGGGCATGAAGCCCACATTCACCCCCACCAGGAAGAGCACCAGCCCAACATAGGTGTAGGCCAGCCCCACTAAGATCCGGCCCAGCTGGCGGCGGCGGAAGCGCCGGAAGGCCAGCTGGAACAGGGCGAAGATGACCAGAATGGGGAGCAGGGCCACCGCCACCTCGCCGATGTAGGCGGGGATCTCGTGGGCAAACAGGGCGGCGGCCTGCTGGGTGGTGGACACCTCCGGGATGGAGACGGGGGAATAGGCCCCGTCCAGGCCGGGCATGACCAGGCTGAGCACCATCACCGCCAGGATGGGCCCGATGGAGCACAGGGCGATGAGGCCGAAGGAGTCGCTGCTGGAGTTCTTGTCGCTGCGCACGGCGGCCAGGCCGATGCCCAGGGCCATGATGAAGGGCACCGTGATGGGCCCCGTGGTGACGCCGCCGGAGTCAAAGGCGGCGGGGACCATGCCCTCCGGGGCCAGGAAGGCCAGCAGGAACACCACGGCGTAGAAAAACAGCAGGGTGTAGGACAGGGGGATGTTCAGCAGCATGCGCACTTGGGCGATGACCAGGAAAAAGCCCACCCCCAGGGCCACCGCCAGGATCAGGGTCATGTTGGGCACCGAGGGCAGCTGCTGGGCCAGCACCTGCAGGTCCGGCTCGGCAATGGTGACCACCACCCCCAGCACAAAGCACACCACCAGGGGGATGCCCACCCGGCGGGCCCGGCTGATCTGCACGCCGATGCCGTCCCCCATGGGGATCATGGACATGTCCACCCCCAGGGAGAACAGCCCCATCCCCACCACCAGCAGGATGGCGCCGAAGAGGAAGAGCACCATGCTCCCCGGGGTGAGGGGGGCCACGGTGACGCTGATGGCCAGCACGATGGCGGTGATGGGCAGCACCGAGGCCAGGGACTCCCGGATTTTTTCCATGAGCTGTTCGTTGTGGCGCAGAAACGCCATCAGTCTGTTCTGACGCAAAAGAGTCTCCTTTCCATCTGCCTATGCGTCAAAAGCGCAGGGGCGGCATGCCCCTCCCGCCGCTGACGCAGGGGCGGATCCTGAATTTGCGGGCGCGGTGCGCCCGATTTCATTATAGCATGGCTCTGGCTCCGGCGCAACCGGCGGGGGCGCGGGGCGGGCGGTCATAGAAAGTTTACATCGCCGTCAAGAACATTTCTTGTTTTTGCGCGCCGGGTGTGGTACAATAAGGGCCATCCAGGCTGCCGTCCGGCCCGGTTTTCCGGCCGGGGACGGGGCAGCCGGTGAATCTGCGGCCCGGCCCCGCCCGGTAGGAGGGGTACGGCAGCCGCGGCGGCGGAACCCCTCCGCCCATACGAAGGAGCGTGCGCCTATGGCGGGATCCAATAAACCAAGCAATCAGAACAACCGGAACAACAACAGCGACAACAAGAAAAAACCCTCCCTGAGCTTCCTCAGCATCGTCATCTGGGCGGTGCTGCTGGTGGTGCTGCTCAACACCTGTATGAGCTCCATGCGCACCTCCGGCCGGGTCACCGTGTCCTATACGGAGTTTCGCAGCTGGGTGTCGGAGGGCTACGTGGAGCAGGTGCAGATGAGCTCCAACGTGTACTACTTCACCGTGAAGGAGAACTCGCCCCCCCTGGAGGAGTATGCCCAGGAGCTGGCCGACCGCCTGGGCGGCGGGGCCAGCCTGATGGATCTGCTCACCGGCGGGCGGGGGCTGTCCGGCTCCTCGGTGGTGTTCCAGTGCGCCCCCATGACCACCATCTCCGACGACGGGCTGATGGACCTGCTGGTGGACAACGGCGTGGTGGCCTCGGAGGAGCTGGTCACCAATGAGCAGTATATGCTCTCCGCCGTGCTCAGCTATGTGCTGCCCACCCTGATCCTGGTGGTGGCCATGGTGTTCCTCTACCGGTATATGTTCAAGAAGATGGGCGCCGGCGGGGGCATCGGCGGCATCGGCGGCGTGGGCAAGGCCAACGCCAAGGTGTATATGGAGAAGCAGACCGGCGTCACCTTCCGGGACGTGGCCGGCCAGGACGAGGCCAAGGAGTCCCTCACCGAGATCATCGACTTCCTCCACAACCCCCAGAAGTACACCGAGATCGGCGCCAAGCTGCCCAAGGGCGCGCTGCTGGTGGGCCCCCCGGGCACCGGCAAGACCCTGCTGGCCAAGGCGGTGGCGGGGGAGGCCAACGTACCCTTCTTCTCCATCTCCGGCTCCGACTTTGTGGAGATGTTTGTGGGCGTGGGCGCCAGCCGTGTCCGCGACCTGTTCAAGGAGGCCAGCAAGGTGGCCCCCTGTATCGTGTTCATCGACGAGATCGACACCATCGGCAAGTCCCGGGACAACCGCATGGGGGGCAACGACGAGCGGGAGCAGACCCTGAACCAGCTGCTGGCCGAGATGGACGGCTTCGACCCCACCAAGGGCATCATCCTGCTGGCGGCCACCAACCGCCCCGAGGTGCTGGACCAGGCCCTGCTGCGCCCCGGCCGGTTTGACCGGCGCATTATCGTGGACCGGCCCAACCTGGCCGGCCGTCTGGCCACCCTCCAGGTGCACACCCGGAACATCAAGCTGGCGGAGGACGTGAACCTGAAGAAGGTGGCCCTGGCCACCGCCGGCTGTGTGGGCGCGGACCTGGCCAACCTGGTGAACGAGGCCGCCCTGCGGGCGGTGCGCAAGGGCCGCCGCCTGGTGACCCAGGAGGACCTGCTGGCCGCCTTCGAGCTGGTCATCGCCGGCACGGAGAAGAAGGGCAGCGTCCTCAC
>CALWXH010000089.1 GCA_944385465.1 uncultured Oscillospiraceae bacterium | reverse complement strand
GCGGCGGAGTACCTGGCCTTTGAGAAGGACATGCACGTGCTGGTCATCATGACCGACATCACCAACTACGCCGAGGCATTGCGGGAGGTGTCCGCGGCCAAGAAAGAGGTGCCGGGGCGCCGGGGCTTCCCGGGCTACCTGTACACCAACCTGGCCACCATCTACGAGCGGGCGGGGCGGCAGCTGGGCAAGAAGGGCTCCATCACCCTCATCCCCATCCTCACCATGCCGGAGGACGACAAGACCCACCCCATCCCCGACCTGACGGGCTATATCACCGAGGGGCAGATCATCCTCTCCCGGGCGCTGTACCGGCAGGGCATCAACCCGCCGGTGGATGTGCTGCCCTCCCTGTCCCGCCTGAAGGACAAGGGCATCGGCAAGGGCCGCACCCGGGAGGACCACGCAGACACCATGAACCAGCTCTTTGCCGCCTATTCCACCGGCAAGGACAACAAGGAGCTCATGTCCATCCTGGGCGAGGCCGCCCTCACCCCCACCGACCTGCTGTACGCCAAGTTCGCCGACGAGTTTGAGCGCCGGTATGTGAACCAGGGGTATGAGGAAAACCGCTCCATTGAGGAGACCCTGAATCTCGGCTGGGAGCTGCTGTCCATTCTGCCCACAAGCGAGTTGAAGCGGATCCGCCAGGAGTATATTGAACGGTATCTCCCCAAGAAGGAGGAATGATCCATGCCGGCCATTACCGTCAATCCCACCCGCATGGAGCTCACCCGGCTGAAGGGCAAGCTGCGCACCGCCCAGCGGGGGCACAAGCTGCTGAAAGACAAACGGGATGAGCTGATGAAGCGGTTTCTGGATACGGTGCGGGAGGTGCGCGCCCTGCGCGCCCAGGTGGAGGAGGAGCTGATGCGGGTACACGGCTCCTTCACGGTGGCCTCTGCTTTGATGAGCGGGGCGGCCATGGAGCAGGCGCTGATGTATCCCAAGCAGAGCGTGGAGCTGACCATGACGCTGCAGAACATCATGAGCGTCAACGTGCCGGAGTACCATTACAGGACCCGCACCGGGGACAGCGGGGACATCTTCCCCTATGGCTTTGCCAACACCTCCGGGGAGCTGGATGACGCGGTGGAGGCCCTGGGGCAGGCGTTCCGGTCCATGCTGCAGCTGGCCCAGATCGAAAAGACCGCCCAGCTGCTCTCCCGGGAGATTGAGAAGACCCGCCGCCGGGTGAACGCCCTGGAGTATGTGGTCATCCCCAATACCCAGGAGGCCATCCGCTATATCACCATGAAGCTGGATGAAAACGACCGGGCCACCACCACCCGGCTGATGAAGGTGAAGGACATGCTGCTGCAGGAGGCCATTGAGGAGCGCAGGGCCGAAGACGAGCGGGCTGTCCGGGACTGGAAGGAGACCCAGCGGTAAATCCGGGAAGCCGGAAGCCATCCATGACAGGAAACAAGCGTCCCCCGATGTCACATCGGGGGACGCTTATTTTAGGGGTGAAGCAAGACTGCCTCGGCCACCCGGATGCCGTCCACGGCGGCGGAGGTGATGCCGCCGGCATATCCCGCCCCCTCGCCGCAGGGGTAGAGGCCGGCCAGGCCGGGGGACTGGAAGCTGTCGTCCCGGGGGATGCGCAGGGGGGAGGAGGAGCGGGTCTCCACCCCGGTGAGCACCGCGTCCGGGTGGGCAAAGCCGTGGAGTTTCCGGTCAAAGATGGGCAGGGCCTCTTTCAGCGTGGCCAGCACATAGCCGGGCAGCGCCCCGTCCAGGCTGCCCCAGGTGACGCCGGGGCGGTAGGTGGGCAGCACGGCCCCCGGCCCGGCGGAGGGCCGCCCCGCCAGAAAGTCCCCCACCCGCTGGGCGGGGGCGAAGACGCAGGGGGCGTTTTCCCAGTATGCCGGCGGCAGGCGCCGTGTGCCCAGATCCCAGGCCGCCCGCTCCCACTGTTCCTGGAAGCGGACCCCGGCCAGGGGGTCCTCCCCGCCGAAGTCCTCCGGGCCCACCCCCACCAGGAAGCCGCCGTTGATATTCTGCCCGTCCCGGGCCCGCAGGGACATGCCGTTGGTGACCACCTGGCCATAGTCGCTGGCGGCGGCCACCACCTGGCCCCCGGGGCACACGCAGAAGGTGAAGGCGGACCGGCCAGAGGGCAGATGGCAGGCCAGCTTGTAGTCGGCGGCGGGCAGCCGGTCCCAGAAGGAGCCGAACTGGGCCTGGCTGATGAGCCGCTGGCTGTGCTCGATGCGCACCCCCATGGCAAAGCTCTTGGGCTGCAGGGGCAGGCCGGCGTCATAGAGCATCCGGAAAGTGTCCCGGGCGGAGTGGCCGGGGGCCAGGATGAGGGCGTCGCAGGGCAGCTCATAGGGGCCCGTCTCTGTCATGACGGTGACGGCGCGCAGCTGCCCGCCCTGGGCGCTGAGCCCCCACAGCTGGTGCTCAAACCGGATGTCCGCCCCCAGGCAGAGCAACTCCCGCCGCAGGGACTTCACCACATCCCGCAGCACGTCGGTGCCCACGTGGGGCTTTTGGGAGTAGCGGATGTCCTCCGGCGCGCCGTGGAGGACGAAGGTGTCCAGCACGTGGGCGATGCGGCTGTCATGGGTGCCGGTGGTGAGCTTGCCATCGGAGAAGGTGCCGGCGCCCCCCTCGCCGAACTGGACATTGGAGGTGCGGGAGAGCTGGCCGGTGCGCCAGAAGTGTTCCACGTCGGCGGTCCGCTCGTCCACCGCCCGGCCCCGCTCCAGCACGATGGGAGGCACCCCGGCCCGGGCCAGGGTGAGGGCGGCGAACAGCCCCGCTGGGCCCATGCCCACCACCACAGGCGGGTGGGGGAAGGGCCGGGCCGGGGCGGGCAGGACATAGGGCCGCTCCTCCAGGGGGGAGAGGTTTTTTATCCCCCGGCGCAACAGGGCGGCCTCGTCCCGGATCCGGAGCTTCACCGAGCACACCAGGTGTACGTCCTGCTTTTTCCGCGCGTCGATGGACTGGCGGGCGAGGGCCACCTCCAGCAGCTCCTCAGGGGGGAGGCCCAGGGCTTTGGCGGCTTTGCGCCGCAGCTGCCGGGGGCCGTCCCCCACCTCCAGGCGGAGATTGGAAAGCAGTAGCATATCACAGCACCGCCGATCGGTTGACTACCATGCGGAACTCCAGGCCGAAGTATTTCGCTGCCTTCCGGCACAGGAGCATCCGGTTCATGAAGATCTCGAAGTAGTCCATGACGGAGGAGATGGCTGTGTCGATGGTCAGCTCCAGGGTGAGGGTTCTGGCCTGGGTGTCCAGGGTCAGATCGGACTGCTCCACGGCGTAGTTTACCCGGTCGTGGATGTCAAAGCTGATGGTGGCCCGGTTGCGCACCCGGCTGCGGCGCACGTCGGTCTTGTCCGCCAGAATGAGGGCGGCGGCCACGGCGTTCACCGGGTAGGCGGTGCCCTCGTCGTGGTTGCCGATGGCGGTGATGACCACCGCCACATCCTCCGGGGCCATGCCCATCTTGTCCAGGATGCGGAAGGCCATGACGGCGCCGCTCTGGGCGTGGTCCACCCGGTTGACCACGTTGCCGATGTCGTGCATGTACCCGGCGATGCGGGCCAGCTCCACCTGCCGCTGGTCGTAGCCCAGCTGGGAGAGCAGATGGGCGGCCATCTGGGCGCAGCGGGTCACGTGGGCGAAGGAGTGCTCGGTGTAGCCCAGAGCGATGAGCGAGGCGTCCGCCTGGGTGATGTAGGTGCGGATCTCGTCGCTGGTTCGGATGGCTTCAAAATCAGGTTTCATCGGAGATCTCCCTCAAATCATACGGTGTGGTCTGGTAGACATAGTAGTTCAGCCAGTTGGTGTACAGCAGCTGGGCGGCGGAGCGCCAGTTTACCACCGGCTCCAGGCTGGGGTCGTCGTTGGGAAAATAGTGGGCCGGGACAGAGATGCTCAGCCCCTTGGCCACGTCCCGGAAATACTCCCGGGCCAGGGTGTCCGAGTCGTACTCCGGGTGGGCAAAGATGAAAAACCGCCGGTTGTCCGCGCTTTTGACGCCGAATACGCCGGCCTCCCGGGAGGTGGCCAGGGGCTCCAGCTCCGGGATTTTCAGAATGTCCTCCAGGGCGACCTCGGTGTAGCGGGAGTGGGGGGCGTAAAATTTGTCGTCAAAGCCCCGGAACAGGGGGGACTGCTTGCGGATGATGTCGTGCTCGTAGATGCCGAAGAGCTTTTTGGGCAGGGTGCGCTTGGGAATGCCGTAGTGGTAGTACAGCCCCGCCTGGGCGCCCCAGCAGATGTGGAGGGTGGAGTGGACGTGGGTGCGGGTCCAGGCCATGATCTCACACAGCTCCTTCCAGTAGTCCACGTCCTCAAACTCCAGGTTTTCCACCGGGGCCCCGGTGATGATCATGCCGTCGAACCGGCCGTCCCGCACCTGGTCAAAGGTGGTGTAGAAGGAGTCCAGATGCTGGCTGTCGGTGTTCTGGGCCTGGTGGCTGATGGTTTTGAGCAGCTGCACGTTGATCTGCAGGGGGGTGTTGGACAGCTTGCGCAGGATCTGTGTCTCGGTGACGATCTTGGTGGGCATCAGATTGAGAATCAGCAGATTCAGCGGGCGGATATCCTGGTGCAGGGCCCGGTGCTCGGTCATGACGAAAATGTTTTCCCCCTCCAGCACGCTGGTGGCGGGCAGGGAGTCTGGGATGCGGATGGGCATGGGAATCACCTCGATTGCGGATGGGGGCGCGGATGGAATTACCTTATATAATCATATAATGAAATATCGCGCCCGGAAGCAGTATGAAAATCATATCACAGGGGCGGGGAAAACGCAACGAGGGAGGGGAGACAAAAAAGTTTGAAAAAACGAAAATTCGGTGTTGACAAAGTGCCCCCTGATTTGCTATACTAATCGAGCGCCTGACGGGGCGGGGGAGCCGGGAAGCGGACGGCCGTGAGGGATCACGAAAAAGTTCGAAGAAAGTGCTTGACAAACCGGGCAGCGCGTGGTAAACTAAAAAAGTTCGCGC
>CALWXH010000088.1 GCA_944385465.1 uncultured Oscillospiraceae bacterium | reverse complement strand
TCCCGGGTGACCAGGGAATACTTCATGCCGATGTGGCCCATGGCGATGCCGTCGCACACGGCGATGGCGGGGAACTCAACGGGGGTGCCGCCGGCGGCCCGGACGCCGGCCTTCACCGCCTCGGCGATCTTGTCCAGGTTCATGTGGCCGGGGACAATTTCATTGTAGGAGCACACCACGCCGATGAGGGGCCGCTCCAGCTCCTCCTTGGTGTAGCCCAGGGCGTAGAACAAAGAACGGTTGGGGGCGGCGGGGATGCCTTTTTTCGCAACGTCAGAACGCATGGGAAGGACTCCTTTACGATTTTGTGAGGTAAAGCGTTGATGACATTATAGCATAGGGGACAGGGAAAAGACAATCCTGAAATCACGAAATCCGGAAACGGGGGATGCGCCGCGAACTGCCACGGGGACGCAGAAAAATTTTTCGGGATTTCTTCTTCCCAGAACAGCGGGCTTTGTACTATAATGGGCACAGGGAACGGACCCATCTGAGAAGGAGGCGCACTGTCCATGACACCCAGAGAAAACGCGCTGCTGGCCTATCGCCACCAGCCCCATCCCTCTGTGCCCAATTTTTTCACCGACTTTGACATCTGGGACTCGTTCGGAGAGCGGTATTTCGGCCCGGGGGAGGGGAAGGACTGGTTCGGGGTGTCCTGGACCCATGTGCCGGAGATGAACTCCCAGACGGAGACCCCGGGGCAGGAGCTGCTGGAGGATCTGGAGCACTGGCGGGATCAGATACAGTTCCCCAACCTGGAGGGATATGACTGGGCGGACCTTGCGGCCCGGGCCACCGCGGGCTGGGACCGAGAGAACCGGGTCTCCTTCTGCATGCTGCTCAACGGCCCCTTTGAGCGGATGATGAGCCTGATGGGCTTTGAAAACGCCATGTACGCCTTTTACGACACCCCGGAGGAGGTGCAGGCGCTGTTTGGGGCCATCACCTACCACAAGTGCCGCTACCTGGAGATCCTGAAGGAACACTTCCGGTTTGACGTCATCGCCTTCCACGATGACTGGGGGGACAACCGCAATGCCTTTTTCCCCATGGAGATGTGGCGCGCCTTCCTGAAGCCCTGCATCCAGCGGGTGGTGGACAAGACCCATGAGCTGGGCATGATCTTTGAGATGCACTCCTGCGGCTATATCCGCCCCTTTATCCCGGAGCTGGTGGAGATGGGGGTGGACGCCATCGATCCGCTGCAGTACTGCAACGGCCCGGAGGAGCTGCAGCGGGAGTACGGCGGTCGGCTGTTCTTCAACGGCGGCTTCCGCACCCAGGACGTGCTGGAGCGGCCCGGGGCCACAGAGGAGGAGATCCGGGCGGAGGTGCGCCGCAACATTGACGCGCTGGCGCCCGGCGTGGCCTTCGGGACCATGGCGCCCATCATTGACCGCCGGGTGGCCGCCATTGTGGCCGATGAGATCACCGCCTATGGGCGGGACTATTACCTGAGATGATCGGACGGCGAGGCGGGCGGATTGCGGTTGCGCCCGCCCGCCTCCCTGCGGCGGCGTCAGACCGGGGCGGGGGAGGGGAAATTCCGTGCGATTTCACGCCAAAGCACCGCCGGAGGCGGGTCACCCTTTGGTAAGTGTGATAAAAATTTTAAGGGGATTCCGTTTGTGCATTGACAAAGCAGTCGGAAGAGGGTATCATAACTTCAACAGTCTAAAGCAGACAAATGCGATGACCAGGTCAGTAGCCCCCCGGCGCAAGCACAGAGAGAAGGCGGACGGTGCGAGCCTTCGTGAGCGGGATCCGGCGAACCTCCCCTGTGAGCAGCTCCGCTGAAGTGTGCAGTAGGTGGGGCCGGCCTTCCGCCGTTATCGGACAAAGGGCCCCCGCAGCGGGGGAAATTAGGTGGTACCGCGGAGCGTGGCTTCGTCCTATGAGGACGCAGGCCATGCCTTTTTTATATCCCCGCCGGGGGGACATTTCCAAGAAGAGGGACGTGTGACATATGCGGATGAAAGGTTCCCAGATTGTGATGGAGTGCCTGCTGGAGCAGGGGGTGGACACGGTGTTCGGCTACCCCGGGGGCACCATTCTGAACATTTATGACGAGTTTGAGCTCCACGGCTACAAGGACAAGATCCACCACTATCTCACCAGCCATGAGCAGGGGGCGTCCCACGCCGCCGACGGCTATGCCCGCTCCACCGGGAAGGTGGGGGTGTGCTTCGCCACCTCCGGCCCCGGGGCCACCAACCTGGTCACCGGCATCGCCACCGCCTACTACGACTCTTCCCCGGTGGTGTTCATCACCTGCAATGTGTCGGAAAACCTCATCGGGAAGGACTCCTTCCAGGAGGTGGACATCACCGGCATCACCATGCCCATCACCAAGTGCAACTACCTGGTGAAGGACGTCAACCAGCTGGCCGACGTCATCCGGGAGGCCTTTGCCATCGCCCGCTCCGGCCGGCCGGGGCCGGTGCTGGTGGACATCGCCAAAAATATCACCGCCGCGGAGGGGAACTACGAGTACCTGCCCGTGTCCGAGCACCCCAACCACGGCCGCCTGGCCAACATGCTGCGCCGGGCGGGGCGGGACCTGAAAACCCCGGAGCCCGACCAGAACGACATCGACAGGCTGCTGGAGCTCATCGAGCAGTCCCAGCGGCCCATGGTGCTGGTGGGGGGCGGCGTCATCCGCTCCCGGGGGGCGGTGCCCGAGTTCCGCAAGTTCATGGAGACGCTGGACGCCCCGGTGGGCTCCACCATCATGGGGGGCGGCGCCTGCCCGGGGGATCACCCCCTGTTCACCGGCATGGTGGGCATGCACGGCTCCCACGCCTCCAACATGGCCACGGCGGAGTGCGATCTGCTCATCGCCATCGGCTGCCGGTTCTCCGACCGGGTGGCCACCGACCCGGCCACCTTCGCCAAGAGCGCCAAGATCGTCCACATCGACATCGACCGGGCGGAGATTGACAAGAACGTGCGCACCTATCACCACATCATCGGGGACGCCCGCCGGGTGCTGGAGCTGCTCAACGAGAAGCTGCCCCGGCACGACTACTCAGAGTGGAAAGACCATGTGTTCTCCCGGAAGGAGGTCCCCCTGAAGAAGGACGACATCCTCCACCCCCACGAGGTGCTGGAGACCATCCAGGAGCTCACAAAGGGGGACGCCATCATCGCCACCGACGTGGGCCAGCACCAGATGTGGTCCTGCCAGTACTACCACTTCTCCCGCCCCGGCCAGCTGCTCACCAGCGGCGGCTTCGGCACCATGGGCTTCGGCCTGGGGGCCGCCATGGGGGCCAAGGTGGGCAACCCGGACAAGGTGGTGGTCCACTGCACCGGGGACGGCTGCTTCCGCATGAACTGCCACGAGCTGGCCACGGTGGAGCACTACCACATCCCGGTGATCACCGTCATCTTTGACAACCGCACCCTGGGCATGGTCCGCCAGTGGCAGAACCTGATCTACGGCAAGCGGTTCTCCCAGACCACCCTGGACCGGGGGCCGGACTTTGTGAAGCTGGCGCAGGCCTACGGGCTCCACGGCTTCCGGGCCAAAAACCAGGCGGAGTTTGCCGACGCCTTCCGCCAGGCACTGGCCCTGGGCACCGGCTGCGTCATCGACTGCGCCATCGATATGGACGCCATGGTTCACCCCATGGTGAGCGGCGGTACCCCGGTCACCGATTTCCTGCTGGATTAAAGGAGGGAGAGCGAGTATGAACACCGCCAACTATATGCGCCACACCCTGTCCGTGCTGGTGGAAAACACCGCCGGCGTCCTCAGCCAGGTGTCCCGCCTGTTCTCCCGGAAGGGGTACAACATCGAGTCCCTGGCCGTGGGCACCACCGACGACCCGGCGGTCTCCCGGATCACCATTGAGGTGATGTGCGACGACCAGATGATCGAACAGATCATCAACCAGCTGCGCAAGCAGTACTCCGTCTACTCCGTGCGGCTGCTGCCCCCCGACTCCTCCATCCGCCGGGAGCTGGTGCTCATCAAGGTGCAGGCGGAGAGCCGGGAGGTGCGCAACGAGGTCATCCAGATCGCCAATATCTTCCGGGCCTCCATCATTGACGTGTCCACCTCCACCCTCACCCTGGCCATCATCGGGGAGGAGTCCAAGGACGACGCCCTGGAGCGGCTGCTGGACGAGTTCGGCATCCTGGAGCTGGTGCGCACCGGCATGGTGGCGCTGGAGAGAGGCAAGGCCACCATCAGCGACAACGCGGACAACAAGGAGACGGACGAGTTCGAGCTGGGGAAGAATGTTTTGTAAAATTAGGAATTAGGAGTTAGGAATTAGAAATTGACGGGATCGGCACGTCAGCTCAAGGCCAACCGCCGGACATTGGAGATAATCAAAGCTCAGGTCGGCCGGACAGCACCGGACATGAGCATTCCGAACTCCTCATTCAGAGAGATCTCGCATTCAAACATGCAACGAAAACGATAAGGAGTGTATCACCATGGCAAAGATGTACTACGAGAAGGACTGTGACCTGAGCTACCTGGACGGCAAGAAGATCGCCATCATCGGCTACGGCTCCCAGGGCCACGCCCACGCCCTGAATCTGAAGGATTCCGGCTGTGACGTGTGCGTGGGCCTGCGGGAGGGCTCCAAGAGCTGGGCCAAGGCGGAGCAGGCCGGCCTTGCCGTCAAGACGGTGTCCGAGGCCGCCCAGTGGGCGGACATTGTGATGATGCTCATCAATGACGAGGTTCAGGCCGAGGTCTACAAGCGAGACATCGCGCCTTACATGACCGAGGGCAAGGCCCTGGCCTTCGCCCACGGCTTCAACATCCGCTATCAGCAGATCGTGCCCCCCGCCGGGGTGGACGTGTTCATGGCCGCCCCCAAGGGCCCCGGCCACACCGTGCGCTCCACCTATGTGGCGGGCAAGGGCGTGCCCTGCCTGGTGGCGGTGGAGCAGGACGCCACCGGCCGGGCCTATCAGATCGCCCTGGCCTACATCGCCGGCATCGGCGGCGCCCGGGCCGGCGTGATGGAGACCACCTTCCACGACGAGACCGAGACCGACCTGTTCGGCGAGCAGACCGTGCTGTGCGGCGGCGTGGTGGACCTGATGCGCTGCGGCTTCGAGGTGCTGGTGGAGGCGGGCTATGAGCCGGAAAACGCCTACTTCGAGTGCATCCACGAGATGAAGCTCATCATCGACCTGATCAACAAGGGCGGCGTGGCCGCCATGAACTACTCCATCTCCGACACCGCCGAGTTCGGCGAGTACGTCTCCGGTCCCCGGGTCATCCCCCACGAGGAGACCAAGGCGCGGATGCGGGCCGTCCTGTCCGACATCCAGGACGGCACCTTCGCCGGCAAGTGGATCGCCGAGAACAAGAACGGCCGCACCTTCTTCAACTCCAA
>CALWXH010000087.1 GCA_944385465.1 uncultured Oscillospiraceae bacterium | reverse complement strand
AAGGGCTACAAGTTCTCCACCTACGCCACCTGGTGGATCCGCCAGGCCATCACCCGGGCCATCGCCGACCAGGCCCGCACCATCCGCATCCCGGTGCACATGGTGGAGACCATCAACAAGGTCATCCGGGTGAACCGCCAGCTGCTCCAGGAGCTGGGCCACGACCCCACCCCGGAGGAGACCGCCGCCGAGATGGGCATGCCGGTGGAGAAGGTGCGGGAGATCCTGAAGATCGCCCAGGAGCCCGTCTCCCTGGAGACCCCCATCGGCGAGGAGGAGGACTCCCACCTGGGGGACTTCATCCCCGACGAGGACGCCTCCGAGCCCTCCGAGGCCGCCTCCTTCACCCTGCTCAAGGAGCAGCTGGTGGAGGTGCTCTCCACCCTCACCCCCCGGGAGGAAAAGGTGCTCAAGCTGCGCTTCGGCATTGAGGACGGCCGCACCCGCACCCTGGAGGAAGTGGGCAAGGAGTTCAACGTCACCCGGGAGCGCATCCGCCAGATCGAGGCCAAGGCCCTGCGCAAACTGCGCCATCCGTCCCGTAGCAAGAAACTGAAGGACTTCCTGAACTGAGAAGGTTCCGGCAAGCACCGTCCGACTGGGCGCAGTTTTCGTAGCCCCCACGCAAGCCCGGTGAAACGGGTTGCGTGGGGAGAGCCGGAGCGGCGGAATGAGTGAGCTTTGCCCGCAGAGCGAAGCGAGGGATATGGAGCATGCGACGGCGACGCGCCATCCTTCGAGGAGCAAAAAGCGGAAGGACTTCCTGAACGGAATCCATAGCGCACAGGCCGGGGGCATTTCGCCCCCGGCTTTTGTCGTCTCCGGGCCCCCGTTCTGCCGCCCGTAAATGCACATGCATAGGCTGCCATGAAAACTATGCAACTTATGCAACTTATGCACATGCATAGACTGCTATGCAAAGCGATGCAACTTGTGCCAACCACAACGAAAAATATAAACACAACCACAACCACATCCACAGCCACAACTCCCGCCGGGGCGGCCCGCCGAAGGGGGCGCGGGTAAAAACTTTGCCCGGAGACGGGCTTCCCGCTTCCTGCGCGGGGAAAAAGAGAACCGGCGCGGGGGACGCCCAGGGCAGGGTGGATGTGCGCGCAAAAAAACACCGCGGAGAACAGACTCCACGGTGTTTTTTGCTGGGGACAAACTTACAGGGCCACGCTGCCGGTGTCGGTGTCGTTGACCACGTAGTAGGCCTTGCCCTCCTCGGGCTTGACGTACACGGTGACCTTCTTGGCCTCGGTGGCCTTGTGGCCGGCGGCCACATAGTCGGCCTTGGCCTTCTCCACCAGAGCGGCCACATCCCACTCGGCGGCGCCGTACTGCACGTACACGGTGTCGGCGGCCTTGCGGCGGGGGGCGGCGGGCTTCTTGGCGGCCTTGGGGGCGGCGGCCTTCTTGGGCTCAGCCTTGGGGGCGGCGACCTTCTTCTCGGCCTCGGCCTTGGGGGCGGCGACCTTCTTCTCGGCCTCGGCCTTGGGGGCGGCGGCCTTCTTGACGGTCTCGGTCACTTTGACCTCAGTTTCCTTTTTCATGGTTGGGTTCCTCCTGTCAAACAGAATCGTTATGAAAAGCCTGGGATAGATAGCTCGGGCCCATCCGGGCGAAAATACGAACTTCTATGGTATTTTAACCTATTCCGGCCCGGGATTCAAGGAAAAAGGGAGAGATTGACAGAGCAAAACCGCCAATCTTTTTCCCGCCGCTATGGGAGAATTTGACGCTCACAGCAATCTTCCGGGGAAATTGCCGGTTCAGCGGGAAAGTTTGTTTCCCCGGCGGCGCCCCAGGAAGAGAGACACTGCCCCGCCCGCCAGGGCCAGGGCCAGCAGGCCCAGGGCGGGGGTGAGCCCCGGCGGGGTGTAGGTCAGCTCCACCGTGTGCGCCCCCGGCTCCAGCTCCAGGGCCAGGAAGGCCCCTAAGAAGAGCCCGGTTTCCACCGGCTCCCCGTCCACGGTGACCTGCCAGCCCTGTTCCGCCGGAATGGTGGTGACCACCGCCTGCCCCTGCTCCACGGTGAGGGTCAGGCTGACCCGGGTGCCGTCCACCTGGGGCTGTGCCCCGCCGGTGAGGGGGATCAGGCCGCCGGAGAGCAGCTGGCTGTCCATGGTGTAGAACCGGCCGGACCAGTCCTGGGCGGCGGTGCAGCGGATGGTGGCGGTGAGGGTCTCGCCGGCGGCGGGGGTGCCCAGGTAGTGAATGCACTGGGTCTCGCTGGTGTTGAGCTGGGTGAGATAGATGCCGTTCACCCGTAGGTCGGTCAGCCCGGACACGGCCAGGTTGGCGTAGAGGGGCTGGCCGCTGCCCAGGAAGGTGAGGGTGACGGTGCCGTCCCCGCTGTCCGTGATGGACAGGGGGGAGACGGGGGTGAACAGGGCCTCCTCCCGGCCGGTGAGGGCGGCAAACAGGTCGTTCTGGTTCTGGAAGGGGTCGCCGCCGGTGGGGGAGAGCTCCAGCGCCCGGGCCGGGGCGGCAAAGGCCAGGGGGAGGACGCTGGGATTCTCGTAGAGGGACAGCTCCCCCTGGGTGCCGGTGCGGGTGTAGTCCTCCGGCATGGGGTTGGCGCTGAGCACATAGCGGACAGACAGCAGCGCGTCGGTGAGGGGGGTGGAGCCGTAGTAGGCGGTCCAGTACCAGCTCTGGGCGAAGCCCAGGGCCTTCAGGGCCCGGTTCACCTGGCTGTCGAAAAAGCTGCTGTAGTGGGTGACGCCATGGTAGCCGAAGGACAGGGGGGCGTTGAGCCCCCGGTCCTTGGTGGCCCCCATGCGGTAGAAGCCCTCGTCCTGGGACAGTGCTTCCGCCTGGTCCACCAGGGCCTGGTTTTCGGCGTAGTAGCTCTGATAGGCGCTGTAGGACTCGTAGCCGTGGGTCTCGTCAATGCGCCGGAAGGTGGCGGCGGCGTTGTAGGTGAGCTCGGCGCACACCACGCAGGCCAGCGCCAGGGCAGCCGCCCTGGCCAGCCGGGGCCGCCGGGCCCGCGCCGCCTCCAGCCCCCGGCCCAGGGCCTGGGCGGCCAGGAGCACCAGCACAAAGGACAGCAGGAAGGAGTACCGGTGCAGGAAGCAGTTGGGGTATTTGAACAGGTGCCACACCCGGTCCAGGGGGGACAGCCACAGGGAGAGCAGCAGCACCAGCACCAGGGCCAGGGCGGCCAGCTTTTCCCGCAGGGGGGTGCCCCGGAGGAAGAACCAGGCCGCCGCCCCGATGACGGTGAGGGTGCCGCAGAACAGGAAGGGCAGGTTGCGGCTCAGGTACTGGAACTGCCCGGGCAGCAGCTGGGCGGGCAGCTGGAGCAGGTCAAAGGTGAACAGCCCGCTGTAGTCGGTGAGGGGGATGGAGAACTTGCCGCCGAACATGGCCAGCAGGGTGGGCAGCCACAGCCAGGCGGTGAGGCACAGGGCCCACACCGCGCTGAGCAGGAAGCGGCCCAGGCGGGCCAGGATCTGCCGCCGCTCCAGCCGGAGCACAAAGGCCCGGTAGACAAACCACAGGCAGCAGAAGATCCCGATCATGTAGGAGATGTACCAGGTGGACACAAAGCACACCGCCAGGGCCAGGGGGAACAGCCACCGCCGCCGTCCCGCCAGCAGCCCCTCCAGCCCCAGCAGGATGACGGGCAGCCAGATCACCCCGTCCAGCCACATGATGCACATGGAGAAGGCCACGTTGTAGGCGCACATGGCGTAGCACACGCCCCCCAGCAGGGGGGCGGCCCCCTGCCGGGCCAGGAAGCGGGAGAAAAAGAGATAGCCCGTCAGCCCGCACAGGCCGAATTTCCCCACCGTCAGCCACAGCAGGCCCACGGGCATGCACGCGTTGGGCACCAGCAGGGTGAACAGGGACAGGGGGCTGGACACATAGTAGCTGAACACCCCGATGTAGGAGGAGCCCAGGGCCTTGGACCAGGAGAAGAACACGTCCCCGTTTTTCAGGCCGCAGAAGAACTCCACATACTGGGACGCCATGTCGTAGGTGAGGATGCTCCGGTCCCCGAAGGGGGCGAAGCCCTCCACGGCGTAGGCGATGGTGAGCAGGGCGGCGGGGAGCAGGAGGGAGAGCAGACACCAGCCCAGGTGCCGGCGGTGGTCAGTCCTGGGGCGCATGGCCCTCACCTCCCCCCGACTCCCGGAGGATGTAGATGGGCCGGCGCTTGACCTCCAGATAGGTCTTGGACAGGTACTGGCCCAGAATGCCGATGCAGAACAGCTGGATGCCGGTGACAAAGAGCAGGATGCACACCATGGAGGGCCAGCCGAAGGCGCTGCCCCCCCAGATCAGCTGGCGGACGATGACAAAGATGATGGCGATGAAGGCGATGACACAGAAGGCCAGCCCCAGCACCGAGGCGATGGCCAGAGGGGCGGTGGAGAAGGCGATGATGCCGTCCATGGCGTACAGGCACAGCTTGAAGAAGGACCACTTGGTCTGGCCCGCCGCCCGCTGGGCGTTCTCCACCTCCAGCCAGTGGGTGCGGTAGCCCACCCAGGAGAAGATGCCCTTGGAGAAGCGGTTGACCTCGGTGAGCTGCAGGATGGAGTCCACCATCTGCCGGGTCATGAGGCGGTAGTCCCGGGCGCCGTCCACGATCTGGGTGCGGCTGACCTTGTTGATGAGCCGGTAGAAGGCCCGGGCGAAGAGGGAGCGGATGGCCGGCTCCCCCTTCCGGGTGACCCGGCGCACCGCCACGCAGTCGTACTGCCCGGAGCGGATGAGGGGGAGCATCTCCTCCAGCAGCTCCGGCGGGTCCTGGAGATCGGCGTCCAGAATGGCCACCAGGTCCCCCGTGGCGGCCTGGAGGCCGGCGTACATGGCCGCCTCCTTGCCGAAGTTCCGGGAGAAGGACAGGTAGCGCACCCGGCGGTCCCGCTCCGCCAGCGCCCGGAGGAAGGGCAGGGTGGCGTCGGTGGAGCCGTCGTCCACAAAGAGGAACTCCGCCTCCACGCCGGGCAGGGCGGACACCACGGCGTCCACCCGCTCACAGAACACGGGCAGAGCGGCCTCCTCGTTGTAGCAGGGCACGATGAGGGTGAGTCTGGTCATGGCGATACCTCCTGGGGAAAGGGGCGGCGGGGGGTCAGAATTTGGCGCCGCCGAACTCGGACAGGGTGAGCTGCTTGTTGCGCTGAGCGGTCCAGTCGATGGACCACAGGGAGGCGAAGAGCAGCAGCTGGTTGCCCTTGTAGTCCTCCACCAGCATGGCGTCGTTGGGCAGGGTGAGCTCGTCGGCCCGGAGGGGCTCGTCCCCCTCGTGCTCCACCCAGCGCAGGTACTCGAAGGGCAGGCCCTCTACGTACAGGTCCACCCCGTACTCGTTTTTCAGCCGGTAGTCCAGCACGTCAAACTGCAACGTGCCCACCACGCCCACGATGACCTCCTCCATGCCGGAGTAGGGGGTCTTGAAGATCTGGATGGCGCCCTCCTGGGC
>CALWXH010000086.1 GCA_944385465.1 uncultured Oscillospiraceae bacterium | reverse complement strand
ATGTCCCCCTCGATCTCCGCCCGGGGGGTGAGGGCGGCCACCGAGTCCACCACCACCACGTCGATGGCGCCGGAGCGCACCAGGGCCTCGCAGATCTCCAGGCCCTGCTCGCCGGTGTCCGGCTGGGAGATGAGCATGGAGTCAATGTCCACCCCCAGAGCCCGGGCATAGGTGGGGTCCAGGGCGTGCTCGGCGTCGATGAAGGCCACCTCGCCCCCCCGCTTCTGGGCCTCGGCCAGGATCTGCAGGGCCAGGGTGGTCTTGCCCGAGGACTCCGGGCCGTAGATCTCAATGATGCGCCCCTTGGGCACACCGCCGATGCCCAGGGCGATGTCCAGGGACAGCGAGCCGGTGGGGATGGCCTCCACCATGATGTGGGAGTTCTCCCCCAGGCGCATGATGGAGCCCTTGCCGTACTCCCGCTCGATCTGGGCGATGGCGGTCTCCAGCGCCCGCTTCTTGTCCGAGGCGGGGGCCGGGGCGTCCATCACACGTTTTTTCTCTGCCATATCCGATCATCCTCTCTCCGGCCAGCGGCCGGCCAGTATCCATAGTTATCCCTGTTGGCCGGACAGCTCCGGCTGATTCCCCTCCGGGGGGAGGTCGCCCTCCACCACCCGCCAGTTGCCGCCGGCGTCCTGGAAGGCGGCCACCGACTGAAATCCCTGCCGGGACAGGATGTACTTCACATCCGGGGCCTGGTCCCAGCCCACTTCAAAGGCCATCCGCCCCCCCGGCACCAGGGCGGCTCTCCACCGGTCGGTCACCGCCCGGTAAAAGCTCAGCCCATCCTCGCCCCCGTCCAGGGCGCGCATGGGCTCATACTCCCGCACCGAGACATCCAGCTTTGCCAGATCCCCGGTGGGGATATAGGGGGGGTTGCACAGGATCAGGTCAAAATCCCGCAGCAGCGCGGGGGGGATGGCCAGCGCGTCCGCCCGGGCGGCGCTCACCCGGTCCTCCAGGTCACAGCGCACGATGTTGCGCCGGCACACCTGCAGGGCGTCCTCGCTCCAGTCCGCCAGCACCACGTCGCAGTCCGGGCAGTTGTCCGCCACCGCCAGCCCCACGCAGCCGCTGCCGGCGCACAGGTCCAGCACCCGGGCCGGCCGCTTCAGGCTGCGGACATACAAGATGCCCCGCTCGGCCAGGGTCTCGGTATCCGGCCGGGGGATGAGCACATTCCGGGTGATCTCCAGGGAGAGGCCATAGAATTCCCACTCCCCGATGAGGTAGGCCACCGGCTCCCCCGCCAGGCGGCGCTCCAGCAGCCGGGCAAACCGCCCCGCCACTTCGTCCGGGGCGTACAGGGCCATGTCCCGGAACATCTCCTGCCGGCTCTTGCCCGCGGCGTAGGCCAGCAGCTCCCTGGCCTCCAGGGCGGCTGCCTCCGCCCCCGCCCGCTTCAGGTCCCGCCGGGCGTCCAGATACAGATTGTTATAGGTGGCAGCCACAGCCGGGCCTCCTCTCTCTCTTTCTCTCTCTTTCTCTCTCTTTTGGGGGCGCTGCCCCCTTTTGCCGGAGGGTTCCGGCAAATCCTTCCCTTTGTCGGGTCCCGCCCCGACAGGCGGGTTCCTTTTCTCACGCGAGAAAAGGAACCAAAAGCGCGCCCAAGGGGGAGCGCCCCCTTGGGTATCCCCCCGCTCAGTTGCACTGCGCCCCACTCTTTCCGGCGTGCGAAACCCGCGGCTGCGCAGCTTCCCACGACGCCCTCCGGGCTTCTGTCTGCTTAGGCTTCGGTGCCTGCGGCCCACCGGGGCGCCTGGCTGGGCAGGGCCCTGGGGCATGGCGCGCCATTAGAGGCGCGGGCCGAAGGCTTGAACACCAAATGCAGGCGCCCATAGGCGGCACAGAAGTGCGGCAAGTCACCTGCGCAAAAGGCCGGGGGCCGCCGTGCGTCGCTGGGAGTGTCAGCAGGCGCACGCCGGTAAGAGAACGCCGCACCCATTTTACTCCCCCGTAAACCGGGGGTTCTTAGGGGGTGGGCCGACTGTGAGCAAGGCCCCGCCCTTTGGGGCCGCAGCCGAACCGGAGGCCGACCCCCTGAGCGTGTCTTTGGTTTCTTTCTGCACGAGCAGAAAGAAACTCGCCCTCAGGCGAAACCTGGAACGCACCATCAGTGGTGCGTTACCGCCTGTCGGGGCGGGACCCGACAAACCAGAGGATTTGCCGGAACCCTCCTGCAAAAGGGCCGGGGGCTTGGGGGCAGAGCCCCCAACCCAAAGGGCCTGCCGGCCCCAGGCTTACCACCGGTCCGCGCCCTTTTCTTTCGGCAGCACCAATTTCAGCGCCTCAATGCCCACCTCGATCATGGCGTCGTCCGGCTCGAAGGTGGTGAAGTTCTGCATCCACATCCCCGGGGCCCGGAGAAAGCGGGACACCGGGCCGTCGTGGCCGCCCACATAGCGGTTGAACTCATAGGTCACCCCCACGATGATGGGCAGCAGCAGCAGGTGCAGCAGCATCCGCAGCCAGGTGTTCTCAATCTCCAGGGGGGTGAAAATCACAATGGACAGGAAGATGGACACCACGATGACCACAAAGAGAAAGCTGGTGCCGCACCGGGGGTGGTGCCGGGGCTGCTTTCTCACGTTTTCCACCGTCAGCTCCAGGCCGTTTTCATAGCAGTAGATGGTCTTGTGCTCCGCCCCGTGGTATTCAAACACCCGGTGGATCTCCTTCATCCGGGAGCACAAAAACAGATAGATCAGGAAAATGGCCACCTTCAGAACGCCCTCCAGCACCGCCCGGAACCACAGGGGCATCCCCGTCCAGAACAGGCCGATGAGGCCGGTGACCGCCGTGGGCAGCAGGATGAACAGCCCGATGGAAAAGGCAACGCCCACCACCGCCGCCAGGGTGATGATGAGGGAGGCCGCCTTTTCCTCCGGGAAGTGGTCGGCGATCCACTTGTCCAGGCCGGTGAGCTCTTCCTCCTCCCCGGTCCCGTCGTCGGACACCTCGGCGGAGTGCATCAGGGCCTTCACGCCGTTCACCATGGAGGAACAGAAGACAAAGATCCCCCGGATGAAGGGCAGGGCGGCCAGCCCCCGGCGCTTCTTCACCGGGGTGGTGGTGATGTCCAGGGTGCCGTCCGGCTTGCGCACCACCACGGCCCGCTGCTCCGGGCCCTGCATCATGATGCCCTCGATGAGGGCCTGACCACCGCAGGTGGTCTTGTAAGGCGTACCCGCGCACCGCGGGTTTTGTTGTGACATCTGGTTTTCTCCTTGCTTTTCAGCCGGGATCAGCCGGGAACGGCCGATCCACGGGCATTATTGTACCAGGCGCATGGGAAAAATGCAACCCTTTTCGAACTGATGTTCTATGTTCAGTCCCCGTGGATGGGCAGGCGCAGGGTGACCACACAGCCGCCCCCCTGGGCATTGCCGATGTCCAGGGTGCCGTTGTGGGCCAGGACGATCTCCTCGCACACCGCCAGGCCGATCCCCGACCCTCTGGCCTTGGAGGAACCTTTATAGAATTTGTACTTGATGAAGGGCAGCTCGTCCTCGGGCACGCCGGGGCCGTAGTCCCGGATGCGGATGGCCACGTCGTCCCCCTCCTTCCGGATGGACACGTCCACCCGGCCGCCGGACCCGCCGTGCTTGTCGGCGTTGTCCAGCAGGTTGCAGAACACCTGCCGCAGCCGCTCCGGGTCCCCGCTGATGGGGGGAAACTCCTCCTCACACTCGTCGTAAGTCAGCTCCAGCCCCTTGCGGCGGAAAAATTCCCGGTAGGTGTACACCGCGTCCTCCAGCTCCGCCTTGATGTCCATGGGCTCCACCGAGAGGTTGAAGCGGCCGCTCTCAATGCGGGAGAACTCCAGCAGCTCCTCCACCATGTTGGTCAGCCGCCGGGCCTCGGACACGATGATGCCCATGCCCTTCTTCACATCCTCCGCGTCCCGCACCTCGCCGTTGTACAGGGTCTCCGCCCAGCCGTTGATGGCGGTGAGGGGGGTGCGCAGCTCGTGGGACACCGAGGAGATGAACTCCGACTGGGTTTTTTCCGCCTGGTCGATCTTCATGGACATGTCGTTGATGGCGTCCACCAGCTGGCCGATCTCATCGTCGCCCCGCTTTTCCAGCTGCACGCCGTAGCTGCCCGTGGCAATGCGTTTGGCGGTCTCGGTGACCCGGGAGACGGGCTCCAGCACCGAGCGGCTGAAATACATGGTGTAGACCCACATCATGGCCACAATGGCCAGGCCGATGCCGGACAGGCTGACCACCACGCTCGTCATATGGGCGTCCAGCCGCTGCAGGGAGGTGACGAAGCGCACCACCCCCACCAGCGAATTGTTGTAGAGAATGGGCGCCGACACCGCCATGACATGATCCCCGGTATCCGGGTCCTGGCCGGACCAGGAGGACAGCTTCTGGTTGGCGATGGCTTCCCGCACATCCTGGGTGCCGGGATAATCGCCGGACACGTCCATCAGGGAGGACATGCGCACCCAGCCGGTGGCGCTGAGGAACTGCACTTCGATGACGTCCTTGTCCTCAAACTGGTTGATGAACTGCCGGGCGGAGTACAGGTACGTGGTCTCCGTATAGTTGCGGAACACCCCTGCCGCCGTGGACGCCTGGCTCTCCAGCGTGGCCAGCATGGTGGCGGAGTAGTAATTGTACACCGACAGGCTCAGGGCGGTCACCGCCACCGCCACAATGATAAAGGTGGTGAGCACCGAGTTGATCAGCCAGCGCCGGCGGATGACGCCGTTGTGCCGCCGCCGGGCCTTTTTCTTTTCTCTTTCCTTGTCCCTGGCAGCCTGCTCGGCCTGTTCCTCCTCCGTCCTCGGCGTTTGCCCGCGCAGGGTCCAGAAGGGTTTCTTCCTTTGCCTGGCGCTTTTCCGGGCCTCCTTCTCTTTCTCTTCCGACATGGTGCTCACCTCACTTTCCTTTTCTTTTTCCCGCCGCCTGCGGGCGGCGGGACGCGCCGCGCTCCGAACTGGGTGCCTCTTTGCCGGCAGGTGCCGGCAAGCCCTCTGGATTTTGGGGTTTCGCCCCCAGGGCGACCTACTTTCTGCGCGCGCAGAAAGTAGGCAAAGACGCGCTTAGGGGCGCAACCCCGGCTTAACTCGGGACAAAGGGCGTCCCTCGTACGCAGGGCTTGCCCCCTAAGAACCCCCTCGTCGTCACAAAGTCCGCTATGCTTCGTTTCCGCCCAAGGACGGCGAAAACTGCGCTTCGCTCCCTTGCTCCTCCTCTCCCCACCGAAACCGCTGACGCTGGGTTTCGGCGGGGGCCCCAAAGCGGGGGAGTAAAACAGGTGCAACGTTCTATTTCCGGCGTGCGCCTGCTGACACTCCCAGCGACGCCCGGCGGCCCCTGGCCTTTTGCCGTCTTGCCCTGCAATCTTCTGCGTCGCCTATGGGCGCCTAAATTTGGTGTTCAAGCCTGCGGGCCTGCGTCTCTAACGGTGCGCCATGCCAGAGGGCCTAACACAGCCAGGCGCCCCGATGGGGTGGAACAGCCAAAGTATACGGATGCACAAGCCCGGAGGGCGTCGGGGGAACCGGCGCAACCGCGGGTTCAGGACGCCGGAAAGAAAAGAACGCAGTCCAACTGAGCGGGGGGTACATAGGGGGTCCGCCCCCTATGCGCACTCTTTGGGTACTTTCTCTTGCGCAAGAGAAAGTACCCCGCCTGTCGGGG
>CALWXH010000085.1 GCA_944385465.1 uncultured Oscillospiraceae bacterium | reverse complement strand
CTTTGTCCCGAGTTAAGCCGGGATTGCGCCCCTAAGCCGCCCTTTGGTTCCTTTCGGGCGGTGCCGAAAGGAACTCGGCCCTCAGGCCGAAACCTGAGGAACGTCTGCCGGCACCCGCCGGCAAAAGGTACCCGCCCTCCGGCGCAGGGGAGAACAGCGTTCTCCCCTTTCTCACCCGGCGTAGCGAATGGTGGACATATCCAGCACGTAGGTGCGGTACAGGGTCAGCCCCTCCAGGGCGGGGTCCATGACGGTGAGGTCGCACAGGTCCTGGAGCCACACGCTGGCGGCCTGCTCGCTGAGGATGGTCTCCGCCCGCTTGTACAGCGCCTCCTGCTCCTCCCCGTCCAGGGAGGTGATGGCCTCGTTCACCGCCTGGTCGTACTCCTCGTCGTTGAAGTTGATAAAATTGTTGCGGTAGTCGGACACATAGCGGATGAGCATCTCCCGGGCGGTCATGTCGCTGGCGGCCACGCCGCACACCGTGGCCTGGTAGTCCCGGCCCTGGTACACCTGGGACACCCAGGTCTCCCACTCCACCTGGACGATGTTGGCGGTGATGCCCACCGCCTTGAGCTGCTCGGCGATGACCTCCCCGGTCTGGACGTGCTGGGCGTAGTTGCCGGGCACGATGATGTCCATGGCAAAGCCGTCGGGATAACCCGCGTCGGCCAGCAGCTGTTTGGCCTTGTCCACGTCATAGGGATAGGCCTGGGTCAGCTCCTCCATGTAGTACTGGGTGAAGGCGGGATAGATGGTGGAGCCCACCGGCACCCCCGCCCCGTCGCACACAAAGTCGATGATCTGCTGCACGTCGATGGCGTAGCACAGGGCCTGGCGCACCCGCACGTCGTCAAAGGGTTCCACGGCGTTGTTCAGGTACAGGGCCTGCACCAGCTTCATGGTGTCCTCCACCACGGTGAACTGGCCCTCCACCTGGCTGGCCTGGGTGTTGGGCACGTGGATGGCCATGTCCAGGGAGCCGCTCTGCAGGCTCATCACCAGGGTGTCGCTGTTGGTGATGATGCGGAAGGTGACCTGGTCCAGATAGGCCGGGTCGCCCCAGTAGGCCTCGTTCTTCTCCATCACCAGGCTGTCCTGGGGGGTGTAGGAAACGAAGCGGAAGGGGCCGGTGCCCACGGGGTTCTGGGCGATGGTGTCCCCGGAGCCGGCGGGGATGATGCCGGCGGTGAGGGAGTAGATGAACTCCAGGCTGGGTTCGGCCAGGGTGATGACCACATGGCTGTCATCGGTGGCCTCAATTCCGGTGACATTAGAAAACGCCGTGATCAGAGGCGTTCCATCGTTCTCTGACCCGGCGCAGCGTTCCAGGGTATAGACCACATCTTCCACTGTGACCGGCTCCCCGTTGTGGAACGTCACGCCCTCCCGCAAGGTGAAGGTGTACGTGCGCCCGTCCTCGGAAACCTGATAGTCACTGGCGACCGCTTCCCGCACGCCGCCGTCGGAGCTGGCCTTCACCAGCCCCTCGAAGATGTTGAACAGCACCTCGGTGCTCCCCGCGGCCACCGCCCTGTGGGGGTCGAGGCTGTCCAAATCCTGTGCGATACCTACCGTGACTGAGTTTCCGTGATCGGATGACTCGCCCGATTGTGCAGATGCCGTGGGGCTCTGGCTGGGGTCCGTACCTCCTGTACACCCGTACAGTGAAGCCGGCAGCATGGCCGCGACGGCAAGCAGCAAAAGGGCCCGTTTGAGCTTACTGGGCATTTTGCTTCTTCCTTTCTACTGCATTTCTCGCAACTGTATTCAGTTGTCGTTTTATTTTACCCTCTTTCCGGGGGAAAAGCAAGGGGAATTTGCGGGGCTTTCCGCCACCCTCCGAACTGGGTACCTTTTTGCCGGAGGGTTCCGGCAAGCACTCTAGTTTGTCGGGTCCCGCCCCGGCGGGCGATTTCCGTTTTCGCCCGGAAGGGCGACCTACTTTTCTCACGGGAGAAAAGTAGGCAAAAGCCCGCTTAGGGGCGCAATCCCGGCTTAACTTCGGGACAAAGGGCGTCCCTCGTACGCAGGGCTTGCCCCCTAAGAACCCCCGTTTTACGGGGGCGCAAAATCGGTGCCAGTCTCTATTGACCGGCGCACACCTGCTGACACTCCCTGCCACGCCCGGCGGCCCCCGGCCTTTTGCCCAAGTGACCTGTGAATCTTCTCCCACGCCTATGGGCGCCTGGTCTTGGTGTTCAAGCCTGCGGGCCTGCGCCTCTAACGGCGCGCCAAACCGAAGGGCCCCACCCGGCCAGGCGGCCCGGGGGGTGCAATAGCCGAAGCATACGCCACGCACAAGCCCGGAGGGCGCCGAGGGAAGCTGGGCAGCCGCGGGTCAAGGACGCCGGAAAGAGAGGGACGCAGTGCAACTGAGCGGGGGGTATCCAGGGGGTCCGCCCCCTGGACACGCTCTTTGGGTACTTTCTCTGGTGCAAGAGAAAGTACCCCGCCTGTCGGGGCGGGACCCGACAAGCCAGAGGATTTGCCGGAACCCTCCGGCAAAGAGACAGAGGAATCCAGACGGAATTTCTCCTATCTCCTATCTCATCACTCCTATCTGAAAAAGAGCGGGCTTTTGGTTCCTTTTGGCCCGTGCCAAAAGAAACTCGCCCTCAGGCGAAACCTCGTCCTCGCAAAGTCCGCTTTGCTCCGTTTCCGCCCAAGGACGGCGAAAACTTCGCCCGCTTCCTTGCTCGTCCTCTCCCCACCGAAACCGCTGACGCTGGGTTTCGGTGGGGGCCCCAAAGGCCCGCCGGTGCGGGATCCGGCCTCCAACTGAGCGCGAAAAAAGAGAGCCCCGGAGGGCTCTCTTTTTTTGATCTCTTTCTTCTGCGCGCTTACTTCTGCTCCCCGCAGCCGGAGCAGCTGGCGCAGGAGTGGCTGGCCGTCCACAGCTTGTCGGCGGTGGGCTTCCAGTTGGCGGCGTAGGCGTCGCACTTGGCGCACAGGTGCTCGGCGCTCTCCGGGGACTCGGGGTCGGTGGAGTGGGCGCCGGTCTTGGCCACCATCTCCCGGAGCTTCTCGGGGTTCTCCAGCATGGGGCAGGGACGCAGCATGTTCTCGTTGAAGGGCTGGCCGTCGTGATAGGCCATGAACATGGGGCCCCGCAGGCAGTCCAGCAGGGACTTCTCCCGGATGTTGGAGTCGGAGTAGTGGATGAACACGCAGGGGTCCACGTCGCCGTTGGCGTTGATGTGCAGGTAGCGCCGGCCGCCGGCAATGCAGCCGCCCACATACTCGCCGTCGTTCTGGAAGTCCAGCAGGAAGATGGGCTTGGTGTGGCGGTAGTTGTCCCGCACCCGGTGATAGAACTCCTCCCGCTGCTCGGGGGTGGGCATCAGCTCGGGCACAGCGTCGTTGCCCACGGGCATGTAGTGGAAGTACCAGGCGAACTTGGCGCCCCACTCCACCAGGCCGTCCACAAACTCCTCGGAGCTGATGGACTCCATGTTGGCGCTGGTGTAGCAGCAGGACACGCCGAAGGGCAGCTTCTTCTCCTTCAGGATCTGCATGGCCCGGCGCACCTTCTGGAACACGCCGTCGCCCCGGCGGCCGTCGGTGGCCTGCTCAAAGCCCTCCACGCTGATGGCGGGCACGAAGTTCTTCACCCGCAGCATCTCGTTGGCGAAGTCCTCGTCGATGAGGGTGGCGTTGGTGAAGCACAAGAACTCACAGTCGGAGTGCTTGTTGCACAGGGCGATGAGGTCGTTCTTGCGCACCAGGGGCTCGCCGCCGGTGTAGATATAGATATAGATGCCCAGCTCTTTGCCCTGGGTGATGATGGAGTCGATCTCGTCAAAGGTGAGGTTCAGCTTGTTGCCGTACTCCGCGGCCCAGCAGCCGGTGCAGTGCAGGTTGCAGGCGGAGGTGGGGTCCAGCAGGATGGCCCAGGGGATGTTGCAGCCGTACTTCTGGCGGTTCTCCTCCTGCTTCTTCCAGCCGATGAGGTTGCCGTTGAGGAAAAAGTTCTCAAAGAAGGTGCGGCGCACATCGTCGTCGATATCAGACCACATGCTCTTGATGAGCCGGTACCAGTTGTTGTTATGATCCTCGATCACGCTGCGGAACACAGCCCGCTGGGAGGGGAAGCTGTTGGGGCCGTCCCCGGCGAACTTGTCCACCCAGTCCATGATCTTGGGAATGTTGGCGTCGGGGTCCTTGTCCAGATAGCTGTAGATCGTCCGGAACCCGACCTTTTTCACGCTGTCGATAACACTCATAACCGTAAACCCTTTCTCTTGCTGATGATATGCGCTTAATCTGATTAAAACAATAGGATTTCTCGCAGGGACTATTATACGACTGCCCCCGCCCGGCCGCTATTGACAATCTTCCACAAAATGTCCAGTTCTCTTTACACTTTCTCCGGATTGTCAAAATGGTGCCGGGGCTGGGACAGGCGGGCCAGCATGTAGTCCAGGCTGCCGTCCAGGATGGCGTACAGATCGTCCAGCCGGTCGGTGAAGGGGGATCTCATCCCCCGGTCGAACCAGTTGAGGATCAGGTTCACCAGCCCCTGGGAGCACAGCTCTGTGACGAAATCCTGCTGCTCCTGGGTCACCCGGTGATGCCGGGCCGCCTCCGCCACCCGCACCTGTATGGGCATGCGGGTCCATTGGCGCAGGTGGTACTCCACATAGCTGCGCTCATAGGCCCGGTAGGCGTTGAGCACCACCACCCGGTTCACATACAGCTCCTCCATGATCTGGTTCATCATGGCCCACCACTGGCTGCCAGGAATCTGGTTCAGCGCCTCCAGCTTCTCCTGCAGGGTCCAGTCCACCACGGCGTACAGATCGGAAAAGTGATAGTAAAACGCCTGTCGGGAGATGCCGCACTGCTCCACCAGTTCCGTCACGGTGATCTCATCCAGCGTTTTGGTGCGCAGCAGCTCATAAAGCGCCTTCTGGATTCCCTCTTTTGTACTCTTTGGCAAATGATTCCCTCTCTTCCCGCGCGTTTTCCCTAGTATCATACCATTTTTCCCGGCTTCCAGCAACCGTTTTCTGCCCTCCGCCCCCGGATTTTCAGGAATATTTTATCCTCATCGGCGGCATACTATGGACGATCCGGCAGCTTCTGGATCGCGATGCAGTCAAAGTCAGGAGGGTTCTCCATGAACAAGGACAACGGCGCCCGCCGCCCGGCGGGCAGCTTCTGGTACGGCGTGGCCGGCGGGGCGGCCGGGCTGATCAACGGCTTTTTCGGCGGGGGCGGCGGAATGATCCTGGTCCCCCTGCTCACCGGAAAGTGCGGGCTGGACCAGCGCCGGGCCTTCGCCACCTCGGTGGCGGTAATCGCCCCGCTGTGCGCTCTGTCCGCCGGCATTTACTACCTGCGGGAGGAGCTGGACCCCGCCGCCTCCCTGCCCTATCTGCTGGGCGGGCTGGCCGGCGGCATGCTGGGGGGACGGGTGTTCCGCCGCATGTCCATGCCCCTGCTGCGCCGGGTGTTTGCCGCCCTGCTGCTCTACGGCGGGGCCCGGGCGCTGCTGTGACCGGGTGGCTGCCCGCCCTGCTGGCGGGGGCGGCCTGCGGCGTGCTGTCCGCCTTTGGCGTGGGGGGCGGCTCGCTCCTGCTCATCTATATGACCAGCTTTGCCGGACTATCCCAGACCGCCGCCCAGGGCATCAACCTGCTCTACTTTCTGCCCACGGCGGGGGCCGCCCTCCCCACCCACTTCAGAAACGGATATGTGGAAAAGGCCGCCCTGGCCCCCGCCATCCTGGCCGGACTGGCCGGGACCGCGCTGGCGGCCTGGGCGGCCACTTCTCTGGATGCTCAGGTTCTGCGCCGGTGCTTCGGGGTGTTTCTGCTCCTCATTGGCCTGCGGGAGCTGCTGCGGCGGGATTAGGGACCTTGTCCCCTCGTCCCCTTCGCCGGAGAGTCCCGGCAAACCCTTTGGATTGCCGGGTCTCGCCTCGGCAGACGATTTCCGTTTTCGCCCGGAAGGGCGAGTTCCTTTTCTCGCTCGAGAAAAGGAACCAAAAGCGCGTTCTTTTGCC
>CALWXH010000084.1 GCA_944385465.1 uncultured Oscillospiraceae bacterium | reverse complement strand
CTCGTTGTCCGAAAGGACTGGACAACTCGCACGTTTGCGGGCTGAGAAGAGTTTTTTCCGAGGCACATGTCCCCGGAAAAAACAACTCCCAATTTATTTCGCCGCCTGCGGGCGGCGAAACTCTTCCGAGGGCTTTTCTCCCTGCAGGCCTCAAGATCTTGCACGGCGTTTCGCTTTTCGGCAGCCTGGGGTCAAAATCCTTGTCGCCGTCAGGTCCTGTGGATGGGGACGAGCAGCAGCGTGCCGCCCTCCACCGTCTCCGAGGTCAGGTCGTTGGCCGCCCGGATATCCTGTATGGTGGAGCCGCAGGACTTGGCGATCTCCCACAGGGTATCCCCCGCCCCCACCATGCGGATGGTGAGGGATGGCCTGGGCAGCTGTGCCGCGGCCACGGCCCCCGGCTTCATGGAGAGCACGCAGGAGATCCGCTCCTGCCGGGTGAGCTGCCAGCAAAACTCCAGTTCGCACCGCACCTCCAGTCCCCCGGTGACCGGCACCGCGCTCACCTCACCCACGGGCACGCACTGCCACCGGCACACCTCCCCCTCCGGGACCGGGATCTCACAGGCGCCGGGCATGGCGTAACTCACCGCGCACGGCGCCCCGTCCTCGCTGAGATAGAGCACCTGTACCCGCAGCTGCACCCGGGCGCACAGCACCCCGTTCTCCCACTGCTCCTCCCGGGATTCCACGCAGGCGGAGCAGTCCAGCACCTGCCTGGCCGGTATCCCGGATTCGCAGAACTGCCGGGCGGACTCCCGCCGCTCTCCCTGCTCCGCGCGGGCGCACAGGGTCAGCGGCCCGCGCTCCACGTCCAGGGGACAGCCGGTGCAGTAGGCGTCGCTCATCAGCGTCACCGGCTGCTGAACCCAGAGCACCGCCTGGGCCACCGCCTCTACGCTCACCGCCAGCTCCCCCTCCTGCAGGGCGCACTGCACATTGCCCAGCGCCACGCACAGCTGAGGCATGGCGTCCTCTGTGGGCAGCTCCAGGTCAAAAATCTGAGAGAAGGGCAGATCAAACCCCTGGGTGCACATGGCCCCGCCGCTGAGATAGAGCACCGCCAGGTGGATTTCCCCTTTGCAGATCAGCTTTTTCCCGATGGCCTTGACCTCCACCGGGCCAAGCTGGGGCCGGCAGCACAGCAGGCTCTCCAGTTCGGGGCGGGAGGCGGGCGGCCGGAGGACGTCAGAAAAGAGAAAGGGCTTTTCCAGCACCTGGGCCACCACGTGATCCACGGCCTGGGTCAGCTGCTTTTCCAGCCCTGCCTGCCCTCCTTCCCCGGCGTCGCAGGTGATCTCCCGCAGCTCCCTCTGGTACACCTGCACCTGGAAGGCCAGCCCCACCCGGATCAGCAGCTTCCTGGGGTTGAGCGCCTGGGCGTCCGCCTGGGTCACGCCGGCCTGGGCATGGACCAGGCAGCCCTCCTGCACCTTGGGGTCGTCCCGGACGCACTGGAAGGGCAGCTCCGTATCCATGGCCACCGGGACGTCCTGTCCCTCCGGTATGTAGAGCACCGTGACCCGGGCCGTCCCGCTCAGCCGGACCGATCCCGCGCTCACCTGCCTTCCCCGCAGGAAGGCCCGGCCCACAGCGCAGACAATGCGGGACGCGTCCGGCAGCGCGTCGGGTACGATGCACTCCAAAGTCTCCTCCTGGGCCAGCGGCGCGTCCAGGATGGTACGATACCCCTCCAGGGTCTGGTGCTGCAATTCCAGTTCCATAGGTGTCCTCTCCTTGCTCGTATTCTCCCGCCCCTGTCCGCGCCCGGGCGGACAAGGTGACCGGGACTGTTTCTGTGACACCTATATGCCGCGGGGAAGGCAACTATGACAGTCACCCGTCCATGTGCAGGATCCTGCGCAGCAGGCCGCACAGGGCCTTGGGAAACTTGACTACCATGATACGCATGAAAAAACAGCCTCCTTCCTCATCACCGGATTCTGCTCCAGTGTATGAAGAAGGAGGCCTGTCAGGTTCCTCGTTCAATGCTTTTGATTGCTCTGCCAGCTTTTCCGGGCCAGCGCCTGCTCGTACAGGCGCACATAGCTCTGGTACCGGCTCAGGGCGATCTCCTCCGCCCGCACCGCATCCCGGACCGCGCACCCCTTTTCCTTGTAGTGGGCGCAGCCGGCAAAGCGGCACCGGGCCTCATAGGAGCCGAACTCCCGGAAAACGCCGGCCAGCTCCTCTTTGGGCACCTGCTCCATGGCCTCCGCGTCCAGGGAGGAGAACCCGGGGGTGTCCGCCACCAGCCCGCCGCACACCTTGAACAGCTCCACATGGCGGGTGGTGTGACGGCCGCGGCCCAGCTTTTCGCTCACCTGTCCCACCTGAAGGGAAAAGCCCGGCTGCAGGGCGTTGAGGATGCTGGACTTGCCCACACCGGAATTCCCCGTAAAGGCAGACACCTTGCCAGCAAGAAGCCCGGCTAAGTGTTCCATCCCCTCGCCGGTCTCGGCGCTCACCTGGAGCGTCTGAAAGCCGGCCTTCTCATAGACCGCGGCCAGCGCATCCATCCGGCACAGATCGCACTTGTTGAAACAGACCACCGGGGTGCACGATTTCCACTCCGCCACGGCGATCATCCGGTCGATGAGATAGGGGTCTGTCACCGGGATGGCGCCGGAGGCCACAATGATCATCTGCTGGATGTTGGCCGCCATGGGCCGCTGGAACTCATTGACCCGGGGCAGGATGGCCTCCACCCGCCCGGTGCCGTCCTCCTGGCGGGTGATCTCCACCCGGTCCCCCACCAGCGGGGTCACGTGCTCATGGCGCAGCTTGCCCCGCCCGCGGCAGGACACGGTGCCGTAATCCGCCGTGTGGACGTAGTAGAACCCGCTCAGGGCCTTGACGATAATACCGGTCATGGGCTTATTCAAAGATGAGCGGATAGCTCTCCATCAGGGTGTTGTTGACGTAGATGCTCACCAGCTTCTCACCGGTGCCGGTGACGTCCCGGGTGAACATCTCCACCTCGCTGCTGTCCACCATGTTGTGGAACACCTCCCGCTCCCCCACCAGGATGCGCACGTCCACCATGCCGGTGTAGGGGCTCAGATCCACCGTAATCGTCTTGGTGACGGCCGGCGCGTTCACCTCCTGGGAGGGGGGTACGATGGGGCTGCTGGTGTCCGGGGACGGCTCCACCGACGGAGAGGGCTCCGGCGAGGGCGTGGACTCCGGCTCCGGGCCCAGGCTGATCTGGAAGTCGATGACGGTGCCTGCGTCCACCTGGGTGTTGGGGCTGATGGACTGCCAGATGACCTCGTCCACGTCATATTTATCGCTGTGGAAGGGGGTGACGCTGCCCACCACCAGGCCCAGACGGGCCACCTGATCCCGCACCTGGTCGATGTCCGTGCCCAAGAAGTCGATCACGGTCACCGGCTCGTCCTCGGGACCCTTGCTGATGACGATGGTCACCTCATCCCCGGGCTCCACTTTGGTGCCCTCCATGAGGGAGCAGGAGATCACATAGCCTTCGGACACCGTGGGGGAAAACTCGTGCTCCTGCCGGACCTTCAGCCCGTACTCCTCCTGGAGCAGGGTGAGCACCTGCTTGGCGTCCTGGCCCTCCACGGCGGGCATATACTGGCTCTCCTCTCCGCCGCTGATGGTGACGGTGATGGTGGTCTTAGGATCCGTCACTGTGGTATTGCCCTCCGGGGTCTGGCCGCAGATCTGCCCCTCCCCGTATTCCTCGCTGTAGACGGTGGTCCCCACCTCCAGGGTGAAGTCACCCAGGATGGCCGGGTTCTGCTCCAGCTGCTCTACAGTGTAGCCCAGCAGGCTGGGGACGGTATACTGCTCCGCCTGCTGGAACAGGCCGCGGAACAGGAAGGTGTACAGGAAATAGACCATGCCGCCAGCGAAGAGCAGGATGACGATGATGGCAAAGAGGATGGGCGGCACGCTGTGCCGGCGGGCGGGGAGCTCTTCTTCCTCTGCCGGCTCGCTGTCCACCCGCTCCCGCCTGCGCTCAGTCCTGGCCGCCTCCTGGGCCGGGCGGCGGGGCTGGACGGGCTGCTCTTTGGCGGCCTTGTTGGCCGCGTCCAGCTCGGACAGGGAGACCACCATGGTGGGCTCCTCCACCTCCAGCTCCTCAGGCTCCTCCTGCTGCTGGTCCTGGACCTCGCCCTCCGGGTTTTTCCGGAAGTCCCGCAGATCCGCCAGCATGGCCTCGGCGGAGGCATAGCGCTGATCGGGATCGGGGGCCATGGCCTTCATGGTGATGGCCTCCAGCCTGGGGGGGATGTCCGGATTCAGCTCCCGTGGGGAGATGGGAATGGAGTTGATGTGCTGGATGGCCACAAAGACCGGCGTCTCCCCCTCAAAGGGCAGACGGCCGGTGAGCATCTCATAGAGCACCACGCCGGCGGAGTAGAGGTCGGAACGGCCGTCCACCCGGCTGCCCTTGGCCTGCTCCGGGGAGATATAGTGCACCGAGCCCAGCGCCTCCTGGGTCAGGGTAGCCTGGGCGGCGCTGGTCACCCGGGCGATGCCGAAATCGGCCACCTTCACGCTGCCGTCCCGGAGCACCAGAATGTTCTGGGGCTTGATGTCCCGGTGGACGATCCCCCTACTGTGGGCGTGGCCCAGGGCGCGGAGGATCTGGGTGATGAAATGGATGGCCTCCCGCCAGTTCAGCGGCGTGCCCCGCTTCTGCATGTACTGCTTCAGGGTCATGCCCTCAATGAGCTCCATGACAATGTAGTCCAGCCCATCGGAGTGGCTGACGTCATACACCGATACGATGTTGATGTTGGAGAGCATGGCAACTGCCTGGGACTCGTCGTGGAAACGGCGGCGGAAATCCGCGTCCTCCGCCAGCTCCGGCTTCAGGATCTTCACCGCCACCAGGCGGTTGAGCCGGTGGTCCCTGCTCTTGTAGACCACAGCCATGCCGCCCACGCCGATGCACTCCAGGATCTCATATCGGTTGTCGAGCATTTTCCCTATGTATTGATCCATGGGCAATGTTCCTCCTCGTTCACAGCTGTGCCAACACCATGGTCACGTTGTCCGGCGCCCCGTCGTCCAGGGTCTGGACCATCATGCGGCGGCAGCAGTCCTCCAGCTCCCCTGCCGCGCAGTCCTCCAGCAGCTGCTGGTCGGACAGCACGTTGCTCAGTCCGTCGGAACAGAGCATCAGCCGGTCGCCCGGGCAGACAGACAGATGGAAAATATCCGCGCGCACCTCGGCGTCCACGCCCAGGGCGCGGGTGATGAAGTTCTTCTTGGGGTGAACCCGGGCCTGCTCCGGCGTGAGTTCCCCCCGGGACACCAGCAGCTGCACCAGGGAGTGGTCCAGGGTGAGCTGCCGGCTGGTACCCTCCCGGAAGAGATAGGCCCGGCTGTCCCCCACATTGACGACGCACGCGGCATCCCCCTGGATGAGAAGCCCCACCAGGGTGGTGCCCATGCCGTGGTACTCCGGCGTGGACAGGGACAGGTCGTGGACCACCTGATTGGCCTTATAGCACGCCTCGCGCATCAGGTGTTCCCGCTCCCGCTCCGTCTCCGGCAGTTGCTTCCGGCAGGCCTCCTCCACCGCCGCAGCAAAGGTCTCCACCGCCACGGCGCTGGCCACATTGCCGGCCTGGGCGCCGCCCATGCCATCACATACCACGGCTACCGCCAGGTCATCGTCCAGGACGCGGATGGCGTAGCTGTCCTGGTTGTCCGCTCTCACTTTTCCGGTATCGGTCAGGCCGAATAGATTCATGGTGTCTCTTCCTTTCCATGGGCGCGCGCGTCCTGCTTCATCTGCTTGCGGCGCAGCTGCCCGCAGGACGCGTCAATGTCCCCGCCCAGCTTGCGCCGGACGGTGGCGGTGACCCCGTGGCCCTCCAACCGCTGCTGGAACTGCCGCACCCGGCGGCTGGGCTTCAGGGGGGATTCCTCCACATCGTTGAGGGGAATCAGGTTCACGTGGGCCGGCTGGCCCTTCAGCAGACCGGCCAGCAGGTCTGCCTGCCGGTCGCTGTCATTCACGCCGTCGATGACGGCATACTCATAGGAGATCCGCCGCCCGGTCTGTTCAAAGTACCGCCGGCAGGTGTCCATCAGCCGCTCCA
>CALWXH010000083.1 GCA_944385465.1 uncultured Oscillospiraceae bacterium | reverse complement strand
AGCCGGTCCGGGTCCCAGCCCAGCAGCTGCGCCCCCTCCACCGAGAGCAGCGCGGCGGCCTTCCCCTGCCGCCAGGCCCGCCGGATGTCCGCGCCGGTGCGGCACAGGCAGATCCGGTCGCTGTTCCGCTCCAGCTGCCGGTGAAAGCACCGCAGCAGCGCCCCGTACGCCTCCTGCTCCGTGCAACCCCCGGTATAGCCCGGGGCGGTCCACAGCGCGAAGATCTGGGCGTAGTGCGCGAAGGCGCGCCCCGCCCGCTCCAGATCCACCGCGCCGGTGTTGCGCTCCAGGTCCTCATACTCCCGCCAGCAGCGGGAGATGGTGTCACAGTGGGCGTCAAAGACAACGGGCCGCTCCATGGCCCCCACCTCCTCAAAAGGCGTTTTCCAGATACTCTATGCGGGGATGGAGGGTATCCATGCCCTGGGGGGCGTACACCTGGGCCACGTCGAACCGGGGCTGCAGCCGGGTGGGGTGCTCCAGCAGATACTGCTGGGCCGCGGCCCGCAGCCTGTCCCGCTTGGCGGCGGTCACCGCCTCCCCCGGCGGGCCGTACCGGCCGGTGCGGCGCTGCTTGACCTCCAGGAACACCAGGTAGCGGCCGTCCGCCGCGATGAGGTCGATCTCCCCCTGGCGGCAGCGCCAGTTGCGCTCCAGGATGCGCCAGCCCTTGGCCTGCATGGCCCGGGCCACCAGCTCCTCCCCCCACCGGCCCAGCTGCCGGGCCCGCTCTCCCCCGCTCACAGCTTGCCCAGGAAGCTGCGGCGGTGGATGGGACAGGGCCCATACTGCCGCAGCAGCTCGTAGTGGCGGCGGGTGGGGTAGCCCTTGTGCCGCTGAAATTCATAGTGGGGATAGAGCCGGGCCATCTCCTCCATATACCGGTCCCGGCTCACCTTGGCCAGGATGGAGGCGGCGGCGATGCTGGCCGACCGCCCGTCCCCGCCCACAATGGTCTCGTGGGCCAGGGAGATGGCGCAGCGGCTGCCGTGATCCCGGTTGCCATCGATGAGGGCGTAGTCCGCCGGCGGCTCCAGGGCCCGGATGGCCCGGTCCATGGCCAGCATCCGGCAGTTGAGGATGTCCAGCGCGTCGATCTCCTCCGGCTCCGCCCAGGCCACCGCCCAGGCCAGGGCCGCCCCCCGGATCTGGTCAAACAGGATATCCCGCCGGCGGGGCGTCACCTTCTTGGAGTCGTTGAGATAGGGCAGCTCCAGCCCCATGGGCAGGATGACCGCCGCGGCGTAGACCCGGCCGGCCAGGGGGCCCGCCCCCGCCTCGTCGCAGCCGCACACCCGGGCATGGCCGGCCTGGGCCGCCCGCTGCTCAAACTCCCACACAGCCCTCACTCCTTTTCCGGCAGATCCTCCGGTCGCTCCAGTGTAAAGTTTCCGAGCTTGCCACCCCGGAATTCATCCAGCAGCACCCGGCTCATCCGCTCTGTGTCCACCTCGCCGCCGGAGATGAGCATCCCCCGCTTCCGGGCCGCCTGCTCCAGCAGCTCCCAGCCCGCCAGCTCCGGGGCGGGCTCCAGCTTGTACCGGGAGAGCGCCTGGGGATAGCGGTCCCGGAGCAGCTCCATGAGGGCGGCGGCCAGGGCCTCGCTGTCCATGACCTCATCCTTCACCGCGCCGGTGAAGGCCAGGTGCAGCCCGGTGGTCTCATCCTCGAATTTGGGCCAGAGGATGCCCGGGGTGTCCAGCAGCTCCAGGCCGCTGTCCACGCTCACCCACTGCTTGCCCCGGGTGACGCCGGGCCGGTCGCCGGCCTTGGCCGATTTTTTCTTCGCGATCTTGTTGATGAGGGTGGATTTGCCCACGTTGGGCACCCCCACCACCATCACCCGCACCCGGCGGCCCACCTGGCCCTTGGCCCGCCAGGCGGCGATCTTGTCCTTCAGCGCCCCCTTGACCACGGCGGAGAACTGACCCACGCCCCGGCCGGTTTTGGCATCCGTCTCCAGCACGGCAAAGCCCATGGCCCGGAACCGGGCCAGCCACCGGGCCGTCTGCTCCGGGTCGGCCTGATCCGCCCGGTTGAAGATCATCATCCGGGGCCGGTCGCCCACCATGGCGTCGATATCCGGGTTGCGGCTGGAGATGGGGATGCGGGCGTCCACCACCTCGGCCACCATGTCCACGAATTTCACGTCCTCCTCCATCTGGCGGCGGGTCTTGGTCATGTGGCCGGGGTACCACTGGATATTCATTGCGTTCCCTCCTGAGGGCGGGAGCGCTTCCTCCCGCCGGGTATGCAAAAAAGGAGCGGGGTCTCCGCTCCTTTTCCTGCGTTGAAGTGCCTGCTTACAGGTTCTCCTTGACCTTGGCGGCCTTGCCCACCCGGTCCCGAAGGTAGTACAGCTTGGCGCGGCGCACCTTACCCTTACGCACGGTCTCCACCTTCTCGATGGTGGGGGCATGCAGGGGGAAGACCTTCTCCACGCCCACGCCGTAAGAGATGCGGCGCACGGTGAAGCTCTCCTCGATGCCGCCGTGCTTCTTGGCGATCACGGTGCCCTCGAACACCTGGATACGCTCACGGCTGCCTTCCTTCACGCGGATGTGCACACGAACGGTGTCGCCCACATTGACCTCGGGGGCGTTCTCCTTCATGTACTTCTGGCTGAACTGCTTCATCAGCTCCATGTCATGTTCCTCCTAATCATAGGCGTTCGTGCGTCCGGCAAAGCCGCGCAGAGGACCACCCTTTTTTCAGACTGTGGTAGTTTATCACAATCGCCCGGGGATTGCAAGTGTTTTTTCTGTTTTTCCGGAGGAATTTCATCGCCTTCCCCCCGCCCGCCGCCGGGCCCGGGGGCGCACCAGCCCCCACAGCAGCCACACCGCCGTGAGCAGCAGCGTCACATTGCCGTACTCCACCGCCGCCACGGCGCCGACGCCGGCCAGCGCGCCGGCCAGCACCGCCCCCGCCGCCGTCAGGATGCCCTGGGCCAGCGCGGGCCGGCCCAGGCTGTCCAGCAGGTTTTCCGCCAGCGCGCCGCCGTCCATGGGCGGGATGGGCAGCAGGTTGAAGGCCCCGATCCAGACGCTGGACACCGCCAGTACCCCCGCGCCCAGGGCAAAGGCCGGCCAGGCCAGCAGCAGGTTGGCCGCCGGGCCGGCCAGCAGGACCAGATTCTCCTCCGCGCAGGACAGCGGCCCGGGATAGGCAAAGCGCAGCTCCGCCCCCACCGCGCTGAGGCCCAGCCGCTCCACCCGTCCCCCCAGGGCAGCGGCGGCGGCCAGATGTCCCAGCTCGTGGACGGCGCAGGCCAGCAGCGCCCAGGGCAGCAGCCCCGCCCCCTCATCCAGGTAGAACAGCCCCGCCATCAGCAGGGCAAAGCCCGGGGTGATCTCCACCCCGGGCCTGCTACGACAGGTCCACATAATAGGCGGGGTCCAGCCGGATGTCGTCCTTTTCAATGGTCAGGTGGAGATGGGGGCCCGTGGCGTTGCCCGTGGAGCCCACCAGGGCCACCGTCTGCCCGCAGGCCACCTCGTCCCCCTTGCTCACCAGCAGCTGGCTGCAGTGGGCGTAGAAGCTGGCCACGTTATTGGCGTGGCGGATCTTCAGATACAGCCCGAACTCGTCGCTCTGCCCGATATACTCCACCGTCCCGGCGGCAAAGGCGCCGATGGGCGTCCCCTCCGCCGCGCCGATGTCCAGGGCCAGGTGGAACTCATTGTCCCCGTCGATGGGGCTGTCCCGGTAGCCGAAATTGGAGGTGACGGTGCCCTGTACCGGCACCGCCGTCTCCTCCAGCCCCAGCTCATAGTAGGCCAGGGACACGTTGGAGGGCAGGGCCACCCCGTCGTCGGTATAGGCCTGGGCCACGGCGGTGACAATCTCCGGGGAGGGCTCCGGCTCCGGCTCCGGCGTGGGCTCCGGCTGGGCGCTCTCCACCGGCTCCTCCGCCCCGGCGCTCTCCTGTCCGGCCAGGGCGGCCTTCACCCCCACCAGCTCCAGATAGTCCAGCCCCAGCCTGGAGGTCTGGGTGAGCAGCTGGATGGCCACCGGCCGGGACGGCTCAGACTCTTTCTGCTCCGGCCGGCCCAGCATGGCCGCCCCCAGCCCCTCCAGGGCCTCCTGCACCCCAGCCCCCTGGGCCAGCTGCTGCTGGAAGGCCTGAACGGCCTCCGCAAAATCCACATCGGCGCTGAGCAGCTGCCCCCAGGCGCGGATCTGCTCCGGGAAGACGCCCCGCCCCACAAACACCAGGAAAAACAGGGCCAGGCTCACCAGCAGCTGTACCAGGCGCCGCCGGTCCCGGCGGGCGGGTTTCCCCGGCCCGGCGCCCGGCCGTTTCCGCCCCGGCGCCCGCCGGGGCCCGCCCCTGCGTTTTTCTGTCAGATCCATCTGCCCGCCCCCTTGTCCAGCCTGGTACTGACCATACTGTATGTCCCAAGGGGAAAAAATATGCGGCGGAGTGACCCGGCCACTCCGCCGCTCACGGGCGCCTGCGCGCCGCTTCTGTTTACTTGGCCCAGTCCCGGCTGCGGCCCACCGCCTTGTGCCAGCCGGCCAGGAGGGCTTCCCGCCGCTCCGCCTCCATATTGGGCTGGAAGGTGGTCTCGCACATCCACAGATTTTTGATCTCCTCCCGGTCCTTCCACACCCCGGTGGCCAGGCCGGCCAGGTAGGCCGCCCCCAGGGCGGTGGTCTCCCGGATGGCGGGCCGGCGCACCTCCCGGTCAATGATGTCCGCCTGGAACTGCATCAGGAACCGGTCTCGGCTGGCCCCGCCGTCCGCCTTCAGGGCGCTGAGGGGCAGGCCGGTGTCCGCCTCCATGGCGTGGACCAGGTCGGCCACCTGGTAGGCGATGGACTCCTGGGCCGCCCGGATGATGTGCTCCCGCTTGGTGCCCCGGGTGATGCCCAGGATGGCCCCCCGGGCGTACATGTCCCAGTAGGGGGCGCCCAGCCCCGTGAAGGCGGGCACCAGGTACACGCCCCCGTTGCTCTCCACCTTCTGGGCGTAGTACTCCGCGTCCCGGCTCTCGGTGAAAAAGCGCATCTCGTCCCGCAGCCACTGGATCACCGCCCCGCCCACAAAGACGGAGCCCTCCAGGGCGTACTGCACCCTGCCGTTCAGGCCGATGGCGATGGTGGTGATCAGCCCGTTCTTGCTCTGGCAGGGCTCCTCCCCGGTGTTCATCAGCAAAAAACAGCCGGTGCCGTAGGTGTTCTTGGCGTCCCCCGCCTCAAAACAGGTCTGGCCGAAGAGGGCGGCCTGCTGGTCGCCGGCCATGCCGGCGATGGGCACCCTGACCCCTTGGATCTCGGTATAGCCGTAGACCTCGCTGGAGGAGCGCACCTCCGGCAACATGGCCCGGGGGATGTCCAGGGCCTGGAGCAGGGTGTCGTCCCAGTCCAGCTTGTGGATGTCGTAGAGCATGGTGCGGGAGGCGTTGGTGTAGTCGGTGACGTGGACCGCCCCGCCGGTGAGCTTCCACACCAGCCAGCTGTCCACCGTGCCGAAGAGGATCTCCCCCCGGCGGGCCTTTTCCCGGGCCCCCTCCACATGGTCCAGGATCCACTTGATCTTGGTGCCGGAGAAGTAGGCGTCGGGCACCAGGCCGGTGGTCTTTTGAATGTACTCGCCGTACCCGTCGGCCAGCAGCTGGTCCACAATGCCGGCCGTGCGGCGGCACTGCCACACAATGGCGTTGTAGATGGGCCGGCCGGTCTCCTTATCCCACAGGATGGTGGTCTCCCGCTGGTTGGTGATGCCGATGCCGGCGATGTCCGCCGGGTCGATGCCCGACTGGGCGATGACCTCCATCATGACAGAGTACTGGGAGGACCAGATCTCCATGGCGTCATGCTCCACCCAGCCCTCCCGGGGGTAGATCTGGGTGAATTCCCGCTGGCTGATGCCCAGGATGTTCTGTTCCCGGTCAAAGAGGATGACCCGGGAGCTGGTGGTGCCCTGATCCAGGGCGAGAATATACTTTCCCATTGCGGTATCTCCTTTCCCTCAGCCGCCGGAACGCAAACCGGCCTCCCGGCGGCTTTTGCCGGTCAGTCCGCAGAAGCTCCCTCCTGCCGCTCACATCGTTCTGGTGGCCACCACGTTGGCGCCGGTGTGGCACACGTCCGTCAGCACCACCTGGCCCACCTGGACCGGGGCGGCCAGCTCCACGCCGTCCAGCGCCCGCATCACGTCAAAGATCCGCTCCTTGGGCACGGGGCGGTCGGTCTTCACCGGGCAGCGGGGATAGCGCCCCCCGGCGCACCGCACGGTGGAGGTCACCACCCGGGTGGGATGGGTCAGCTCTATTTTACCATACTCCGCCCCC
>CALWXH010000082.1 GCA_944385465.1 uncultured Oscillospiraceae bacterium | reverse complement strand
TTGATTGTTGTAACGCCACCTTAGGAGGCGACCGCTCTATCCAACTGAGCTACGGGGGCTTATACAGAAAATATTCAATTTTGCAGGGCTCCAGGATTCGAACGGTTCGATTGTTAGGAGGCGGACGCTCTATCCTACTGAGCTACCAGGGCATGGAGAATGGGTTTCCTGTCCGCCGGGGAAATTTCTCCGGCGGACAGCCCTTATTTTACCCAATCCCGGCCGCTCTGTCAACGGCGCACAAGAAAATCGTGGAAAAGTCCTCTCTTTCGGCCATTCTGCTCTTGCGCTCCGTTTTATCTCACGTTATAATGTGTATTTGTGTGTAATCATACTTGATCGCCGCTGTGCGTTGCTCTCCAGACCGGACCCGCTGCGCTGGGCTCCGGTCTGGCTGATCCAACATATCGTAAAATACTTGTACGCGCCACCCGGCGCGCCCCGCTCACGCGGGGCCCCGCGTGGTCTTGCCGTACAGTGAAGGAGATAACTATGCGAAACGAAAAACTGAGAAACGTCGCCATCATTGCCCACGTCGACCACGGCAAGACCGCCCCACAGGGCTGACGCCCTGCGGGGACCCCATTTGATTTCAATGTTCGGCAGAAGTGAATCCTGCCTGCGCCAAGATTTTACTTCGTAAAATACTTGTACGCGCCACCCGGCGCGCCCCGCTTGCGCGGGGCCCCGCGTGGTCTTGCCGTACAGTGAAGGAGATAACTATGCGAAACGAAAAACTGAGAAACGTCGCCATCATCGCCCATGTCGACCACGGCAAGACCACGCTGGTGGACGAGATGCTCAAGCAGGGCGGCATTTACCGGGAGAACCAGGCCACCGTGGAGCGGGTCATGGACTCCAACGACCTGGAGCGGGAGCGTGGCATCACCATCCTGGCCAAGAACACCGCCGTCCACTATAAAGATGTGAAGATCAACATCGTGGACACCCCGGGCCACGCCGACTTCGGCGGCGAGGTGGAACGCATCCTGAAGATGGTCAACGGCGTCATCCTGCTGGTGGACGCCGCCGAGGGCCCCATGCCCCAGACCCGCTTCGTGCTGTCCAAGGCCCTGGAGCTGGGCCACAAGGTCATCGTGGTGGTGAACAAGATCGACCGCCCCGACCAGCGCATCCACGAGGTCATGGACGAGGTGCTGGAGCTGCTGCTGGACCTGAACGCCACCGATGAGCAGTTCGAGTCCCCCACCCTGTTCTGCTCCGGCCGGCAGGGCACCGCCTCCTACTCCCCCGATGTGCCCGGCACCGACCTCAAGCCCCTGTTTGAGACCATCCTGGACTATATCCCCGCCCCGGAGTGCGACACCCAGGCTCCCTTCCAGATGCTGGTGTCCTCCATCGACTACAATGAGTTTGTGGGCCGCATCGCCGTGGGCCGCATCGAGCGGGGCGTCATCAAGCAGAACCAGGAGATTGTGGTGTGCAACTACCACACCCCCGACCAGGCCCCCAAGAAGGCCAAGGCCGTCTCCCTATACACCTTCGACGGGCTGAACCGGGTTCCTGTCACCGAGGCGTCCGCCGGCGAGATCATCGCCATGAGCGGCATCGGGGACATCACCATCGGGGACACCATCTGCGCCCCCTCCGCCCCGGAGCCCATGGAGTTCGTCAAAATTTCCGCCCCCACCCTGGAGATGACCTTCTCCGTCAACGACTCCCCCTTCGCCGGGCGGGAGGGCAAGTTTGTCACCTCCCGCCAGATCCGGGACCGCCTGTTCCGGGAGACCCTGAAGGACGTCTCCCTGCGGGTGAGCGAGATGCCCGACTCCACCGACTCCTTCAACGTGGCCGGCCGGGGCGAGATGTCCCTGTCCATCCTCATCGAGACCATGCGCCGGGAGGGCTATGAGTTCCAGGTGTCTCCCCCCCGGGTGCTCTACCAGGAGATCGACGGGGTAAAATGCGAGCCCATCGAGCGGGTGGTCATCGACGTGCCCGCGGACAGCGTGGGCTCCGTCATGGAGAAGCTGGGTTCCCGCAAGGGCGAGTTTTTGTCCATGAATCCGGTGGGCGCCCGGATGAAGCTGGAGTTCCTGGTCCCCTCCCGAGGCCTGTTCGGCTACCGCAACGAGTTCCTCACCGACACCAAGGGCGAGGGCATCATGGCCTCCGTCTTTGAGAAGTACGCCCCCTACAAGGGGGAGATCCAGCGCCGCAACACCGGCTCCCTGGTGGCCCACGAGACGGGCGAGTCGGTCACCTACGGCCTGTTCGCCGCCCAGGAGCGGGGGGCGCTGTTCATCGGCGCCGGCGTGCCCGTGTACGAGGGCATGGTGGTGGGGGTGTGCCCCAAGATGGAGGACATCACCGTCAACGTGTGCAAGAAAAAGCAGCTGACCAACATGCGGGCCTCCGGTTCGGACGACGCCCTGCGCCTGGTCCCCCCCAAGCAGATGAGCCTGGAGCAGTGCCTGGAGTTTCTGGCCGATGACGAGCTGCTGGAGGTCACCCCGGAGAATCTGCGCCTGCGCAAGCGCATCCTGAACCACGAGAAGCGGATGAAGGCCCTGAAGGGCGGAAAGTCCTGAGCCTTTTTGACAGGAGAACTTCCCTATGTTCATTACCATCTTCGGCGAGAGCTGTACCGGAAAATCCACCCTGGCCGATGCCCTGAAGGAGCGCACCGGGGCCCAGGTATACACCGGCAAGGACTACCTCCGGCTGGCCAAGAGCGAGGGGGTGGCAAAAGCCCTGTTCCAAAAGCAGTTGCAGAAGGCCGCGGAGGGAGAGGGCGACCTCATCTACGTCATCGCCGAGCCGGAGCTGCTGGCCCTGGTGCCTGACGGCGGGGTGCGGGTACTGGTCACCGCCGGACTTCCCGAGATCAAGTCCCGGTTCGCCGCCCGGATGGGGGGCACCCTGCCCCCTCCCGTGGCCGCCATGCTGGAGCGGAAACACAGCTGTTTTAACGGGGAGCCCCATGATGTCCGCATGGACAGCGGCGTGGACAGCGTGGAGGCAGTGTGTGAGAAGGTCCTGTCCCTGATCTGAAAAACCTTCGGCCCGGAGCGCTGCTCCGGGCCGTTTTCCTTGCCCCCGCCCCCCTGTCTGTGATATAGTGAGGAAAAAGGGGGCGATAGTATGGGCTTCTGGGTCTTCATGCTGGTGTGCGTGCTGCTCACCCCCGCCACCATGCTGGCCATCGGGATCCGATACGCCCGCCGCGCCCCCAAGAACATTCAGGCCGTTCACGGCTACCGCTCGGAGTGGTCCATGAAAAACCGGGCCACCTGGGAGTTTGCCCACCACTACTGCGGCCGGTTGTGGAAATGGTTTGGGGCGGTGTCCCTGCCCCTGTCCGCCCTGGCCATGCTGCCCCTTCTGGGCCGGGACGCCGACACGGTGAGCCTGTGGTCCTGCCTCCCCATCGGGGCCCAGCTGGGGCTGATGGTGCTGTCCATTGTGCTCACCGAGCGGGCGCTGCGCCGGAACTTCGACCAAGCCGGCCGCCCCAAGCCCCGGTAATCTCCACTCTTCACTCTTCACTCTCCACTCTGAAAGAAGGTCCTCCCATGCCCGATCTGCTCCTCCACATCTGCTGCGCCCCCTGCTCCGTGGCCTGTGTCAAACAGCTGCGGGAGGAGGGTACCGAGCCCGTGGGCTACTGGTACAACCCCAATATCCACCCCTTCTTAGAGTACAAGGCCCGGCGGGACACCCTGCGGCAGTACGCCCGGGACATCGGCCTAGACCTGCGGGAGCACGACTTCTACGGCCTGCGGCAATTTACCGCCGCCGTGGCCGCCGATTCCGACCACCGCTGCGGCTACTGCTACACCTGCCGCATGGAGGAGACCGCCCAGTATGCCGCCCAGGAGGGCTTTGCCCGCTTTTCCACCACCCTGCTCATCTCCCCCTATCAGAACCGGGAGCTGATCTGCGCCGTGGGGGCAAAGATGGGGGAGAAATATGGGGTGGAGTTCGTCCCCTACGACTTCCGGCCCCGGTTCCAGGCGGGCCAGGCGGAGGCCCGGGCCCTGGGGCTGTACATGCAGAAGTACTGCGGCTGCGTGTACAGCGAGGAGGACCGCTTCTCCAACCGGCGGAAAAAGGAGCTGCACAGGCTCCACAAGGCCCAGGGGCAGACTGAGACGCGATAAAGAGAACCCACTGCTTCAGGCTGTCAAAAAAGCCCTCGGCAGAGTTTCGCCGCCCGCAGGCGGCGAAATCAATCGGAATCCGTTTTTTCCGGGGACATGTGCCTCGGAAAAAACTCTTCTCAGCCCGCAAACGTGCGAGCTGCGCCTTTTGCAGCGAGTGCGCTGCAGCGGGCTGCATCCCCTCGAAAAAATGCAGGCATTTTTTCGAAGCGTGTCGAGGAACCTCGACACGCTGAAACAGCGGGTCCCGGCGGACCCGCTGTTTTTGATTATACCATGGCCTCTTCCAGCTCCCGCTCCGGCTGCCGGTCAGCCTGCCGGTCCTTTTCCACCGCGGGGATCACCAGCTTGCGCATGATGCTCTGCCGGGTGACGATTCCCATGAAGGCCCCCCGGTCGTCCACCACCGGGATAAAGCTCTGGCGCATGGCCCGGTCCAGCAGCTCCGCCATGGACACCCGGATGCTTACCGCCGGGTTGAACCCCTGGCGCATCACCGTGACCAGCGGAAGCTTCTCCTGGGTGCGCAGGCTGTTGTCCTTCCGGTCCAGAATACAGCGCAGAAAGTCCCCCTCGCTGACAGTACCCACATACCGTCCGTCCTTGGCCACCACCGGCAGGGCGGTGAAGGAATGGGCCCGGAGCTTTTCCAGCCCCTGGCGGATGGTGCAGTCCTCCGGCAGATAGGCCACCTGGGCCTTGGGAGTGAGCAGGGATATCACGTTCACTGAGCCTCACCTCTTTGCGGTTGATCTTACAGCTTTACCATAAGCATACCAGAGTCCCACCGAAAAATCTATCAAAGAAATGTGAATTATTTTAAACCGCTCCGGGATTGTCCCGGATGCCCGGTTGCAATTTCCCGGCAGATTGGGTAGAATGTTTCCCGGTCAAACCATCGTGAAAAGGAGGGGGATCCCGTGTCCGTTCAGGAAGGCAAACTCTATCCGGCAGAGATTGACGGCTATGCCAGCGACGGCTCCGGCGTGGCCCGGATTCAGGGGGTGGCCGTCTTTGTCCGCGGGGCCATCCGCGGGGAACGGGTGCAGGTGCGGGTGGAGCATGTGGGCCACTCTGCCGCCTGGGCCCGGCTGGAGGAAGTGCTGACCCCCTCCCCGCACCGCGTCCCCCCGGACTGTCCCTACTACCACCTGTGCGGGGGCTGCCAGTTCCGGCACATGGATTACCAGGAAGAGCTGGCCGCCAAGGGCGCCCGGGTGGAGGACGCCCTGGCCCGGGTGGGCGGCGTCCCCCTGAAGCTGTCCGCCCTGCACGGGGCGGCGGACACCTGCCGCTACCGCAACAAGGTGCAGTTTCCCATCGCCCAGGGGGCCATCGGCTATTTTCAGAACCGCACCCACCGGGTGGTGGACATCGCCGACTGCCTGCTCCAGCCGGAGGCGGACACCGCCTGCCGTGCCGCCGTAAAAAACTGGATGGACGCCTTCGGCGTGCCCGCCTATCACGAGGGCACCGGCAAGGGGCTGCTGCGCCACCTGTACCTGCGCACCAACCGGGCGGGGCAGGTGCTGTGCTGTCTGGTGGTCAACGGCCGCCAGCTGCCCCACCAGGCGGAGCTCATCGCCGCCCTGCGCGCCGCCGCCCCCGGTCTGGTGGGCGTGGTGCTCAACGCCAACACCCGGAAAACCAATGTGATCCTGGGCCCGGAGTACCACACCCTCTGGGGGCAGGACTTTCTGGAGGAAACGCTGTGCGGCCACACCTTCCGGCTGTCCGTCCCCTCCTTTTTCCAGATCAACCGGGCCCAGACGGAGATCCTCTACCGCCGGGCGGTGGACTTCGCCGGTCTCACCGGCGCGGAGACGGTGGTGGAGCTCTACTGCGGCATCGGCACCATCAGCCTCACCCTCGCCCGGCAGGCCCGGCAGGTCATCGGAGTGGAAATCATCCCCCAGGCCGTCACCGACGCCAGAGCCAACGCCCTGCGCAACGGCCTGGCGGAAAAGACCCGCTTTGCCTGCGGCGACGCCTCCGCCCTGGCCGCCCGGCTGGAGGCGGAGGGCACCCGCCCCGACGTGGTGGTGGTGGACCCGCCCCGGAAGGGGCTGGCCCCCGACGTGGCGGACACCATCGCCCGCATGGCCCCGGAGCGGGTGGTATACGTCTCCTGTGACCCGGCCACTCTGGCCCGGGACATCGCCCGCTTCTCCCCTCTGGGCTACCGGGCCGTCCGGGCGGAGGCGGTGGACCTGTTCCCCCGCACTGCCCATGTGGAAACGGTAGTACTTTTGTCCAAACTTAATACCAAGCAACATATCGAGGTGGAGTTGAATCTGGACGAACTGGATTT
>CALWXH010000081.1 GCA_944385465.1 uncultured Oscillospiraceae bacterium | reverse complement strand
GTCTTTTTGTCTTCATCATCGCCTTTAGGCTTCTCTTGAACCACTCGCCTAGCGAGTGGTTTTCTTTAGTACAAAAATGCGGTCCCCCGGAGGGGGACCGCATGGTGTGACATCAGTCGGTGACGTAGGGCAGCAGGGCCACATAGCGGGCGCGCTTGATGGCCTCGGTCAGCTGACGCTGATGCATGGCACAGGTGCCGGTGGTGCGGCGGGGCAGAATCTTGGACCGCTCGGACAGGTAGCGCTTGAGCTTGGCCGCGTCCTTGTAGTCGATGTGCTCCACCTTGTCCACGCAGAAGGCGCAGACCTTGCGGCGCTTCCGGTTGCCGCGGGGCTTCACATTATCCATAGCCATAATGGCAGACCTCCTTATTGGGCTCCTTCCGGTCAGAAGGGCAGATCGCCGTCGTCATCGGCCAGCTCGGCAAACTGATCATCGCTGCCGGAGGGGATGCCGTAATCGACAGGCGCGGGGGCAGCGGGGCGGGCAAAGCTGCTGCCGCCGCTGTCGCCGTCCCGCCTGGAGTCGCCGAAATAGATGTTCTCGGCAACCACTTCAGCAGAGCGGCGCTTTCCGCCGTCCCGATCGGTCCAGTCCCGGATCTGGAGGCGGCCCTCCACCACGGCCATGCGGCCCTTGGTGAAGTATTTCGCGACAAATTCTGCGGTGGAGCGCCAGGCCACGATATCAATGAAATCCGTGGCCCGCTCGCCGCCGTCGCGGCTCTTGAAGTCCCGATCCACCGCCAGCGAGAAGGAGGCCACAGAGGTCCCCGACTGGGTGTGGCGCAGTTCGGGATCACGGGTCAGACGGCCCATGAGAATAATACGGTTGAGCATAGTCCGTCCCTCCTCAGCCTTCCTTGCTGACGATGATGGAACGCATGATGCCGGTGTTGATGCGCATCAGACGGTCCAGCTCAGCGGGGAACGCGGGGTCAGCGGCGAAGCTCATCAGGACGTAGTAACCCTCGTCCAGATCGTTGATGAGGTAGGCCAGCTTGCGCTTGCCCCACTCCTCCACCTCATTGACCGTGCCGCGGCTCTCGGCCAGCTCCTTGAAGCGGGCCACCAGGGCAGCGGTGTCCTCCTCACTGAGAGTGGGGTTGATGACGTAGAGCACCTCGTAGTTGCCGGTGAGTTTTGCCATGTTCTTTGCACCTCCTTATGGACGTATGGCCTCCGGTCTCGCCGGAGGCAAGGATGTTGTGCCGCCGCAGTGTAAAAAGCGGCAAGCTAAATTATTATATCCGAATTTCCCGGTTTGTCAAGAAGCTGGGACAAAATAATTCTGTTTTTTCCAAGGTCCCTTGCCTTTTTATAAGGAAAGCAGTATGATGGTGCCCCCGGCAGGCCCTGCCGGGACAGACGGTCCCGCTTTCAGGAGGTGGTCTTCTTGTCGGATCAACAGCGGCTGGACCTGCTGCTCGCCCGGGTGATCGCCCAGGCCGCGGCACTGGACATCCCCATATCCCGCCGCATCTCTCCCTCTGTGGCCATCAACCGCCGGGCAAAGACCCGCTTCGGCTGCTGCCGCTCCACCCCCGCCGGGCACACCATCGAGCTGTCCGCCGCCCTGTGCCGGGCGGAAGATCAGGCCGTGTGCCAGGTGCTGGCCCACGAAGTGCTCCACACCTGCCCCGGCTGCGCCAATCACGGCCCCCGCTGGAAGGCCTGGGCCCAGAAGATGAACCTGGCCTGGGGGTATCAGATCCGCCGCTCGGACCGCCCCCAGGACCTGGGCCTCACCGACCAGCGGCCGGTGCGCTATTGGGTGGTATGCACCCGGTGCGGCCGCCGGATCCCCCGCATGAAGCGCTCCCCGCTGGTGGCCCACCCGGAGCGCTACCGCTGCCGCTGCGGCGGGCTCCTGCGGGTGGAGCTGCCCCATCAGCGCTGAACCCGGTGGCGGAAACTGCAGCGCGGCCGCCTGTTTTCGTCATTTTTTCTTCCCTGTTCACCCACCCGCTCCAGGTGAACAAAAAGTTTGTTAAATTTCAAACCGTTGCGCCGCAACAGCTTTGATACAAGAAAGCTGGTGAACAACTTTTTGTTCACCAGCTTTTGTTCACTTTCCAGCACTTTCAGGGGAAAAGATTGTGCAGGTTTTCTTTCATATTTCCTTTGACGTACCGCATAATCGGCGATATACTGTCGCACATTGAGTGTATCTGCGCTATCCCTCGCTCCCCAGCAGGACCCGATGGCTGCGGGCGGAGTCATAGTCCAGGCTCATCAGGTCCATGGCGATCTCCACCGCGGCGGCGGCCCGGGCCCGGTTGGGCACACTGAGCACCGTCAGTTCCGGCGGGAAAAGCTCCGGGCAGTCCAGGGCGGAGATCACCGCCAGGTTTTCCGGCGGGAAGCGCCGGCACACCTCCACCGCCAGCAGGTCGCCCACCACCACGCCTTTCCGGTCCCGGCGCGCCTCCAGGAAGGGGCCCATATCCCGGCCCAGATGGAGGTACACATCCTGCGGCGGCGTGGCCGCCGTCATGGTCTTCAGCAGCCCGCCGCTGCGCACCCCCTCCAGCATCAGGAACGGATTGGGCTCGCCCAACAATTCCGACGCCCGGTGTATCAGAGACGGATAGTCCGGCAATACCTTATAATAGAGCGGGTCGTCGTTGTCGCTGTCCACAAAGATGATGGGCTGCACACAGGGCGGGTCCAGGTGGGCCACCCCGCCGCTGCCCCGGTCCAGCATAAAGAGCACCCCAGGAGAGAGCTTTTGCACCTGCCCCCACTGCTCGGCCAGCCCCTCCAGCTCCAGCACCACGGCGGGGATATCCCGGCGGGCCAATTGCTCTGTCAGCTCACCGGCCAGATCCATGAGCGCCGCCCTCCGCCCCGGCCCCTGGCCGGGTACGGAGCTGACCAGGATGGCCGCCCGGGCCGGCCTGCTGCGGGCCGCCTTTCGGGGGGAATAGTTCAGCCGCTTGGCCGTCTCAATGATCCTCAGTCTGGTGGCACTGCTGATTTTGGCCTGTCCGGAGTGGTTCAGGGCGTAGGACACCGTGGCCAGGGAACAGCCGCACTCCTTGGCGATCTGCCGCATCGACACCCGCTTTTTCCCCATGTTGCTCCCCCATCCGCGGACCGGCAGCCACATTCCTGCCGGCCGTTCTCTCCCCCCATCATAGCAGACTTTCCCCTCCATTGGAAGCAAAATTCTCTTGTGATACAGGAAAGGAGTCCTTTTTCATGGATATTCAGCCCAGACTTCAGGCAATTACCCGCGAGCGCTACCAGCTGGAACCCAGCCAGTGTGACGACGGGCAGCTCTATCATGCCCTGCTCCAGCTCACCCAGGAGCTGTGCCGCCACCGCGCCGCCCCCCAGGGCAAGCGCAAGCTGTACTATTTTTCCGCGGAATTCCTCATGGGCAAGCTGCTCTCCAACAACCTGCTGGCCCTGGGCCTCTATGACCAGGCGGACGCCCTTCTGAAACAGTGGGGCAGCTCTCTGGCCAATGTGGAAGAGATGGAGCCCGAACCCTCTCTGGGCAACGGCGGCCTGGGGCGGCTGGCCGCCTGCTTCCTGGACTCCATCGCCGCCCTGGGCCTGTCCGGAGACGGGGTGGGCCTAAACTACCACTACGGCCTGTTCCGCCAGGTGCTGAAGGAAAACTGCCAGCAGGAACTGCCCAACCCCTGGATCGGAGAGGAGAGCTGGCTCATTCCCACCGGCACCACCTTTACCGTCCCCTTTGGCTTCGGCCCCATGAAGGCGGTGCTGTGGGATATCGCCATCCCCGGCGCCCACACCGATGTGGCCAACCGGCTGCACCTGTTTGACGTGGAGCACCCCGCTCCCGCCCCCGAGAGCGGCATCGACTTTGACAAGACGGACATCGCCCACTGCCTCACCAGCTTCCTCTACCCCGACGACAGCGACGAGGCCGGGCGGCTGCTGCGGGTGTACCAGCAGTACTTCATGGTGTCCGCCGGCGCCCAGCTCATCCTGAAGGAACTGGATGAAAAGGGCATCGACCCCCGGCAGCTGTGCGAGCACGTGGCCATCCAGATCAACGACACCCACCCCTCCATGATCATCCCCGAGCTCACCCGGCTGCTGCTGGAGCGGGGGCTGTCCATGGACGAGGCCCTGCACCAGGTGGCCCACGCCTGCGCCTACACCAACCACACCATCCTGGCCGAAGCCCTGGAGAAGTGGCCCATGTCCTTCCTGCGCCAGGTGGCCCCCCAGCTGGAGCCCATCCTCCGGGAGCTGGACCGCCGCGCCAAGGCGGTCTTCCCCGATCCCCGTCTGGCCATCATCGACGGGCACGACACCGTCCACATGGCCCACATGGACATCCACTACAGCTACTCCGTCAACGGCGTGGCCGCCCTGCACACCGAGATCCTGCGCAAGGCCGAGCTGAAGCCCTTCGCCGACGTCTATCCCGACAAGTTCAACAACAAGACCAACGGCATCACCCTGCGCCGCTGGCTGGAGGCCTGCAACCCCCGGCTGGCCGAGCTCATCGACGAGTGCGTGGGCCAGGGCTGGCGCACGGACCCCAGCCGCCTGGAGGGCCTGATGGACTATGCCGGCGACGGCGCGGTCCTCTCCCGCCTGCTGGAGATCAAGTCGGAGAACAAGATCGCCCTGTGCCGGGCGCTGCGCCGCCGTCAGGGCCTGCGTATCGACCACGACTCCCTGCTGGACATCCAGGCCAAGCGCCTGCATGAGTACAAGCGGCAGCAGATGAACGCGCTGTATGTCATCCGCAAATATCTGGAGATCAAGGCCGGCCACCTGCCCCCCCACCCCATCACGGTGATCTTCGGCGCCAAGGCCGCCCCGGCCTATGTGATGGCCAAGCGGATCATTCATCTGATCCTGTGCCTGCAGCGGCTCATTGACGCCGACCCCCAGGTAAACCCCTGGCTGCACGTGGTGATGGTGGAGAACTACAACGTCTCCTGGGCCGAGCGGCTCATCCCCGCCTGCGACCTGTCCGAGCAGATCTCCCTGGCCTCCAAGGAGGCCAGCGGCACCGGCAACATGAAATTCATGGCCAACGGCGCCGTCACCATCGGCACCATGGACGGCGCCAACGTGGAGATCGCCCATCTGGTGGGCCAGGACAACATCTACACCTTCGGCGCCTCCAGCGACCACGTCATCGGCCTGTACGCCCACGGCGGCTACCACGCCTGGCAGTACTACGAGCGCTCCGGCATCAAGCCCCTGGTGGACTTCATCATCTCCCCCCAGCTGCTGGCCATTGGAAACGACGCCGACCTGCGGGCCCTGTGGACGGATATGAAGGAAAAGGACTGGTTCATGGCCCTGCTGGATGTGGAGGACTACATCGCCACCAAGGACCGGGCCGTGCTGGACTACGGCAACCGCTCCGCCTGGGCCCGGAAGGCCCTGGTGAACATCGCCAAGAGCGGCTTCTTCTCCAGCGACCGCACCATCGCCCAGTACAATCAGGACATCTGGCATCTGGGGTGACATCCATGTAAACACACCACGCCTGTCTCCCGGATGGGAGACAGGCGTGGTGGTTTTATTGATAGAATTTCAAGCCCCGGCATGGGCCCTCACTGTCTGCTCTGGTCAATGAGCTCCTGCAGCTGGGCAATTTCCTTCTCCGAGAGTTTCTTTCTCCTGGAAAAGGCGGCCAGAAACGCGGGCAGGGAGCCGCCGAAAGACTCCGCCACAAACTCCTCGCTCTGCCGGTCCCGGAAGTCCTGCTGGGAGACCAGCGAAGTCACCGCCCCGTTCTGGTTCTGGAAATACCCCCGCTCACACAGCCGTTTGAGCACCGTGTAGGTGGTGGACTTCTTCCACCCTAATTTTTCCGCCGCCAGCCTTACCAGCTGGGTGGAGCCCACCGGTTCGTGCTCCCAGATGATGTCGGCAAACCGGGCCTCCATGATTCCCATTTTCCACTCTGCCATCGTCTGTCCCTCCTGGTCTGCTTCCGTATGTTTCACATATAGTCTACATGATTTAGACCTCTCTGTCAAGACGGAGAACGCGCCCCGTGCTTTTTCTCGCTAAACTGGTTGACAGATAATAAATTCTGTCCTATTCTAAAAAGTACCTATCCCCATTTGATGCAGCCCGCCCGGCGGGCCGGAAAGGTGTTGATCTCCATGACCGAGCGGCAGCTCATCCAAACCATTCTCACCCAGGTGGGCAGGGCGGTGCTGGGCAAGGACCAGGTGCTGGCCAAGGTCCTGCTGGCCATCCTGGCCCGGGGCCACGTGCTGCTGGAGGACATCCCCGGCGTGGGCAAGACCACCCTGGCCCTGGCCTTTTCCAAGGCGCTGGAGCTGAAGTGCCAGCGGGTGCAGTTCACCCCGGACGTGATGCCCTCCGACCTCACCGGCTTCTCCCTGTACCACCGGGAGACGGAACAGTTTGAATACCGCCCCGGGGCGCTGATGTGCAACCTCTTCCTGGCCGACGAGCTCAACCGGGCCACCAGCCGCACCCAGTCCGCCCTGCTGGAGGCCATGGAGGAGGGCCAGGT
>CALWXH010000080.1 GCA_944385465.1 uncultured Oscillospiraceae bacterium | reverse complement strand
GCGTAGAAGGCCTTGAAGGAGTAGACCGTCTGCTGGAACATCTTCACCACCGGGATGCCCCGGACATACTCCACCGCCTCGCCGCTCATGCGCTCGATCTCCTGCTGATAGCGGTGGAAGAAGCCGGCGTTCTTGCCGCCCATCATCAGGCACATGGAGAGCAGGGCCAGCACCATGGTGAGCAGGCACAGCAGGCCCATCCGCCAGTCAAAGAGGAACAGCACCACGATGGCGGCGATGGGCGTCACCGCCGTGGCGGCCAGGTCGGGGAGCTTGTGGGCAAGCAGGTCCTCGGTGAGCCCGGCGTTGTCGTCGATGAGCTTGCGCAGCCGCCCCGACTGATTTCCCGTGAAAAAGCCCAGGGGGAGTTTCAGCACATGGGTCATGGCAGCGCGCCGGATGTTCCGGGCAGTGCGGAAGGCCGCAATATGGGTGGACATGAGGGCGGCAAAGTACAGCAGGATACTGCCAACGGCAGTCCACACCGCTATCCAGCCAAAGCGGCCCAGATCCGCGGCTCCGCCCAGACTGGGCCAGGCGGACAGCACGCTCCTGGCCACCAGCCAGACGCACAGATACGGCGCCAGCCCCAGCACCGCAGACAGGGCGGACAGGATACAGCCCAGGATAGTCAGGTTCTTGTGCCCGCCCGCGTAGCTTAGGATGCGGGCCAGGCTGCTTGGTTTTGTTTGCTTCAAAGGGATCCCTCCTTGTCAAAATGGTTAGTTATTGCTAACTCATATCCAAAAAAGACAGGGGTTATCCCCCCATCAATTTCAGCCATCCGGCAGTGTAGAAATCGCAGAGTTGATCCACATCCCGCACAGCCTGCTCCCGGGGCATATCGTGGACCACGATCTCGAAGATGCCGCTCATCATCCCGCTGGCGATGATGTGACACAGAGACTGGCTCAGTTCCGGAATGTCCCGGCCCAGGCGGCGGAGCACCTCCATGTACTGGAGGGTGTATTCCACCTCCACCTCCACCATGTTGTGGACGAAGTGCTCATAGCTGGTGCCCTCCGCGCGGGTGAGGAGCAGCTTCACCGGCTGGCGGTGCTGGCAGATGTAGTCCACCATCCAGTGGACACAGCTGATGGATTCCACCCCCATGTGATCCGGCTGCTGCTCCTCGGGCAGCTCGGCAAAGGAGGTCTGGGCCTCCATGAACCTGCCCATGAGGGCGGCGGCGTGGGGCTCCACCAGGGCGTTGAACAGGGCCTCCTTGCTGGAGAAATAGCCGTAGAACGCCCCGGTGGTCACTCCGGCGTTCTTCACGATCTGCCGCAGGGAGGCACCTTGAAACCCTTTGTCCAGAAACTCCGCCAGGGCGGCCTCCTGGATCTTCTCCAGGGTAGCGGTTGATTTTTCTTCCATGCAAGCGCCTCCTATAACAGCGTTATATAACACTGTTATAATACGGCTGGCAGGAGCATTTGTCAAGGGTGAATTGACAGAGCCCGGCGCACGCGCGCCGGGCTCTGTCAGGGGACGTTATTCTGTTTTGGGCAAAGGCAGGGCGCTCATGCTGTGGAGGCCCACGGCCAGGGTGGACAGGTTGTGGAACATGGCGGAGGCGGCAGGGGGCAGCACGCCCGCCGCGCCCAGGCCGATGAGGGCCCCGTTGAAGCCGATGACGAAGCGGTAGTTGTTCTGGATGCGGCCCATGAGGGACAGGGCCAGCTGCCGCAGGCGCACCAGCTCCCACAGGCTGTCGGCGGCGATGGTGATGTCGGCGATCTCCCGGGCGATGGCCGCCCCGTCGCTGATGGCGATGCCCGCGTCCGCCTCGGAGAGGGCGGGGGAGTCGTTGATGCCGTCCCCCACCATGAGAACGGTGTGGCCCTCCTGCCGGAGGGCGGCCACATAGTCCGCCTTGTCCGCCGGGAGCACCCCGGCCCGGAAGCCGTCCACCCCCACTTCCCTGGCGATGGCGGCGGCGGTGCGGGGACTGTCCCCGGTGAGCATGACGGCGCTCCGCACGCCCAGGCCCCGGAGAGCGGAGAGCACGTCCCGCGCCTCCTCCCGCAGGGGGTCGGAGATGCAGATCACGGCGGCGAGCACCCCGTCGATGGCCAGATAGAGCTGGGAGCACTCCGGGGGCAGGGCGTCGAACTTCTCCCGCTCCCCCTCCGGGATAGTCACTTTCTCGTCCTCAAAGATGAAGTGGGCGCTACCGATGCGCACCTGCTCCCCGTCCACCGAGCTGGCGATGCCGTGGGCCACCAAATACTCCACCCTGGCGTGGCGCTCCTCGTGGGTGAGCCCCCGGCGGCAGGCCTCCTCTACCACGGCGTTGGCCATGGAGTGGGGAAAGTGCTCCTCCAGGCAGGCGGCCAGGCGGAGCATCTCCGCCTCCTCCTTGCCGCCAAAGGGGACGATCTTCGCCACCCGGGGGCAGGCGTGGGTGAGGGTGCCGGTCTTGTCAAAGACGATGGTGTCCGCTTTGGCCACCGCCTCCAAGAATTTGCCGCCTTTGACGGTGATGTGCTCCCGTCCCGCCTCCCGCATGGCGGAGAGCACCGCCAGGGGCATGGCCAGCTTCAGGGCGCAGGAGAAGTCCACCATGAGCACCGACAAGGCCCGGGCCACGTTCCGGGTGAGGGCCAGGCTCAGCAGGCTCCCGGCAAAGGTGTAGGGCACCAGCTTGTCCGCCAGGTTGGACGCCTTGGCCTCGGCGGCGGACTTCAGCTGCTCGGAGCGCTGGATCATCTCCACGATCTGGTCGTAGCGGCCCTGGCCGGAGGCCTGTTTCACCTCCAGGACGCACTCCCCCTCCTCCACCACGGTGCCGGCGTACACCGCGCCGCCGGGGCGCTTGGCCACGGGGACGGACTCGCCGGTGAGGGAGGCCTGGTTGACGGTGAGCTCCCCCTCCGCCACCACGCCGTCCAGGGGGATGACGCCCCCGGCCCGGACCAGCACCCGGTCGCCGGGCTTTACCTGGCCGATGGGGACCAGCACCTCCCCGGCCGAAGTTTTCAGCCACACCCGGTCCACGTGGAGGGACAGGCTCTCCGCCAGGTCGGCCACCGACTTCTTCCGGGTCCAGTCCTCCAGCAGCTCGCCGATCTCCAGCAGGAACATCACCATGCCGGCGGTGCCGAAGTCCCGGCGGCCCACGGAGATGCCGATGGACAGGGCGTCCAGCAGCTCCACCTTGATTTTCCGCCGGCCCAGGCACCGCAGCCCCTTGCGGAGGAAGGGCAGCATGTGCCACACCACCCGGGCCGCCCGCAGGGGGGCGGGCAGGAACAGGGCGGCCGCACTCTTCCTCAGCACCTTGGCCACCAGCTTCTCCTGAAATGCCCGGTTCAGCGCCCGGGTGCTGTGGCCGGGCAGGGTGACGGTTTCCTCCGCCCCGGCCCAGGTGAAGCCGCCGATGGCGGACAGGACGGTCTCCCGCTCCCCTGCATAGCTCACGATGACGCAGCCGGTGCGCTCGTGGACCACGGCCTCTTTCGTCCAGGGCTGGCCTTTCAGCCAGGCCTCCAGCAGGTCCGCCTGGCGGAGGGTGATATTTTTTTGCCGCAGCCGCAGGCGCATCCGGCCCCGGCTCTCGTGTACAATGGTCGCTCTCACAGCAATTCTCTCCTTATGGAAAAAGGGAGCCGCTTACCGGCTCCCTTCCGCGGTTTTTCAGGCCTCCTGGCCCTCCACCTGGGCCTCGGCCTCTTTCGCGGCCCGGGCCTCGTTGATGTCCTTGGCGGAGGCCAGGATGTCGGCGGCGTTCTCCTGGACGGTGGTGACCGTCTCCATCACGGTGTCCTTCATCCGCAGGCCGGCGGCGGCGATGTGGGTATAGGCCTTCTTGGCGTCCTTGCTGGTGAGCAGCTTCACGCCGGCGGAGCCGAACAGGGCGCCGCCCACAAAGCAGGCCAGTCTGACATAGTGTTTCATCATGGGGATTCTTCCTTTCCGCTGAGTGCTGTACTTATTTGTGCCGGTATCCTGTGATCATCACCATGACCATGCAGATCACGGCGCCCCAGGCCCAGAAGCGATGTTGTTTCATGGCGCTCTCCTCCTGTCCGGAAACAAACTTGTCTCTTCGCGTGTTGAATTATGATAGCAGACAAAGCGGCCTGTGTATCACCCAATCGGACGGCGTTGCGCCGGTTCAGACATTTTTTCGGTATTGGGCTGGCGTCACGCCGTACTGCCGCCGGAAGGCGGCGGCAAACTGGCTGGTGCTGCCGTATCCCACCGACTGGGCCACCCCCAGCACGCTGAGGGAGGAGTCCCGCAGCAGCTGTGCCGCCCGCTCCATCCGCCGCTGCCGCAGCCAGGTGTGGACGGGCAGGCCGTACAGGCGGCGGAAGCCCGCCTTGAAGGCGGTGGTGGAGAGGCAGGCCCGGCGGCTGAGCACCGGGATGGTGAGGGGCTCGTCCAGGTGTTCCTCCATATACTGGCGGGTGTCCGCCAGTGACCGGACGACCTCCCCCTCCAGCGCCGGGGCCGTGTCCGCCTCCGCCCGCTCCGGGGCGGAGAGCAGGTAGAGCAGCTCCACCGACTTCCACACGCACCAGCGCGCCTGTTCGCTGTGCGGCAGGCGGTCCAGATCGGCAAAGGCCGCCCGGCTCCAGTGGCCGGGCCCCTCCACGGCGCAGCCGCCCCGGCCGGCCATCCACCGCCGCACCCGCCCCGTGTCCAGGGCCAGGCCGCCCAGCAGACGGCAGATGGTGTTCAGGCTCTCCCGGGCGTTCCGGGCGTCCACCGCCACCAGAATGCCCTCCAACGGCGTCTCCACCCTGGCCCCGGCCAGGCCGGAGAGATCGGTGAGGAGCAGCACCTGCCGGGCGTCCGCCCTCAGCGCCACCCCGTCCCGCCGGGTGAGGGTCACCGCCCCCGCCAGGCAGAACAGAGCCTCGAAGTGCAGGGGGTCCAGCCGGAGGGGCAGAGAGGCCGGCCCTTCCTTCAGGGAGAACAGGCAGGCCCGGGCGCCGGGCATCACCTGGGCCCACTCCCCCCGGTCCGCTAAAAATTCTGCCAGCATTGTCTATCTCATCTCCATCTATCTGCGCATTGGCCCCCTACCGGCCGAACAGCCCTTTCTTCTCCCAGGGCTCCCTCCGGATCTCCCCCACGTCATAACCGGCGGCGGAGATGGCCGCGCGCAGGGCCCCCTCGTCCAGCTCCGTCTCCGCAATCACCGTGGTTTCATTCTTGCTCCGGGACGAGGTGACCTTCTTCACCGGAAGGGCTTTGCGCACCGCGTCGTTCACATGGCTCTCGCACATACCGCACATCATGCCGTTAACCTGGATTGTGTACTTCCACATCGTCTGTTCCTCCTGCGTTGCGTCTGTTTGATGAGGTTAGCAATAACTAACCTCTTGCTGTATTATACCATTCTCAGTTCACTTGTCAAGGCAGGCAGGGTTTCTCATCCGTAGCAGACACGGACGTCCAAACATCGATGCAACGCGCCGGGCCCCGCCGGTGAAAACTGGACTGCCGGCACAGATAAGGTTTTTCTGCCTTTGAACGCACGATTTTTCCTGGGTGTTTCTTTCCGTCCAACCAGCATCCGGGAATTGCCCAGCATCAGCATGGCCGCCCGGCAGCGGGAGCCGAAGGCCTCCGTGGCCGTGTCGATGAGCCGCACCTCTGCATAGCCCATGTCCCGCAGTTCTTGGGCAAATTCCTCCATATTTCCGTACATCCGGGGCTTCATGTCGTCGTTGAGGGCGAACGCGCCGCCCCTTTTCAGCACCCGCAAGGTCTTCCGCAGCAGAGCCCGCTTGTCCGCACCTATGACGTTATGGTAAACATAGTTGCTCACTACGGCGTCGAAGCTCCCGTCCGGGAAGTCCAGCTTGTTTGCGGCCCCATGCTGAAACCGGCACCGGGCTGCCACACCTTCGCTCTCGGCGTTCTTCTCGCACATGGACTGGCCATAGCCGTAGGCACAGGTGCGGCCTGCAGGTCCAGCCCGCACCCAGATTGATGACTCCAGCCCTGGGATGGGCATTCAGATAGTCGCGCACTTCCCAAACAAGATCATTCTGACGCATGGCGGCTCCAGGGCACCGAAGGTCTGGAGCAGGTCTTCTGACTTCCGCTCCAGGGTGGAAAAATCGTAGTCGATCTTCTCCAGCAGCTCCGCCGCCGTCTGATCGGCGAACAGGTGCGGGAATCGCCTGGCGCACAGCGCCCGGCCATAGGCCATACAGGGGGATCGCCAGGGTCTCCTGGACGGTATTTTTCTCAATGTGATAGGGCATCCGCTGCATCCCTCATCTCGATGGTTTGTCTTTGCTAACCGCAGTATATCATCTCTGATTGCATCAGTCAATCGAGTGCCCCTGTGTCACAGAAAACCGCCGCAGACTCCCTTGACGATTTTTGCTCATGTCGCTATAATGAAGTTAGCAGCAACTAACTACTATTTGAACAAAGGTGGATTTTCCATGTCTCTGATCCAACAGTGGGAGCAGGGGAAATCCATCGAGCAGCTCACGGTAGCTGGTTGATGTTTTCCCAATCCAAGAAAAACAGAAAGGTTGTTGATTCTTATGAGTAAAATCGCAGTTGTTTATTGGAGCGGCACCGGCAATAC
>CALWXH010000079.1 GCA_944385465.1 uncultured Oscillospiraceae bacterium | reverse complement strand
GTTGCGGGAACCCGGCGGGCCGGTCACATACAGCGAGTATGCTTCCGTCCCTTCGGAACCCCGCGCCATGAGAAAAAAGCAGGCTTTCCGCCCCCGCAGGGGCGGAAAGCCTGTATCCTGCCCGGCGCGGCCGCGCCGGAGGAACGGAGGAACGATCATCATGCTCATCAAAAACGCGAAGATTCTGGTGGGAAAGTCCTTCCTGGAGGGGGACATCCGCTTCGGGAAGACCATCGAGGCGGTGGGCAGGCTGGAGGGCCAGGCTGACCTGGACGCCCAGGGGGGCTATGTGGTCCCCGGCTTTGTGGACATCCACACCCACGGCGCTGTGGGAGAGGACTTCTCCGACGGCAAGCCGGAGGGCATCCAGCCCATGACCGATTTCTACGCCGCCCACGGCGTCACCTCCTATCTGGCCACCACCATGACCCTGAAGGAGGAAGTGCTCACCCCCGCCATGCACGCCATCCGGGACTTCCGGCGCGTCCACGGGGCCAAGTGCGCCGGCGTGCATCTGGAGGGGCCCTTCCTCAGCTTCGCCAAGCGGGGGGCCCAGGCGGCGGAGAACCTCCACCTGCCGGACACCGCCCTCTTTGACCGGCTCAACGAGGCCAGCGGCGGCCAGGTGAAACTGGTCACGGTGGCCTGCGAGGAGGAGGGGGCCATGGACTTCATCGGCTATGTGTCCCAGAAGGCCACCGTCTCCCTTGGCCACACCTCCTGCAACTATGACCAGGCCATGGAGGCCTTTGCCCGGGGGGCCAGCCACGCCACCCACCTGTTCAACGGCATGGAGGGGCTGCACCACCGCAAGCCGGGCATCATCGCCGCCGCCATGGACGCCGGGGCCAGCGTGGAGCTCATCTGCGACGGGCTGCACATCCATCCCGCCGTCATCCGCCTGGTGCACCGGCTGTATGGGGATAAGCTCAACCTGATCTCCGACTCCCTGCGCTGCGCCGGCATGCCCGACGGGCAGTATGAGCTGGGGGGACAGCCCATTGAGGTGAAGAACCACAAGGCCACCCTGCTGGGGACGGACACCCTGGCCGGCTCCTCCATCGCCATGGTGGACGCGGTGCGCAATGTGGTGGCCTTCGGCCTGCCCCTGGCGGACGCGCTGTATGCCGCCTCCACCGCCCCCGCCCAGGCGGTGGGCCTCACCGACGTGGGAGTCATCCGCACCGGCGCCGCCGCCGACCTGGTGGTGCTGGACGGGAAGCTGGACATCCAGGCCGTCTACGTGGACGGGGAGAAACAGTAAGCAACGTGAACGTGAAAATTGTCCCGCCGGGAGCCATCCCGGCGGGACAATTTTTTGCGAAGCAGAGACAAGAGATAGGAGAGATTCCTTCTGCGGGGCTCTGTCCTTCTGCCGGAGGGTTCCGGCAAGCCCTATGGCTGTTGCCGGTTTCCGCACCGGCGGACGAGGTACTTTCTCTTGCACCAGAGAAAGTACCCAAATGGCAAGGGATTCCGCCGCCTGCGGGCGGCGGAACGCTCTGCTGGGGTGACTTTTCTCACGCAAGAAAAGTCACCAAAAGTGCGCCCAAGGGGGAGCACCCCCTTGGGTATCCCCCCGCTCAGTTGCACTGCGCTCTTCTCTTTCCGGCGTGCGTGACTCGCGGCTGTACAGCTTCCCCCGACGCCTTCCAGGCTTCTGCATTCGTATGCTTTGGTATCCGCACCCCACCGGAGCGCCTGGCCGGGCGGGGCACTTCGGCGTGTGCGCCGTTAGGTGCGCAGACCCGCAGGCTTGAACACCAAGACCAGGCGCCCGTAGGCGTGGTAGAAGTGCGGCAAGTTTGGTGGCACCAGGGCGGAGCCCGCCGAGGGGTGCGCAGAGTGTCGATACTGTGCGCCGGTCAATAGAGACTGGCACCGATTCCACTCCCTCGTAAAACGGGGGTACATAGGGGGTGGCCGACTGTGAGCAAGGCCCCGCCCTTGGGGGCCGCAGCTGAACCGGAGGCACACCCCTTATGCGCGTCTTTGCCTACTTTCTGCGCGTGCAGAAAGTAGGTCGCCCTGGGGGCGAAACCCCAAAACTTAGAGGGCCCCGGGGCAACCCCGGAAAAAAGGCGGGGGATTGAGGGGCGCGGCCCCAACGGCTTTTGGTTCCCTTTGGCCCGCGCCAAAAGGAACTCGCCCGCCGGCGATCAGGGTGGAGAGTGAAGATCGGAGATCGGAGCGTCAGGTGCTGCGGGCGGCCTCCAGGGCGGCCTCCTGCTCCTCAATGGCCCGGAACCGGGGCATGATGCCGATTTTGTCCGGGGTGTGGACGGGAAGCTGGTAGATGTCGTGGCCGGGGAACTGGTTGCCCTCCACCAGGCAGGGGCCATCGGGGGTGAAGCACACGTCCCAGCCCACGTATCCCACCTCCGGGATGACCTGGGCGGCCTGCTCCACCAGGGCCCGGGCCTTGTCCCAGTCGGGGAAGCGGAAGCCCTGGATGGGGGTGCCGGTGGCGGGGTGGTTGGCGTAGAGGTTCTTCTGCTTGTCCAGCGCCCGGTCGATGACGGTGCCCGTCTCCGGGTCCATGGGGGCCACCATCCCCCCGCTGTTGAAGTTGTCCACGAATTTGCCGTTGCCGATGCGGAACATGGCGGTGACCAGGTACACCCGGCCGCTTTTCCCCCGGATGGTCACCATGCGCACGGTGTTGATGGAGCCGGGGTAGATGGCGGCCACCGCCGGGTGCTGGGTGATGACCTCCTCCAGCTCCAGCATGGGGGCCCGCTCCTTCAGGTGGTCATACAGGGCGTCCAGGCTGGGGAAGTCGGCCACCTGCAGCTTCTCAATGCCCCAGCCGCAGCTGCCCTGGGAGGGCTTGGCCATGAACTGCTGGTGGCGGGAGAGAAAGGCCATCACCTCGTCCCGGTTGTCCCCGGTGACGGGCACCCAGTCCCGGTGGAGGAAGGCGGCGAAGCGGCGGTTGAATTTGATCTTGTCCCCGAAGTCATCCATGTGGCCGGGGGCGTTGTAACGCACCACCAGGGCGTTGTTCCGCCCCCGGGTGAGGTAGGTGTCCCGCTGCTCTGGCGTGAGGTTGTACATCTCAAACAGGTCGTAGTCCATATAGCCCGCGCCGTACTTCACCGCGCAGTCCTTCATGTCCCGGAAAATGGCCAGCCGGCCCTTTCCGGTTTTTTTGTGGATGGAATGGATCTTATCCAGCATGGCCTTGTAGTTCATATTCAGCACCCGCTGGGCCAGATACTTCAGTTTCCCCATGCCTATGCCTCCCGTACTGCAGTCATTCAAAGGAATCCTCTTCTTTATAGCACATTTCCCGGCAAAAGACAATGCCCCTTGACACAGGGGATGGGTGATTGTATACTCGAAAAGAAAAATTAGTTTACAATACGATGGGAAGGGTGACGGAGGATGACGCGGGAGAAGCGGCGGGGGGGCCATCTGGCGGTGTGCGGCGTGATGACGGCGGTGACCTGCGTGCTGGGGCCCCTCTCCATCCCGGTGGGGCCGGTGCCGGTGACCTTTGCCAACCTGGCCATCTACCTGTCCCTGTATCTGCTGGGGTGGAGGCGGGGGACGGCCAGCTGCCTGGCCTATCTGCTGCTGGGGCTGGCGGGGCTGCCGGTGTTCTCCGCCTTTGGAAACGGCGCCTCCCGGCTGCTGGGCCCCACGGGGGGCTATCTGCTGGGCTATCTGCCCATGGCGGTGCTGGGCGGGCTGGCGGTGGAGCGCGCCGGGAACCGGTGGCTCCAGGGGCTGGGCCTGGCGGCGGGGACGGCGGCGCTGTATGTCCTGGGCACGGCCTGGTTTTGCGTTCAGAGCGGCAGCGGACTGCTCCCGGCCCTGTGGGCCTGTGTGCTGCCCTTCCTCCCCTTTGACCTGGCGAAGATCGCGGCGGCGGTGGCCGTCGGGCCCGGGCTGCGCCGGGGGCTGGAGCGGGCCGGTCTGGGGAAATAGGGCGCTTGCGCATCCCGCGCGGTCACGATATAATAAAAAGACAATGAGCGCCGCCCGCCGGGGCGGACGCTGCGGGATGAGAAGAAGGGAGGGGGGCGCATGGCCGGACAATGGGATGCCCAGGTGGAAAACATCCTGGCGGGGATGACCCTGGAGGAGAAGATTGCCCTGGGAGAGGGGGCCAGCTTCTGGTCCACCCGGGCCTTTCCCCGCCATGGCATTCCGGCCCTGTTCCTGTGCGACGGCCCCCATGGGCTGCGCCGCCAGGACAAGGAGAGCGGCACGGATATGCTGGGGGTAAACCGTTCCCGCCCCGCCACCTGTTTTCCCGCCGCGGTGACCACGGCCATGAGCTGGGACCCGCAGCTGCTGGAGGAGATCGGCGCCGCCATCGGGGCCGAGGCGCGGGACCAGGGGGTGAACGTGGTGCTGGGCCCCGGGGCCAACCTGAAGCGCAGCCCCCTGTGCGGGCGGAATTTTGAGTATTTCAGCGAGGACCCCTATCTGGCGGGAAAGCTGGCCGCCGGACAGATCCGGGGGCTGGAGCAGGCGGGCGTGGGGGCCAGCCTGAAGCATTTTGCCGCCAACTCCCAGGAGTACCGGCGCTTTCACTCGGAAAGCGTGCTGGATGAGCGCACCCTCCGGGAGCTGTATCTCACCGCCTTTGAGATCGCCGTGAAGGAGGGGCGCCCCTCCACGGTCATGTGCGCCTATCCCAGGCTCAACGGGGCCTATTGCAGCGACAACCACTGGCTGCTGACCCAGGTGCTGCGCCGGGAGTGGGGCTTTGACGGGGCGGTGGTCACCGACTGGGGGGCATGAACGACCGGGTGGAGGGCTTCCGGGCCGGGTGCGACCTGAACATGCCGGGCGGGAGCCGCTATATGGCCCGGGAGAGCGCCCGGGCTGTCCGGGCGGGGAATCTGCCCCCCAGCGCCGTGGATGAGAGCGCCCGGCGGATGATCCGGCTGTCTCTGTCGCTGTCCCGGCCGGCCCGGGCGGCGGAGCCCTGTGACTATGACGCGCACCACGCCCTGGCCCGCCGGGCGGCGGAAGAGGGGGCGGCGCTGCTGAAGAATGAGGGCGGCCTGCTCCCCCTGAAAGAGGGGGTGAGCCTGGCCGTCATCGGACACATGGCGGAACACCTGCGCTATCAGGGTTCCGGTTCCAGCCACATCAATCCCACCCGGCTCAGCCGCCCCCTGGATTGCCTGCCCGGGGCGAGGTATGCCCCCGGCTGTGACGGGCGGGGGGATACCACGCAGGCGCTGCTGGACCAGGCGGCCCGGACGGCGGCGGAGGCGGAAGTGGCGGTGGTCTTTGCCGGGCTGCCCGCCCGATTTGAGTCGGAGGGGTTTGACCGGGCGGACATGACGCTGCCCCAGGGGCAGGACCGGATGATCCGGGCGGTGGCGCGGGCCAACCCCAACACGGTGGTGGTGCTGCTGTGCGGCGGCCCGGTGGAGTGCCCCTGGGCGGACCAGGTGCGCGCCATCCTCTACCTGGGCCTGCCGGGCCAGGCGGGGGGCGAGGCGGCCGCCGACCTGCTCTTCGGCCGGGCCAACCCCGGCGGCAAGCTGGCGGAGAGCTGGCCCTGCCGGTATGAGGATGTGCCCTCCTGGGAGAGTTACGGCAAGACCAGAGACGCCCTCTATCTGGAGGGGATCTACGTGGGCTACCGCTACTACGACAAGGCGGGGGCAGCGGTGCGCTGGCCCTTCGGGTTCGGGCTGTCCTATACCAGTTTTGCCTACGCCAACCTGAGGGTGGAGGCGGACGCCGTCACCGCCGAGGTCATCAACACCGGGGACCGGCCCGGGGCGGAGGTGGCCCAGCTCTATCTGGCCCCGCCGCCGGGCGGGGCGCACCGGCCGGTGAAGGAGCTGAAGGGCTTTGCGCGGGTGTATCTCCAGCCGGGGGAGAGGCGGACGGTGCGCTTTCCCCTGACCCGGCGCAGCTTTGCCATCTGGCAGGATGGCTGGAAGGTGCCGGGCGGGGTGTACACCGTGCTGGTGGGCGGAAACAGCCGGGATCTGCCCCTGCGGGGGGAGCTGCCGGTGGACGGAGAGGTGGTTCCGGCCCCGGACTGGCAGCCGGGCAGCTGGTACGAGCACTGTTCCGGCTCCCCCGGACGGCGGGAGTGGGAGGCCATGCTGGGCCGGGCCCATGTTCCCCGGGAGGCGAGGAAAGGGGACTTCACCCTGGACAATTCCCTGATGGAAATGCGGGAGGACTCCAGGCTGATGGGCGTGATCTGCGGGGTGATCTCCCGCTTTATCCTGTGGAAATGCGGCGGGCGCAAGGCCACGGACAGCCCGGAGGCGCGGATGCTGCTGGCCTCCAGCGTGGAGGCCCCCCTGCGGTGCGTGCAGATTTCCAGCGGGATATCCGGCGGATTATTCCAGGGCCTGGTGGACATGGCCAACGGACACTTTTTCCGGGGCGTGGGACGGATGCTCCGGGGCTGAAACTCAATAGAAAACAGGAGAAAGCTCCGCCCGGGCAGCCGGGTGGAGCTTTTTGTACTAAAGAAAACCACTCGCTAGGCGAGTGGTTCAAGAGAAGCCTAAAGGCGATGATGAAGACAAAAAGACTCCCTTTGCTTTAGAATAGAGATGCGGTCTGCCAACTGCACGCCAAAAAGCAAAGGGAGGTCGTCATTACAGTGAATGACGTAAAAAGTTTAGCTCATACGAAGTGGAATTGCAAGTATCATATAGTGTTACCGATAGTAATCTCAATCACACAGGGATTTACCTCTATTCTAAAGGCAAAATCATGATTCATTTGACCTTTGAC
>CALWXH010000078.1 GCA_944385465.1 uncultured Oscillospiraceae bacterium | reverse complement strand
CCCCGCTCAGTTGCACTACGCTCTTCTCTTTCCGGTGTCCTTGACTCGCGGTTGCGGCGGTCCCCCCGACGGCTGACCGCCTCCTGCATCCGTATGCTTCGGCATCTGCACCCCCCGGGCCGCCTGGCCGGGCGGGGCACTTCGGTGTGTGCGCCGTTAGAGGAACAGGCCCGCAGGCTTGAACACCCGCACCAGGCGCCCATAGGCGGGGAACAGGGTAACAGGTCAACTGCGCAAAAGGCCGGGGGCCGCCGTGCGTGGCAGGGAGTGTTGGCAGGAGAACGCCGGAAATAGGACACCGCACCGATTTTGCGCCCCCGTAAATCGGGGTTCTTAGGGGGCAAGCCCTGCGTACGAGGGACGCCCTCTGTCCCGAGTTAAGCCGGGATTGCGCCCCTAAGCGTGTCTTTGGTTTCTTTCTGCACGAGCAGAAAGAAACTCGCCCTCAGGCGAAACTGAAGAACGCACCTGCCGGTGCGGGAACCGGCAAAACCAAAGGACCTGCCGGCACCCCGGCAAAAAGGTCAGAAAAATTCCCAACAAAAAAGGAGAGAAGGCCCCCCATGTCCAACTACCTGCGGGCGGAATGGTATAAGCTGCGGTGCCGGAAATACCTGTGGATCACCGCCCTGATCGTGCTGGCGGCGGAGACCCTCATGTTCGCCGCCTATGTGGTGCTCCGGAGCAGCCGGGCTCCCATGGACTTCCACACCGGCTGGACCAACCTGCTGCCCCTGCTGGGGCTGGGGTTCTTCATGCCCCTGCTCACCGGGGACATGGTGTTTGCCGACCAGTATAAAAACGGCACGCTGAAAAATGAGCTGTCCTTCGGCCTGAGCCGGGGGATGATCTACTGGGGCAAGCTGCTGGCCCAGACGATTCTGTCCCTGGCCCTGTGCGCCCTGTTCGTGGGGTATTACTTCGCCGGGTGCTGGCTGCTGCTGCCCCACGACCCGGCCCTGGACGCCCAGGCGCTGGAACTGGTGGGCCGGTGCCTGGCCACCGCGCTGCCCCTGTGGCTGGGCACCCAGGCCCTGGTGTGCTGCATGTACTTCCTTTTCCGCAGCGACCTGACCGGGGCGGCGGCAGCCATCGCGCTCCAGGGCGGGCTGCCGGTGGTCTATCTGATATTCGGCGGGTTGGGGCAGGGCACGGTGCTGGGCGACGGGGCGGACCGGCTGTACCGGTTGCTGCCCACTGTGCTGCTGGACCGGGTACTAAACACGGCGGCGGGGTGGGACCTGTGCGCCCTGGCCTGGGGCGTGGGGGCGGCGTGGTTCGCCCTGTTCACCGCCATCGGGCTGCTGGCCTTCCGCCGGAAGGAGCTCTGACAGCTGAAGAAGCGTGAAGCGCTCCTGATCCCGGGGGAGCCTGTATGTTGAAACGTTCAAACGAGAGGGGGGAAGGCCCGATGCAGACCGCGCTGATCGTCATCCTGATCCTTGTGTGCGCCATTCTCATCCTGGACCTGGCCAGCCTGGAGCGGGGCCTGCGCCGGGGGAAAAAGCAGATCCGGGAGCAGATGGAGGGCAAGACCTCCGCCCGCCTCACCACCTCCTGCCCCAACGGGGCGGCGGAGGGGCTGCTGGAGGCGGTGAACGACCTGCTGGAGCTGCGCCAGCAGGAGGGGGCGGACTACCGCCGCAAGGAGCAGGATCTGCGCCGGCAGATTGCCGATGTGTCCCACGACCTGCGCACTCCCCTGACCTCCATCCTGGGCTACCTCCAGCTGCTGGAGGACGACAGCCTTCCCCCTGACAGGCGGCGGGAGTATCTGGAGGTCATCCGAGGCCGGGCGGCCACCCTCCAGACTCTCATCACCTCCTTCTACGACCTGTCCCGCATCGAGGGCGGGCAGTGGAAGCTGGAGCGGGAGCAGGTGGATCTGGCCCGGGAGCTGGGGGATCAGCTGGCCATGGCCTATGAGCAGCTGGAGGGCCAGGGCATCCGGGTGGAGGTGTCTATCCCGGAGGGGCTGCCCCCGGTGTGGGGGGACCGGAAGGCGGTGGTGCGGGTGCTGTCCAACCTGCTCACCAACGCCTACAAGCACGGCTCCGATCACCTGACCATCCGGGCCTGGCAGGAGGAGGGGGCGGTGGTCACCGCCTTTTCCAACGCCGCCCGGGACATGACCGGGGAGGACGCCTACCATGTCTTTGACCGCTTCTATACCGCCGACCGCACCCGGTCGGGGCAGAACACCGGCCTGGGCATGGCCATCGTCAAGGCCCTGGTGGAGCAGATGGGCCACCGGGTGGAGGCGTCCTTGAAGGACGGGGAGTTCACCGTCACCGTGAGATGGAAAAAGAGATGACGCGCCAGCGTCATCTCTTTTTTGCTCTTTGCCGGGGGTGCCGGCAGGCCCTCAAGATTGCCGGGTCTCGCCCCGACAGACGATTTCCGTTTTCGCCCGGAAGGGCGAGTTCCTTTTCTCACGCGAGAAAAGGAACCAAAAGCGCGCTTAGGGGGACAAATCCATCGGACAAAGGTCGTCCTCCAGGATTTGACCCCCTAAGGACCCCCGAAAGAGCTACGGGGGCGTCAGTAGCAGTGCCCGGCTCGCCTTCCGCCGTGCGTGACCCGCGGCTGCGCCGGTTCCATCGACGGCCCCCGGCCTCCTGCGTCCGTATGCTTTGGTGCCTGCGGCCCAGGAAACACGCCTGGAATCGTAATGCACTTCGGTGCGTGCGCCGTTAGAGGCGCAGACCCACAGGCTTGAACACCAAGTGTAGGCGCCCGTAGGCGGGGAACAGAGTGACAGGTTACCTGCGCAAAAGGCCGGAGGCCGCCGGGCGTGGCAGGGAGTGTCAGCAGGCGTACGCCGGAAAGAGAAGAACGCAGTGCAACTGAGCGGGGGGTATCCAGGGGGTCCTCCCCCTGGACACGCTCTTTGGGTACTTTCTCTGGTGTAAGAGAAAGTACCTCGTCTGCCGGGACGAGACCCGGCAATCCAAAGGGCTTGCCGGAACTTTCCGGCAAAAGGTACTTGCCCTTAGGCGAAACCTGAGGCGCACCAGGGACAGCGGGCCGGGGCCGCCAGGTTGACAGGGGCGGGGCAATGACAAACGGGACAGCGGTTTTTCCCAATCTTAAAGAAACGTTCATATTCCCCCGCTTTACGGATGGAATGGTTTGTGGTATGCTGGAACAAACTGACGCATGGAGGAAACACACATGCAATTCATCTGCTATGAGCGCTGTTCCACCTGCAAGAAGGCCCGGGCCTGGCTGGAGGAGCACGGCGTGGAGGCGGAGGTCCGCCCCATCCGGGAGGACAACCCCACCTATGAGGAGCTGGACAGCTGGAGCCGGGAGAGCGGCCTGCCCCTGAGCCGGTTTTTCAACACCAGCGGCCAGCAGTACCGGGCGCTGGGGCTGAAGGACAGGCTGCCCGGCATGAGCCGGGAGGAGCAGCTGCGCCTGCTCTCCTCCGACGGGATGCTGGTCAAGCGCCCCCTGCTCATCGGGCAGGGCGTGGTGCTGGTGGGCTTCCGACCGGAGCAGTGGGGCCAGGCCCTGGGGGTGTGACCCCCGGCGGGAACAGCGTATCAGATAGAGGACGGTCATCATGGGACAAGCACAGTATCAACGACAATCAAATCGCCCGGCCCGGGGCAGCCTCCGCCGGAAGCCTGAGCGGGGGGGCGAGGCCCCGGTCCGGCGGAAGCTGGAGCGCATTTTCCCCGACCCCAAGCGGGGGCTCACCTGCGCCCAGGCCAGCGAGCTGCTGGCCAACGGCTACGGCAACGAGGCGGTGGCCTCCAACGCCAAGACCACCAAGCAGATCATCCGGGAGAACACCCTGACGTTCTTCAACCTGGTGTTTGTGGTGCTGGCCGCCCTGCTGGTGGTGGCGGGCAGCTTCCGGGACATGTTTTTCCTGGTCATCGCCGCGCTCAACTCCCTCATCGGCATCGTGCAGCAGCTGCGTTCCCGGGCCACCCTGGAGAAGCTCAACCTGATCTCCGAGGCCCGGGTAAAGGTGCTGCGGGACGGACAGCTGGGCACAGTGCCCCTGCACAAGCTGGTGCGGGAGGACATTGTGGAGCTGGGGGCGGGGGACCAGATCCCCGCCGACGGCCCCGTCATGTCCGGCCAGGTGACGGTGAACGAGGCCCTCATCACCGGCGAGGCCGACCCCATCACCAAGAACCCCGGGGACCAGCTGCTCTCGGGCAGCTTTGTGGTGTCCGGCAAGTGCCGGGCCCGGATGGACCACGTGGGGGCGGAGAGCTACGCCTCCCGCTTAGCCCTGGAGGCCAAGGCCGACCAGGGGGTGGGCAAGTCCCAGATGATGAAGAGCCTGGACCGGCTGATCCGGGTCATCGGCTTCGCCCTCATCCCCATCGGCATCGCCCTGTTCTGCAATGAGTTTTTCGCCCAGAAGGGCAGCTTCTCCACCTCGGTCACCTCCATGGTGGCCGCCCTCACCGGCATGATCCCCGAGGGGCTCTACCTGCTCACCAGCGTGGCCCTGGCGGTGAGCGTGGTGCGCCTGGCCCAGCGCAAGACCCTGGTCCACGAGATGAGCGCCATCGAGACCCTGGCCCGGGTGGACGTGCTGTGCGTGGACAAGACGGGCACCGTCACCCTGCCGGAGATGTCGGTGCAGGACATCGTGTGCCTGGACGAGGAGGAGTATCCCGCCCAGCGGGTGGAGGACATCCTCAACGCCTATTACAAGGTGATGGACGCGGACAACGACACCGCCCGGGCCATGGCCGAGCGGTTTGACAAGCCCTCCCCCTGGCAGGCCGAGCGCACTGTGCCCTTCACCTCCGCCAACAAGTGGTCGGCGGTGGTCTTCCGGGGCTATGGCTCCTATGTGGTGGGCGCCCCCGAGTTTATCCTGGGGGAGGAGTACAAGCTGATCCAGCCCATGGTGGCCCCCTATCAGGCCCAGGGCTGCCGGGTGCTGCTGCTGGCCCGGTGTGAGACGCCCCCCACGGCGGAGGGGCTCAGCGGCCTCATCGACCCCGTGGCCCTGGCGGTGCTGGCCAACCCAGTGCGGCCCGAGGCGCCGGACACCTTCCGCTACTTTGCCCAGCAGGGGGTGCGGGTGAAGGTGATCTCCGGGGACAACCCGGAGACCGTCTCCCAGGTGGCCCGCCAGGCGGGCATCGAGGGGGCGGAGCGCTTTGTGGACGCGGCCACCCTGCGCCAGCCGGAGGACTACGAGCGGGCGGTGCGGGACTTCACCGTCTTCGGCCGGGTGACCCCGGACCAGAAGCGCAAGCTGGTGAAGGCCCTGCAGAAGGCGGGGCACACCGTGGCCATGACCGGGGACGGCGTCAACGACGTGCTGGCCCTGAAGGACGCCGACTGCGGCATCGCCATGGCCTCCGGCTCCGAGGCCGCCTGCCAGGTGGCCCAGCTGGTGCTGCTGGACTCCAACTTCGCCTCCATGCCCCACGTGGTGGAGGAGGGGCGGCGGGTCATCAACAACATCCAGCGCTCGGCGGCCCTGTACCTGGTGAAGAACATCCTGTCCTTCTTCCTGTCCCTCATCACCCTGTTCGCCGGCTTCCCCTATCCCTTCAACCCCATTCAGATCACCCTCATCAGCGCGCTGACCATCGGCTTCCCCTCCTTCGTGCTGGCCCTGGAGCCCAACCACGAGATGGTGCGGGGCAAGTTCATGAACAACGTGCTGCGCCGGGCCCTGCCCGGAGGGCTGACCAACATCATGCTCATTGTGGGCATCGAGCTGTTCACCATGGCCTTCACCTTTGAGCGGGCCACCCTGTCCACCCTGGCCACCGTCATCATGGGCGAGGTGGGCCTGCTGGTGCTCTACTATATCTCCCGGCCCATGGACTGGAAGCGGTGGCTGCTGCTGGGCTCCATGTCGGTGGCCTTTGTGGTGACGGTGCTGGGCTTCGGCTCCTTCTTTGACCTCACCCCCCTGGACTTCCAGTCGGGGCTGGTCATCGTGGTGTTCCTCATGCTCACCCCCTCGGTGATCTGGTGCTTCGAGCGGCTGTTTGACCTGGGGGAGAACGTGCTGAACCTCTGGGCCGCGCGCCTGGCGGAGCGCCGCCGGAGGAAGAGCGGCCGGCGGGAGCTGTGACCTGACGGACTGCGGAAAGCAAAGAAAAAACGGGCAAGCCCTCCGGCCGGAATTTCCGGCCGGGGGGCTTGTTTCCGGTTTCACCCAAAAGGGCGCGTTCCAGATTTCGCCCGGAAGGGCGACCTACTTTCTGCGCGCGCAGAAAGAAACCAAAAGTCCGCCCTTTTGCCGGAGAGTGCCGGCAAGCACTATGGATTGTCGGGTCCCGCCCCGACAGGCGGGGTACTTTCTCTTGCACCAGAGAAAGTACCCAAAGAACAGGGGATTCCGCGGCCTGCGGGCCGCGGGACGCGCCGCTGGGGTGACTTTTCTCACGCAAGAAAAGTCACCAAAAGTGCGCCCAAGGGGGAGCGCCCCCTTGGGTATCCCCCCGCTCAGTTGGGGTGCGTCCCTCTCTTTCCGGCGTCCTGGACCCGCGGTTACACAGCTTCCCCCGGCGCCCTCCGGCCTTGTGCATTCGTATGCTTCGGCTGTCGCACCCCACCGGGGCGCCTGGCCGGGCGGGGCCCTCCGGCATGGTGCGCCGTTAGGGGCGCGGGCCAAAGGCTTGAACACCCGCACCAGGCGCCCATGGGCGGCACAGAAGTGGGGCAAGTTTGGTGGCACCAGGGCGGAGCCCGCCGAGGGGTGTGCAGAGTGTCGATACTGTGCGCCGGTCAATAGAGACTGGCACCTATTTTACGCCCCCGTAAACCGGGGGTTCTTAGGGGGTGGGCCGACTGTGAGCATGGAGCGCCCTTGGCTCCATGTCGAACCGGAGGCGCACC
>CALWXH010000077.1 GCA_944385465.1 uncultured Oscillospiraceae bacterium | reverse complement strand
CCGCATGGTGACGTCATAGTACACGGAGCCGTCCTCGTTCTCGGTGATCACGATGTCGGCGGGGCCGTAATAGGTGTACTCGGTGCCGTTGTACTCCCGGGTCTCGCCCTCGATGCCCTCCAGCACGGGGTTGCCCACGCGGTCCACGGTGAGCAGGCTGATCTGGGTCAGGGACACGACCTCGTTATCGGCGCCGGACAGGTAGAAGAAGGGAGAGAACTTCCCCTCCAGGCCCTGCTCGGTGGCCACCACCAGCGGGGTGGTCTCATTGGCGTTGCCGCCGCTCTCGCTGACAGCGGCGCTGCTGTCAGTGCCAGGATCGCTGGTGGCGGGGTTGTTGTTACAACCGGCCAGCAGGCCCACGCACATGGCAAGAGCCAGCAGCAGAGCGAGCAGCTTCTTTGCGTTTTTCATGCGTCTTATCCTCCTAAAGATTTCTTTGAACCAAACGGGCAAAGCCCGGAGTTCACACAGTGGGATGGCTTGCAGCTGCAAGCCACAGAAAAGGGCCGGCCCTTTTCCCTGTCCGTCCAAGGTGCGCAAATGTCCGCGGCCTCGACGATTACATCTATTTTACCGATTCTTTTCCCATGTGTCAATTTCTAAGTCCGGCAATATCGCACAAAATTCTGGATGATCTGCCGTCGTTTTTTACCAGTTCAGCGTCCTGGCCAGCCGCCACCACACCAGCGCGGCGGCAAATACCGCCCCCTCCAGCGCCACGAAGGCCAGGGAGCCGGCCAGCCGGTCCCCCGCCCCGCCCAGGAGGAGATGGACCAGCTGCCCCGCCGCGGACAGGGCGGCGCACACCATGACGAAGACCCCCCGGGGGGTGAACTGCGCCCCGGTGGCCTTGTACACGTAGTCCCGCAGGTGCTCTCCGCCGGCGGTGAGCCGCGCCATCAGCCAGGTGAGGGCCACCACGGCCACCAGGCTGAGAGCGTAGGGCAGCACCACATAGACGGTGTTCCGGGGGCCGGCGGCGGGGACCACCCCCGCCGCCACCACCCCGGCGATCATCACCCCGGTGCAGACCCACAGCCGCAGCATGGCCTGCTTCCAGGTGAGGCGGCCGGGCCGGAAGTGGTGGACCTCGCCCTCATAGACGTATTCCCCGGTGGCCGTTTTGTGGAAGTCCTCCAGATAGGCCCGGCGGCCCCGGCGCTTCTTGTTCTCCCGCTCCGCCATGTCACGCGATCCCGGTCAGGTCAAAGCCGTCCAGCCAGGCGCTGGCCCGCTGGCACACCCCCCGCAGGCAGGACTCCTCAAAGGGGGTCTCCAGCCCGGCGTTTTTCAGCAGGTCGGTGAAGGTGCGGCTGCCCCCCTGGCGGGTGTAGGCCATATAGTGGTCCCAGGCGTCCTTCCGGTCGGCCTGGATCAGGGCCCAGAACTGGAGGGACACGGTCTGGGCCAGGCAGTAGTCAATATAGTAGAAGGGGCTGGAGTAGATGTGGTGCTGGCGCTGCCAGCCCTCCCCCTCGCTGTAGAAGGGGATGTCCCCGTCCAGCCGCATCCAGGGCATATACACCCCCAGAAGCTCCTTCCACACGGCGTGGCGCTGGGCGGGGGTCATGTCCGGATTGGCGTACACCTCGTGCTGGAAGTGGTCCACCATGGTGCCGTAGGGGATGAAGGTCAGGGCGCCGGACAGGTGGCTGTACAGGAACTTCTTGGCGTCCGGCCCGAAGAAGCCGTCCGCCCAGGGCTCGGCGAAGAACTCCATGGACATGGAGTGGACCTCGCAGGCCTCCATGGAGGGCCAGATGTACTCCATGGGCACCCGGTCCCGGTTGGTCCAGGCGGCGAAGGCGTGGCCCGCCTCGTGGGTGACCACCTCCACGTCGTGCTGGGTGCCGTTGAAGTTGGCGAAGATGAAGGGCACGCCGTAGTCGTAGATGCCGGTGCAGTAGCCGCCGGACTGCTTGCCCTCGGTGGAGAGCACGTCCAGCAGCTCATTGTCCAGCATGGTGCGGAAGAACACGCTGGTCTCCGGGGAGAGCTCGTCATAGAACTTCTTCCCCTGGGCCAGGATGTCGTCGGGGGTGCCCACGGGTTTGGGGTTGCCGGAGCGGAACTCCAGGGCGTTGTCGGCAAAGCTCATGGGGTATTCCTTGCCCAGGCGCTGGGCCTGCTTGCGGTAGACCCGGTCGGCCACGGGCACCAGGTACTTCACCACGGCGGCGCGGAAGCGCTCCACGTCCTCCTTGGTGTAGCAGTTGCGGCCCATGCGGTAGTAGCCCAGGGTGGTGTAGCCCTCGTAGCCCAGCTTTTTGCCCATCTCGTCCCGGAGGTGGACCAGCTGGTCGTAGATGGCGTCCAGCTTCTCCTGGTTGTCCTTGTACCACTGGCCCTCCGCCTTCCAGGCAGCCAGGCGGCGCTCGTCGTCCGGGTCGTTCTTGAAGGGGGTGAGCTGGCTGAGGGTGTACACCTTGCCCTCAAAGGGGATCTGGGCGGAGGCCAGCAGCTTCTCATACTCCTGAGTCAGGTAGTTCTCCTGCTGGAGCTGGGGGATGATCTCCGGGGAGAAGGTCTTCAGGGCGATCTCCGCGTTGACGAACATGAGATCGCCGTACTCCGCGGCGAAGTCCGCCCGGAAGGGAGAGGCCAGCATGGCCATGGTCCAGGCCTGCTCATACTCCTGCAGCTCGGGCATGGCGGCGTTCCAGAACTTCATCTCCCCGTCGTAGAACGCGTCCCGGGTGTCGATGGAGTGGCGGATGTGGGCCAGGGTCTGGGCGGTATACAGGTGCCGCTGCGCCTGCTCCTTCTCCAGAAAGACGGCTCTGGCCTGGTCATAGCCGGCCGCCTCCCGCAGCCGCTGGGTCAGGCCGGCGAGCTGGCCCTTCACCTGTTCCAGATCCGGACGTGCATAAGGCATTTCATGAAATTTCATGGATGATTCCTCCTGTAGATCTGTCCCGGCGCAAAAATCCGAGCTGTAATCAACTTCTTATTATAGTCTTATTTTCTCTCCGGGGCAAGGCTTAATTTTCACATTTGCATGTTTGTCAATAAAAACTTGCAAAATTCACACGTCAGGGGCCTGTCCGCCCGGGGCGCGCGGACCGGGCGTCCCCGGTTTCCCCGGGGAGGTTCCCCCCGTTCCGGCGAGGGTTACTCATAGACCGCCCGGGCCCCGCCGATGAGCTTGGGCCGGGTGCGGGCGCACAGCAGGATGGCCGCCCCGATGTGGGTGAGGCTCAGCCGCACCGGCACCGCCACGTCCCGCAGGTGCATCCCGATGAGGGTGCCCCCGATGTCCAGCCCCCCGTGGGCCCGGATGTGCTCCACCGCCACCGGCTTTTCAAAATTCCGCCACGCGGTGGTGGCAAAGGAGCCCCCCGCCTTGGGCTGGGGCACCACCCACACCGGGTCGTAGCCGTACTGCCGGGCGCAGGCCTCCTCCAGGATGAGGGCCCGGTTCAGATGCTCGCAGCACTGGGCGGCCAGCCAGATCCCCCGCTCCCGGAGCAGGGGGTAAATCCCGTCAAACACCGCCCGGGCCGCCTCCAGGCTGGAGGCGTGGCCGATCTGCCCGCCGGTGATCTCCGAAGAGGAGCAGCCCACCACGAAAATCTCCCCGGGGCGCAGCCGCGCCGTCTCCAGCAGCTCCTCCGCCGCCTGCCGGGCCTGGGCCCTGACGGCATTCCAATCCAATTCCATTTCCAGCACCTCGTTTTTCTCTCAGGTTCCGCAGCCGCAGCGCCCGCGCGTCACAGCCGGTACAGCTCGGAGTATTTCTGCACCAGATAGTCGGTGTAGACGCTGGGGTCGAAGTCGCCGCAGGCGTTTTTCACCACCTGGGCCGGGGTGAGCAGGCCGCCGTACTGGTGGACCTTGTCCTTCAGCCAGGCGGACACCTGGGACAGGTCCCCCCTGCCCACCGGCCCCCACACGTCGAACTCCTTCTCCATGTTGCGCAGCATCTGGGCGCCGTAGGCGCTGCCCAGGGCGTAGGAGGGGAAGTAGCCGAAGGAGCCGCCGGACCAGTGGGAGTCCTGGAGGCAGCCGTGGGTGTCGTCGGGCACGTCCACCCCCAGGTATTCCTTGTACAGCCGGTTCCAGGTCTCCGGCACGTCCTTCACTTCCAGTGTGCCGCCGATGAGCTGCTTTTCAATCTCATAGCGCACCATGATGTGCAGGCAGTAGGTGAGCTCGTCCGCCTCAATGCGGATGAGGGAGGGCTGGGCCCGGTTCACCGCCCGGTGGAACTGCTCCGCCGTCACCTTCCCCAGCTGCGCCGGGAAGAGCTCCTGGAGCTTGGGGAAAATGGCCCGGACAAAGGGCAGGGACCGGCCGATGAGGTTCTCATAGAACCGGGACTGGCTCTCATGGACGCCCATGGACACGCCCCCTGCCAGGCAGGTGTACTGGATGTCGTCCTGAATGTTCAGCTCATACCGGGCATGGCCCCCCTCGTGGATGACGGAGTACAGAGAGCTGGCCAGGTTGTGCTCGTCATAGTTGGTGGTGATGCGCACATCCCGGTTGTTGAACTCCAGGGTAAAGGGGTGCTCCGTCTCCCCCAGGCCGCAGTGGGCCCGGTCCAGCCCCATCACCTCCATGAGGTAGTCGGCCAGCTCCCGCTGCCCCTGGACGGGGTACTCCAGGTAGAGGAAGCTGTCATCGGGCTGTTCCCGCTCCCCGATGGCCCGGATCACCGGCACCAGCTTGTCCCGGACGGCGGCAAAAAACCGGTCCAGATAGGCCGTATCCACCCCCCGCTCATACTCATTGAGCAGGGCGTCATAGGGGGCCTTGTCCGGGTCATAGTAGCCGGCAAACTTCCGGTTGAAGGCCACCAGCTGTTCCAGCACCGGCCGGAAAGCGGCAAAGTCGTTGCCCTCCTTGGCCTTGTGCCACACATCGCTGGCCTCATTGGTCAGCCGGGCGTACTCCATGTACTCCTGGGCGGGGATGCGGGAGATCTGCCTCCACCGGCGGCTCAGCTCCTCCACCTGCCGCCTCTGGGAGAAAGTGAGCTCCTCCCCGCGCTCCCCCAGAACGTCCAGCAGCGCGCCCACCTCCGGGCCGGCAAAGAGCTTGTGTTGCTCCCCCGCCAGGATGCCCAGGGCCACACCCCGGCCCTGGGCGGTGTCCTTGGGCGCCACGGTGACGCTGTCCAGGTACAGGGACGAGGAGGCGCACTGATAGGCGTACAGTTTCTTCTGAAGTGTCTCCAGCTGCTCCAGCGCTTGTTTCAGTTCCATCTGACTCATTCCTCATTTCTTTTGTCCATCTTCTCTCCCCGCGGGCAGCTCCGCCGCCCCGGGGGTTTCCGTCAGTTCTTTTCCGCCCCGGAGGAGGACAGCTCCACCCCCCAGCGCAGGCTCAGCGTCCGGGCCAGGGCCAGGCCGCGCTCATCCAGGCCCTCGTCCCGGATGACCACCGTCCCCCGCCACAGTCCGGTGCGGCGCAGCCACAGCAGCCCCCGCACCGCCTGTTCCAGCTCTTCCCCATGGCCGTGAGCCTCCAGCACAATTCTGGCCGGGCAGCGCAGGGGGAGCGTCAGCCACCCCGCCCCCAGCCACACCAGGCACACCAGGCCAAAGGCGGCCAGCAGGGACAGCAGCAGTTCCAGACCGGTCATACAGTTCCACCTCCCAGGCCATTCTATGCCGGGGAGGCGGTGCGCGTCACAAGTTGAATCCTCGCAGAACTGCCCGGTTGTTTTCTATCTCGATGGCAGTGTAGGAGCCGTGCTCAAAAAACCAGCCGGGCCGCAGCAGCTGCCCTTCCCCGGCCAGGCCCAGGTGCTTCAGGACCAGGGACAGGGAGCCGTTGTGGGCCACCACAAGGGTGTCTTCCCCTGCGCGGATCAGGCTGTCCACACAGGCATTCACCCGCCGGGCCATCTCTTCCGGCCCCTCCCCCTCCGGCGGCGTGGTGTGGAACCAGTCCCTCACCAGCCGCTCCACCAGGTCCCCATGGCGGACCTGGGCCTGCTGCCAGGTGCAGTCCTCAAAATCGCCCATGTTCTGCTCCCGCAGGGCGGGACAGGGCTCCGGGGCGACCCCCCTGCCCTCCAGGCAGATCAGCGCCGTCTCCCAGGCCCGGGACAAGTCGCTGGCCATGCAGCGGGTAAAGGGAATTCCCTTTAACTTCTCCGCCGCCTGCCGGGCCTGTTCCCGGCCCAGCTGGGTGAGCGGGTGATCCGACCAGCCGAAGAACAATTTTTGCTCGTTGCCCACGGACTGGCCGTGGCGCACCAGGTAGAGATACACACACTCACCCCTCTATGTGTCTTCCGTATAATTCCGTCCCAGTCCCAGCTCCTGCCGCCACCGGGGCGGGGGGCCGTCGTCCCCCCAGAACTCCGTCATCTCTATGATCTGTCCTGCCCCGTCAAACCGCAGGAAGGATACCACATGGCAGGACGGTCCCCCGTCCTCCCAGACGCGGGCGGCCACCACCGCACCGGCGTCCGTCCCCTCCGCCCGCAGGAGCTGCCCCCGCCATTGGCCGGGGTATTCGCAGTTGGCGGTCAGGTAGTCCTCTAAGCTGAACTTCTCGCCGGTATTGGGCCAGTACACCACCGCCCCGGGGGTGAAAAATCCCCGCAGGCGGCCCCGGTCCTGCTCCGTTACGGCGGCCAGGAAATCCCGCGCCCAAAGCATTAAATCATGAGATTCCATACCTTCTCCTTTGCGGCCCTCACAGCATCCGCTTCAGATATTGCCCGGTGTAGCTCCCCGGGCAGGCGGCCACCTCCAAAAGCCGGGTCTCCTCTGCGGAGGAAACAGGCGCTTCGCGCGCCGGCTTTTCCGGGGGGAAACAGTTCCCCCCGGAGGCCCCCCATGGCCTCCGGCGGGGTTTTTGTCACTCCAACACTCTCTTCAAATATTTACCCGTGTAGGATGCCTCGCAGGCGGCCACTTCTTCCGGAGTTCCGGTACAGATGACCGTGCCTCCCCCGGCGCCGCCCTCGGGGCCCAGGTCGATGAGGTAGTCGGCGGTCTTGATCACGTCCAGGTTGTGCTCGATGACCACCACGGTGTTGCCCTTGTCCACAAACCGCTGGAGCACCTCCACCAGCTGGTGGACGTCGGCGGTGTGCAGGCCGGTGGTGGGCTCGTCCAGGATATAGATGGTGGAGCCGGTGGACTGCTTGGAAAGCTCAGTGGCCAGCTTCACCCGCTGGGCCTCTCCGCCGGACAGGGTGGTGGAGGGCTGGCCCAGCTTCACATAGCCCAGGCCCACGTCCATGAGGGTCTGGAGCTTGTTTTTCAGCCGGGGCAGGTTCTCAAAGAAGGGCAGGGCCTCCTCCACCGTCATCTCCAGCACCTCGTGGATGTTCTTGCCCTTGTAGCGCA
>CALWXH010000076.1 GCA_944385465.1 uncultured Oscillospiraceae bacterium | reverse complement strand
CGCGCATAGGGGGACAAATCCATCGGACAAAGGGCGTCCTCCAGGATTTGACCCCCTAAGAACCCCCGGTTTACGGGGGCGTAAAATCGGTGCGGTGTCCTATTCCCGGCGTACGTCATCGACACTCTCAGCAACGCAAGACGGCCTCCGGCCTTTTTCCGACTTGACCTGTCACTCAGATTCCCGCCTATGGGCGCCTGGTGCCGGTGTTCAAGCCTGCGGGTCTGCACCCCTAACGGCGCAGGCACCGAAGTGCCCTGCCCAGCCAGGCGGGTACCCTGGGCCGCAGGTACCAAAGCATACGCCATACACAAGCCCGGAGGGCGTCGGAGGAACCGGCGCAGCCGCGAGTCACGCACGCCGGAAAGCGAGGTTGGCACCTCTACTGACGCCCCCGTAGCCCTTTCGGGGGTTCTTAGGGGGTGGGCCGACTGTGAGCAAGGCCCCGCCCTTGGGGGCCGAAGCCGAACCGGAGGCTCACCCCCTAAGCCGCCCTTTGGTTCCTTTCGGGCGGTGCCGAAAGGAACTCGCCCTCAGGCGAAACTGAGGACGCACTGCCGGGACAAGACCCGGCAAACCAGAGGGCTCCGGGCACCCCCAGGAAGAGCGAAGAGTTCCAGCGACAGAATCTCTCCTATCTCCTTATCTCCTTATCTCCTATCTCTTAACTCCTATCTGAAACAAAGGGCAAGGAAATTTCTACTGTTTGATCTCATAGGAGATCCCCTGCGCCAGCAGGGCGGCGGCGTACAGCACCAGCCCCAGCAGTGCGCATAGGGCGCAGGCCCAGCCCGCCGGGCAGCCGGCCCCCAGCAGCACCCGGAAAAACAGCGCGCACCACAAGGCCATGAACACCGCCGACAGCACCGGCCGGACAAACCAGCCGAACCACCGGGGGGACAGCCCCGCCGCCCGGAGCACCGAGATCAGGTTCAGCCCCGCCCCCGTCAGGCCGGACAGGACAAAGCCCAGCACAAAACCGCCCAGCCCCCACTGGGGCACCAGCGCCCAGGTGCACACGAGCTGGACGGCGTCGGACGCAATGGCATTGCGGGCCCCTCTCCCCTGCAGGCCCAGGCCGTTGAGGGCGCCGCCCAGCACCGACTGCCAGCACCCCAGCAGGGTGCCCGCCGCCAGGGGGAGGATGTACTCCCCCACCCGGCCGTCCCGGAACAGGGCCGCCCCCACCGTGGGGCCCACCACCGCCAGCAGGGCCATGGCAGGGGCCATGAGCAGAGAGGTGGCGGACAGCACCCGGTCCAGAAAGCCACCCGCCGCCCTCCGGTCCCCCCGGGCGGTGCGCCGGGCCAGATCGGGCACCATCACCAGGCACAGCGCCCCGATGAACCCCGTGGGCAGGGCCAGCAGGGGCAGGGTCATGCCGCACAGCACCCCGAAGCCGGCCATGGCCCGGGCCGGGTCCGTCCCGCCCGCCACCAGCCGGGCGGGGATGAGCACCGAGTTGGCCGCCCCCAGCAGGGTGCCCAGCAGGGAGGTCCCCCCCACCGGCAGGGCGATGGACAGCAGCTGCCGCCGGGTGACCGTCTGTTTCGGGGCAGCCGGCCCCTCCCGCCGCCAGAACCGCCGCAGCAGCAGGGTCAGCGTCACGGCGGAGCAGATCTCGCACAGCACCATCCCCAGCACGATGAGGCCCACCGCCCCCTCCTCCGATTGGGGCAGCAGCACCACCAGCAGGGTGAGCACCGCCCCCGCCCGCACCAGCTGTTCCGCCGTCTCCGAGGCGGCGGGGGGCCGCACCTGTCCCATGCCGTAAAAGCAGTGCTTGTGGAGGTTTTCCACCCCGGTGAGCACCACGCAGGGCACCAGCAGCACAATGCCCAGCCGGGTGCGGGCGTCCCCCAGCAGATACACCGAGATGGGGTCCGAGGCGGCAATGACCAGCGCCCCCAGGGGCAGGGCCAGCAGGAAGAAACAGCCCAGCGCCCGGCGCAGGGTGAGCCTCACGCCCCCCAGATCCCCCAGGGCATACCGCCGGGCGGACAGGGTGGCCACCGCCACCGTCAGCCCCACCGCGGTGAGGGACAGCAGCACCGAGTACACCGGCATCACCAGCTGGTAGAGGCCCATGGTCTCCGCCCCGATCAGCCGGGACAGAGCGATGCGGTAGCCAAAGCCCACCACCTGGGAAAACAGCCCCGTGGCGGTGAGCAGCAGCGTGCCGGTCAGCACAGAGCTCATGACACAGCCCTCCCCCATAGAAATCGAGATGCCTCATTCTATGTGGGAGGGCTGTGGATTCATGCCGCCGGCCTCACGCCAGGGAGAGGATGAACTGCAGGGCGGAGCGGGGGGTCTGGGCGGCGTGGTACCGCTCCCAGGCCACGGCCTTCTCGTGGAGCTCCTCCCGGGGCAGGGCCACCCCGTAGCGCACTGCCAGCTGGTCCACCAGCTCCAGGTACTCCTGCTTGTTCAGCCCCTGGAACAGCACCCGCAGGCCGAACCGGTCGGCCAGGGAGGTGGTCTCCCGGATGGTCTCCGCCCGGTCCACCTCGTCCCCCAGCCGCTGGGACAGGCTCTGGCGCACCAGATGCCGGCGGTTGGAGGTGGCGTACACCGCCACATTGTCCGGCCGCCGGGCCACGCCGCCCTCCAGGATGGTCTTGAGCACCGAGTAGGCGGTGGAGTCCTGATCCAGGGCCAGATCGTCGATGAACACAATCACCTTCTGCCGCCGGCCCTCTAAGGTGCGGATGAGGGCGGGCAGCCCGCCCAGGTCCTCCTTGTCCGCCTGGATGATGCGCAGCTCCCCCGCCCCGGGCAGGTTGAGCAGGCTCTTCACCGTGGCCGACTTGCCGGTGCCGCTCTCCCCGTAGAGCAGCATGTTGTTCACCGCCTTGCCCGCCAGCAGGGCCTGGGTGTTGCGGATCACCGCGTCCCGCTGCCGCTCATAGCCCAGCAGCTCGTCCTCGCCGGGGCAGTCGGGATGGGGCACGGGGATGAGTTCCCCGTTCTGCCAGCAGAAGGCCCGGTACCGGGCCAGCAGCCCGGCCCCCTCCTGCCGGTAGGCCTGGGTCAGGCTCTCAAAGGAAAAGGGGGCGCCGCTGTCCCACCGGGGCAGGCCGGCGGCCACCTCCCGGCAGTCGCTGCCCAGCAGCCCCTCCAGCCCGGCCAGCCACTCCCCGCAGTCCACCTCCGCCAGGAGGGAAAAGGTCACGATGTCCCCTTCGGCCCCCCGCTCCAGGGCGGGGTCCCGGCGGCCGGCCTCGCACAGCCGGGGATAGGGCCCCTCGGACCAGCGCAGGGCCTGCCCCAGCCAGTCCCCCAGCCCGGCGCAGCCCGCCAGGCGCAGCTGGTAGAACAGCTCCGCGTAGGCCTGCAGCCCGCCCGGGCCGTCTCCGTGCGCCAGGCTCTCCACCAGGCCCACGGCCCGCTCCATCACCGGCTGGGCCAGCACATCCCGATAGACGCACACGCCCTGCAGGGCTGTCATCAACCTCTTGAACTTCATGGCGGATCACCTCGTGAAAACTTTGTCTGTTATGATACTCCGCCTGCCGGCGGAACCGACGGCCCTATACGTGCCGGTTCCCGCACCGGCGGGCGGTAACGCACCACGGATGGTGCGTCCCAGGTTTCGCCTGAGGGCGAGTTTCTTTCTGCTCGTGCAGAAAGAAACCAAAGACACGCTTAGGGGCGCAAGCCCGGCTTAACTCGGGACAGAGGGCGTCCCTCGTACGCAGGGCTTGCCCCCTAAGAACCCCCGGTTTACGGGAGAGCAAAACTGGTGCCAGTCTCTAACGACCGGCGTCCGTCATTGACACGTATCCCACGCACGGCGGCCTCCGGCCTTTTGCCGGCTTGACCTGTTCCTCCGTTCCACGCCTACGGGCGCCTACATTTGGTGTTCAAGCCTGCGGGTCTGTCCCTCTGACGGCGCATACGCCGAAGTGCATCGCCATTCCAGGCGGGTACCCTGGGCCGCAGGCACCGAAGCGTAAGAAGGCAGAAGCCCGGAGGGCGTCGATGGAACCTGCGCAGCCGCGAGTCAAGGACGCCGGAAAGAGAGGGACGCACTCTAACTGAGCGGGGGGGATACCCAAGGGGGCGCTCCCCCTTGGGCGCACTTTTGGTGACTTTTCTTGCGTGAGAAAAGTCACCCCAGCGGAGCGTCCCCCGCTTTATTGTTTCTCAAACACGCACACCACCATCTTCACCAGCAGCTCCCGCAGCCCCGGCAGCTTGGCCAGAGGGGCCAGGAAGGGGCGCAGGGGCACCTGGCGGTAGTAGACCTGCCCCATCCCCGCCTGGGCCCGGAGCTTGTCAAAGCGCTTGATGGTCATGTGGTTGATGTAGGAGAAATATTCCTCCCCCCGCTCGTTTTTGGAGATGCGGAAGGCGATGCGCTGCTCCCCGTCGGGCACCGTCTTGCAAAGCTCTTTATAGGCGGCCACCAGGGTCTTCTCCGAGAAGAACAGGTGCACCCAGGGGATGCCAATCAGGTCGGACAGATGGGCGCCGAAGGGGTGGTAATAGGGCGGGAAGTTCACGTACAGCCGCCCGCCGGGGCGCAGGATGCGCCGCACCTCCGCCAGCACCAGGTCGGGCCGGGCCACGTGCTCCATGGCGTCGTTCATGATGATGGTGTCGAAGCTGCCGTCGGGAAAACCGGTGTGGGCCGCGTCCCCCACCACGAAGGTGAACTTGTCGGCGTACCCCAGCTGGCGGGCCAGCTTCTCCGCCTCCTGCTGGTAGTGGGCCACGATGTCCATGCCCACGATGCGCTCCACCCCCTGGGCGGCGTAGTACATGGTCTTGCCCCCGGCGCCGCAGCCCACGTCCAGCACCGTCTTACCCTCAAACATCTCCCGGGTGGTGTACCGCTCCCGGAAGAAGGCGATGGTGTCCCCACCCCGCTGATACTGCCACATGGCGTAGCTCTCCTTCCCCTCGTTCTGGAGGTTGAAGGGGTGTACCGGCAGGGGGAACAGCCGGTTCAGGGCCAGCAGGAATTTGGTCATCATGGGCGTTTTCTCCTCTCCGTGGGCGTCACTTCACCCGCAGCCGCTTCACCAGCGCCTCGTCGGGGGTGACGTACAGGGTGTTGTAGGTGTTGTAGATCACAAAGCCGGGCTTGGCCCCGGCGGGCTTCTTGACGAATTTCACCGGGGTGTAGTCCACCGGCACCTGCCCCGACTCCCGCCCCTGGGAGAACCAGGCCGCCAGCATGGCCGCCTGGGTGAGGGAGTCCCCGTCGGGCTGGGCGCCCCCGGTCCTGAGGATGACGTGGGAGCCGTGGAGCTTCTGCACGTGGAGCCACACATCCCGCTTGTCCGCCTCCTTCAGGGTCAGCCGGTCGTTCTGGGTGTTGTTCTTGCCCACCAGGATGGTCAGCCCCGCCGTGGAGCGAAATTCCATGGGCTTTGCGTGGACAATCTTCTGCTTTCCCTTGCCGGTCATGGGCCGGCGGTGCTGCCGCAGGTAGCCGTTGTCCATGAGCTCCTGGCGGATCTCCTGCAGATCCCGGTCCCCCTCGGACAGGGAGATCATCTCCAGCACGCTGTCCAGGTAGTCCAGCTCCCGGCGGTTCTTCTCCAGCTGGATGGCCAGCATCTCCTCCGCCTTCTGGGCCTTCTTGTAGTCCTTGTAGTACCGGGCGGCGTTCTGCTGGGGGGTGAGCAGGGGGTCCAGGGGGATGTCCACCTCGCCCCCCGCCGGGTCGTAGTAGTTCTGGGCCCGGAGCAGTGTCTGCCCCTTCTCCATCTGGTAGAGGTTGGTGGTGATGATGTCCCCGAACTGGCGCAGCCGCTCCCGGTCCCCGGCGGCGGCCAGGTCCTGCTCCTGGTTGGCGATCTTTTTGGCGGTGCGGTTGCGGGCCTGGGTCACCGAGCGCAGGAAATCCGCCCCCCGCTGGCGCACCCGCTCCTGGGCCTCCTTCTGGGCGTAGAAATCGTCCAGCAGAAGGGAGAAGCTCTCATACCGGCGCAGCTCCACCTGGGGGCCGTACTGGAGGGCGGGCAGGAAGGTGAAGTCAAAGGGCTTGCCCTCCCGCACCAGCACCGTGGGGGTAAACTCCCCCCTCCGGACGCGGTCCATCAGCTCCGCCAGCCGGGCGGCCAGCTCCTCCCGGCTGCCGCCGGCCTGGAAGGCCAGCTCCCGGGCGATGAGGGGGGACAGGCCGTTGAAGGTGTCCAGCAGCCAGCCGTCCTGCCCCTCCCCCTCCGGGGCGCGGGAGAGCACCAGCTCTTGCAGCTCCCCCTCCGGCATGGCCGCCGGGTCCAGCTTGCCCGTGGGCAGGGGGTAGGCGTAGAACAGCCCGGGCATCAGGGGCCGCCGGGCGGACAGATCCCCCTCCACCCGGCGCAGGCAGTCGGTAATCCGCCCCGCCTCGTCCAGCATCAGCAGGTTGGCCCTGCGCCCGATGCACTCCAGCACCAGCCGGCGCTCCACCCGGTCCCCCAGCTCGCTGAGGGTCTCGAAGCGCAGCTCCAGCAGCCGCTCCATGGAGGGCTGGGTGATGTCCAGGATGCGTCCGCCCAGAAAGTACTTGCGCAGCAGCATGCAGAACATGGGGGGCGTGTCCGGGTTCTCCCGGGGGATCTGGGTGAGGTGGGCCCGGGGGTGCTGGGGGTTGGCGGAGAGCAGCAGCCGCGCGTTCCCCTTCCCCGCCCGGAGATGGAGGATCACCTCGTCCCGGGTGGGCTGGTAGATCTTGTCCACCTTGGCCCCCGTGACGGCCTGCCGCAGCTCCCGGGCCACGGCGGTGAGACAGATGGCGTCCAATGGCATGTCGTTATTCCTCCATCATCTGTTGAAACAGCTCGTTGAGCCGCCCCGTCTCCCCCCGCAGGTACAGGTAGCCGAACAGGGCCTCCAGGGCGGTGGCGGCGTGGTACTGCCCCACGCTGGCCCCCTTGGGGACGGCGGCGGTGTGGCTGTTGCGGCCCCGGCGGTATACCTCCTGCTCCTCCTGGGTGAGGAGGGGGAGGATCTTCTGCACCAGCCGGGCCTGGGCCGGGGCGGAGACATAGTCCAGGGCGGCCTTGTGCAGCCCCCGGTTGGTGGCCTTGCCCCGCAGGCACAGCCAGGTGCGCACCATCACCTCGTACACCCCGTCCCCCAGATAGGCCAGGGCCAGGGAGGACAGCTGCCCCAGCTGATCCGGGCCGGCGCTCACGTGAAAATAGTCCATAGTACAACTCCAATGTCGATATTTTGCCTTGGCATTATACCCCATCCGGGCGGAAAACACAAGGGCCGGCTCAGGGCGCGGCCCTTTCACAATTTCCTTTCGCCGGAGGGTTCCGGCAAATCCTTCGGTTTGTCGGGTCCCCCCCCGACAGGCGGGGTACTTTCTCTTGCGCAAGAGAAAGTACCCAAAGAGTGCGCATAGGG
>CALWXH010000075.1 GCA_944385465.1 uncultured Oscillospiraceae bacterium | reverse complement strand
TCCTTGCCGTGGTCCAGGTGGAGCACCACGGGGATGGGGGAGTTCTCGCCGTACTTCTTCACGGCGTTGGCGATGTTCCGGGCGCCCTTCTTCTTGTCCTCCAGGGTGCCGTTGGCAAAGTCCACCCGGCCGCCCATAAAGGCGTTGGCCAGGTCCGCGCCCTGCAGGATGGCGGGGGAGCGGAAGGTCTCGTGCATCTCGATGACGGCCTTGGCCTGGGCCACGGCGTTGACGTTAAACGCGCCCTGGGCGTAGTTGTGGGCCTCGGCGGCCTCCATCAGGGGTCTCAGCGGTACTAATGGCATGATCAGTTCCTCCTTATTCACATTCGCCGGCGTACACAAGACGTCCGGCCACATAGGTCTCTCTTACGTTCAGTTCCTCGTCCAGCACCACCAGGTCGGCGTCCTTGCCCGGGGCGATGGAGCCCTTGCGGTAGTCCAGCCCCACCAGCTGGGCGGGGTTGGCGGTGAGCAGGGGCAACACCCGTTCCACCCTCTCCCCGGTGAACTTCACCAGGTTTTTCAGGGCCTGGCCGGTGGTGAGGGTGGAGCCGGCCCGCACGCCGTTGCTGGCCAGCTTGGCGTCCCCGTCCTCCACCACCACGTCGTTGACCCCCAGCTTGTAGTGCCCGTCGGGCAGGCCGGCGGCCTGGATGGAGTCGGTGACGGCCACCACCTTGTCCCAGCCCTTGCAGGCCAGGAGCATCCGCACGGAGCCGGGGTGCAGGTGGCGCCCGTCGCAGATGGCCTCGCAGTACACCGGGCGCTCCAGCACGGCCCCCATGATGGCCGGCCGGTGCTGGTGGAACAGCCCCATGGCGTTGAAGGTGTGGGTACAGCTGGCCGCTCCGGCGTCGATGGCCCGGATGGCGGTCTCATAGTCCGCGCCGGAGTGGCCGATGGCGATGGTCACCTGGCCGGCCAGCGTTTCAATGAGCTCCACCACCCCGTCCACCTCGGGGGAGACGGTCATATACCGGATGGCGCCCTCCGCCGCCTGCTGATAGCGGAGGAACAGGGCGGGGTCGCCGGTGCGCAGCAGGTGCTCCGGCATGGCGCCCTTGTACTCACTGGCCAGGAAGGGGCCTTCCAGATGGATGCCCAGCAGCTGGGCCCCCTCCGCCGGGGACTCCATGGCCGCCTTTGCCTGGCCGATGCACCACAGGGTCTGCTCCGGGGTGTCGGTGAGGATGGAGCACAGCCAGCCGGTGGTGCCATGGCTGGCAAAGAACCGGGAGATCTTCCCGAAGTCCTGGGTGGTGGCGGCGTTCACGTCCACCCCGTCCCCCCCGTGGGTGTGCAGGTCCAGAAAACCCGGCACCAGCATCCGGCCGCCCAGGTTTTTGACCCGCAGGCCGGCGGGGTTCAGCTGGCCGATGGCGGCGATCCGCCCGTCCTCCACCAGCAGGTCCGCCTGCTGAAAGCGGCCGTCCACATAGACGCTGCCGCCGGTAAAGAGCAGTTTCTCTCCCATGGCGCGCCTCTCAGAAGGGCTGGCCCGCCGCGATGGCGTTGGTGTAGATGGCGGCGTCGGGATGGTTCTGGAGCAGGGTGACAGGGAAGGCGGCGGTGATCTCACCATAGGCCGCCTGGCGCACCACGGCCCGGTGCCACTCCCGGAACACGCCCAGGCGGACCTTCCGGGCGCCCAGGATCTGCTTGATGCCGATGGTGACCGCCTTGTTGGGCATGGCGGCGATGGCGCCGCCCCGGTCGCCGATGGCGTTGGCGGTCTTGGTCTCCGGGGTCAGGGTGAGCACCCGGGTGCCCAGGGCGGCGAACTGCTCCGGCGTCAGCTCCGGCTGGGCCTCGTTGAAGGCCAGATGGCCGTTGATGCCGATGCCACCGAAGGCGATGTCCACGCCGCCCAGCTCCTCAATGAGGCGGTCCCCCCGGCCGGGGTCGGCGGGGTCGGGGAACACCCGCTGCTCCGGGGGCATGAGCAGGTCCGGATCCACCTTGGTGTACACCGTGCGGTCCATGAAGCCCCGGAAGGACAGGGGGCTGTCCTTGTCGATGTAGGTTCCGTCGTCGTTGAGGTACTCGTCCATGTTGAAGAACCAGCAGTTCTTCAGGCTCACCCGGTCCCGGTTCACCAGGCGGACGAAGATGGGATACTGGCCCACGGGGCCCACGGGGCAGATGAAGACGGTCTTCTCCCCCCGGGCGTTGTGCTCCTTGATGGTGTTCACCATCTCCAGGGCCATCTCATAGAACACCTCGCCGGAGTCCCCCAGGGGATAGACGGGGATCTTGGCGTTCTTGCCCAGGTCCTGGGCGGGGATCTGAAAGTAATCCATGTTGCATGCCTTCCTTTCTCGGCCCGTCAGAACAGATGGGCCACATTGAGTTCGCGGATGATTTCTACAATTTCCTTGGTGCGGGCGCAGCCGAATTTGCGCAGCAGGCTTTTGATCTGGGTCTTGATGGTCACCACCTCCACACAGCGGATGGCGGCAATCTCCTTGACCTTTTTCTCCTCCAGCAGCAGCCGGACCAGCTCCCGCTCGGCGGCGGTGAGCTGGGAGACCGTGCTGATAAAGAACAGCAGGCTGCGCTCGGAGCTGCGCAGGCGGGAGTACTCCTTGAGCAGCAGGTTCTGGACCTTGCCGTCCAGCATGGGGTGCCCCTCGTAGGCGCCGCGGATGTGGGAGAGCAGTTCCTTCTCCGGGCAGCCCTTTACGATGTAGTCCACCGCCCCGGCGCCCATGGAGGTGAGGATGATATTGTCCGTCTCGTGGGCGGTGAGGAAGAGGATCTTCAGCTCCGGCTTTTTCTCCAGGATGTGCTCTGTCGCCCGGATGCCGGCGGTGATGGTCTCCATCTCAATGTCCATCAGGATGAGGTCCGCCGGCGTGGTCAGGGCCAGGGCCTCGATCTCCCGGCCGCTGCCGGCGCTGCCCACCACGGTGATGTCCGGCTGCTGGTTGAGGGTGTCGCACAGATCTTCCCGCAGCAGGTCGAAGTCCTCGGCAACAAGGATGCGGATCACGCGGATGTACCTCCTCCCGCTCTGGTATGGACGGTGTACCGGGGCAGCAGGATCAGAAAAGCGGCGCCGCCTCCGGCCCGGTTTTCCACCCGGAGGGAGCCCAGGTGGCTGCGCACAATGGTGCGCACGTGATACAGCCCCATGCCCCAGTTGAAGTTGCTGTTCTTTCCGGAGTAAAAGGGCTCGAAAATATGCTTGATGTCGGTAGGAGGGATTCCGCCGCCCCGATCCCGCACCTCCAGGACGGTGTACAGCCGCTCCTGATGGCTGATCAGCTCCACCGGCTCCTCCCGCCCCGCCTCCAGCGTGGCCTCCCAGCCGTTGGTGAGCAGGTTGTACAGCGCTTCGCTGAGGTAGTTCTCATCGGCCAGCACCTGGACGGCGCCGTCCAGCTCCAGACGGAGTTTTCCGTCTGGATACTTCTTGTAAAACCGGTCCTGGGTGATCTCCCCCAGCCGGTCCAGGCTCACGGGGATCAGGCGGACTGATTTGGCCTTCACCGTGCGGTAGAGCTCTTCGGAGCGGGAGATGAGCAGCTCGTTGCCGCTGGACAGGTTGTCCGTATACTCCAGCAGCTTGCCCAGGTCCGGGCTGGGCTGGGCCAACTCCGCCCGGATCCGCTTGTACAGCACCCGGTTGGCCAGCAGCTGGTTCTTGATGCTGTGGACAAAGACGCTGGCCCCGGTGCGGGCCACGTCAAATTTCCGCTCCAGCGCCACGTCCTCCCGGCCGCTGGAAAAGCTGTCCTGGGTGTAGCGGGCCAGGCTCACCAGGCCCACCACCCCGCAGATCACATTCACCGCCACCAGAAACACATGGCCCGGCACGGTGAGGCTGTACTGCAGATAGCCCAGCCCCTTGATCCAGAAATAGTCATAGCTGTAGAAGCGGTAGATCTGGCCGGGGTCCTGTCCGGAGTAGAGCAGGTACAGGGCCGACAGGGCGACGGGGCACAGGGCGACGGCAAAAAACTGCCGGCGGCAGAAGGAGATGGTGATGGAGCGGAACTCATGGATCAGCAGGACCAGGGCCAGCACCACATATCCGATGGCCCAGACCCAGGAGAAGCAGTACAGGGCCGCCTGGACCCAGGGGGCGATGGCCACCAGCCAGCGGTACAGGTAGGGGAAGTAGAGCACCAGCGTGACGATGGGGCAGATCAGCACCAGCCGCCGTGTCCAGGGGTGCTTGTGCACCAGGGCGGCCATGGAGTAGGCCATGGCCAGCTCCAGCAGGCACAGGGGGAACAGGTGCCGCCCCAGGGCCAGCAGATATCCCGTCTGATTCAGGGTGATGAGCTTGTACTGCAGCCAGGTGCGCACCCCCGGGGAGAAGAACAGGAAGCGCTCCATCTCCGCCGTGACGCCGCCCCGCTTGGCGATGACAATCATGATGCCCATGAGGAACAGCATCAGGGAAAAGCAGGTGGCCGCCAGGAGCAGGGACTCCCGGTTTTTCTTCACAATGAGCACGGCAAGACAGCCCACCAGCAGCCCCGCCACCAGTACGATGAGCATGGGTCACACCCCTTTCCGGCAATCGGTCTCAGCTCTATTTTAGCCGGAATGGGGGAGTTTGTAAATCAGAAATCGCAAATGCCGTTGTCCCGGCGGGACCGCGCCCAAGAAGTAAGGGGCGGCGGCGTGCCGCCGCCGCCCCTTACAAGGCAGAACTCTGTCTGGTATCCGGCCGTAGCCTTAGTAGTTGCCGGCCTCGGTGATGATGTCGTAGTTGACGTAGTCGCTGACGGGGCACTTCTCCTCCTCGGTGATGGCGCCGGAGGACACCATCATCTCCTGCTGGAGCTCATAGTAGCCGTCCACACTGCCGTCCTCGATGCCGGCCAGCACTTCCTTGCCGGTGAGCCAGTCGGCGTCGCCGCGGGCCTGCATCAGCACGTCCTCCACGTCCAGAGCCAGGAAGTCGGCCACCCAGCCGGAGACCTCTTCATAGTTCTCCTCCAGGGCGGCGTAGTCCATGGCCTTGAGCAGGGCGCGCATGAAGCGCACGGCCACGTCATGGTTGGCCTCCAGGTACTCGGGCATGACGATCCAGCTGGCCAGGGAGACACTGATGTCGGAGAAGTCGGTGTTCTCAGCCAGCTTGGTGGCGTTCTCCATCTCGTCCAGGATGGTCAGGCTCTGGGGGGACCAGATGGCGCAGGCATCCACACCGCCGGACAGCATGGCGGTCACCACGTTGGCGGCGTCCATGTCCATGGGGGTGATGTCAGCCATGGTCAGACCCACGCTGTTCAGGGCGTTGGTCAGGATGGTCTCGCTGGAGGTGCCGGAGGAGTAGGCCACGGTCTTGCCGGCCAGGTCTTCCAGCTTGGTGACGTTGGGGCCGCCGATGACGGCGTCGCCGTTGGAGATGTGGGACAGACCGATGATCTCAGCCTGGCCCTGGACGCACAGCTTGTGGGCGCCGTCGCCGATGTAGCCGAAGTCCACGGAGCCGCTCTCCATGGCGGAGATGATCACGGGGCCGGAGTCAAAGGACATGAGGTTCAGGGTGATGCCCTCTTCCTCGAAGTAGCCCAGCTCCTGGGCGGCGATGACGGCCCAGAGGCTGCCGTAGTTGGGCATATAGGCCACGTTCAGGGTGACGGGCTCGGGAGCGGGCTCGCCGGACTCTTCCTCGGCGGGATCGGAGGTAGCAGTGCCGGGGTCGCTGGGGGTCTGGGTGTTGTCGCCGTTGTTGTTGCCGCAGGCAGCCAGGGCGAAGACCATGGACAGGGCCAGCAGCAGGGCCAGCAATTTCTTCAGTTTCATTCTTACAAGTCCTCCTTTTGACAGTTGGGTTGATCCTACACAAGCATGTATTGCAACGGCGCAAGCCGTTCCAATCGATCAGAATTACTTCCGGACCTCCAGGTACTCCTGATACACCTGGCCCCAGATGTGGTTCTTCAGCTCCAGGAACCGGGGGCTCATCTTGGTCTCCTGGGTGCGGGGATAGGGGATGTCGATGTCCACGATATCCTTGATGCGGCCGGGGCGGGCGCTCATGATGATGACCCGCTGGGCCAGAATGATGGCCTCGTCCACGTCGTGGGTGATGAAGAAACAGGTCTTCCGGTCCTTCTCCCAGGTCTCCAGCAGCTCGCTCTGCAGCTGGGTGCGGGTCTGGGCGTCCAGCGCGCCGAAGGGCTCATCCATGAGCAGCACCTCCGGGTCGGCGGCATAGGCGCGGGCAATGGCCACGCGCTGCTTCATACCGCCGGACAGCTCCTTGGGATAGTGGTCGGCGAATTTCTCCAGCTGCACCTTGGCCAGGTACTTCATGGCCTCTTCCTCCGCCTGCTTGCCCTTGATGCCTTTCATCTCCAGGGCGAACATGACGTTCTTCTTCACGGTGAGCCAGGGGAACAGGGCGTACTGCTGGAAGACCACGCCACGGTCCGTGCCGGTGCCGGTGACGGGCTTGCCGTTGCAGTAAACGGTGCCGGAGGTGGCCTCGGTCAGACCGGCGATGATGTTCAGCAGGGTGGACTTGCCGCAGCCGGAGGGGCCCACCACGCAGATGAATTCGTTTTCATAGATGTCCAGGTTGACCCCGTTCAGGGCGATCATCTCGCCATTGCGGGTATTGAAGACCTTTCGGACGTTGTCGATCTTCAGCTTCAGATCTCTCGCTTCTCCTGCCATCCCGTCAGCTTCCTTTCCAAGAATTTAATGATGTTGTCCAGGGCGACGCCGATGAGGCCGATGACGATGACGTAGGCCAGCATGGGCGCCGAGTCATAGGTTTGGTTCAGTGCCCGGATGCGCATGCCCAGGCCGGCGATGGCGCCGGTGGACTCGGCGGCGATCAGGGTGGTCAGGGCCACGGAGGCGCCCAGCCGCACGGCGGTGAGGATGAAAGGCAGGGTGGCCGGGGCGATGACCCGGATGAAAATGTCCTTGTCGCTGGCGCCCAGCACCCGGGCGGCCTTGATCAGCGTCTCGTCCACGTTGACCACGCCCTGATAGATGGTGACACACATGGTCAGGAAGCAGGCGATGGTGATGACGATGATCTGGGGGCGGCGGCCCACGCCGGCCACGATGACGATCAGGGGCACGTAGGCCAGGGGGGGGATGTTACGGATGAACTGGATCCAGGGGTTGAGGATGTTGCGCACAGGGATATACCAGGCCATCAGAATGGCCACCGGCAGCGCGATGATGAAGCCCAGGGCGTAGCCGCCGAAGACCGAGATCAGACTGCTGGAGATATCCTGCCAGAACACACCCCGCTCGATCATCTTGAGCAGGCCCTGGACGGTAAGTACCAGATTGGGGAAGCCGCGGGCGGTCTGGGGGATGATGGACAGAATGTACCACACCACCAGCAGGGCCACGATGGAGATGACCAACCACACCTTACCGGGAATGCGGCTGGCCAGGGATTTCTTCTTCTTCGTTTCCATGAAACTGAATCACTCCTTCTTGTTCGGCCAACAGTGCGGGGGAATTTCCATTGCGCACAATTCCCCTGCTGAATCAAATTCAGTATAAAGGAAACCGCACCCCAAAGTAAGGGTGATTTTTTCTCATACCTTTTGGTGAAAACGGAAGGCGGAACCAGCGGCCGGCCCCGCAGACTGTGTTCGCATGAAATAAATATCCCCCGGCATAGCCGGGGGTATTTCATATACGGGCAAAGCCCTATGTTACTAGCACGCGTGTCTC
>CALWXH010000074.1 GCA_944385465.1 uncultured Oscillospiraceae bacterium | reverse complement strand
CTCCTTCGCCCCCGCCCTGTGCAACCGCATCGACCGGAACACCGGGGGCATCGTCATCGCCGCCAAGACCGCCGAGGCCCTGCGGGTGATGAACCAGAAGATCAAGGACCGGGAGCTGACCAAGCTGTACCTGTGCGTCATCCGGGGGAAGATGTCCCCACCCCAGGGGGAGCTGCGGGGCTTTCTCCTCAAGGACGAGGACAAAGCCCAGGTGAAGGTCTACCACCACCCCGTCCCCGGGGGCAAGACCGCCCTCACCTTATATAAAACCCTGGCTGTCCGGGACGGCCTGTCCCTGGTGGAGTGCGATCTCATCACCGGGCGCACCCACCAGATCCGGGCCCAGTTCGCCGACGCCGGCCACCCCCTGCTGGGGGACGGGAAATACGGCCGGGAGCGGGACAACCGGCAGTACGGCCGCACCTACCAGGCCCTGTACTCCTATAAGCTGAAGTTCCAGTTCACCACCGACGCCGGGGCCCTGGGCTACCTCAACGGCAGGGAGTGGACGGTGAAGGACATCGACTTTGTGGAGGAATTTTTCCCTAATTTTCAAATATAATTTTTGTGCATTTGTGCAAATTTCCGCTTTTATTTTTCATCATTATATGTTTATATTGACTTTCAGGCAAAGGTAATTTATATTGAACTTGCTGGATATCGGAAATATTAGAATTACCTTCCGATATTTCCGGGCCCACCAGTTCCATATATTACAGCAATTATTCAGCTCATATCGAATTTGATACGCGCATTATTCAAAAAAATGAAGCAACATCTTTTAATGTTAAATGCCTGAGGAACCTATCTCTTATGCTCCCTAATTTGGTGTGAGGTGGTTTTTATGGAGCGAAAGTCCCCTAAGAGAAGCTATAAAGGCCCTATCCTTATTTCTGCGTTGGCAGGTTTTTGCCTTGCTTACATCATCATTTACATTGCTGCTTTTATGGGAAAGGGCGGGCGCTACCACAGTTCTATTGCTACAATGCTTTTTTTCCTTATCATCCTGGTGGTAGTCTGCACCGGCATCATCCTGGCCCGGATCAACCGGACCCGGGATGAAATTCTGGACCGGCTGGAAGCCCTGGAACAGAGGGAGCCGGAGCAGTCCCCGCCCCCGCAGCCGGTTCCGCCTGAGGCCCCGGATTCCCCCACCTCCCCCTCAGAGAAATAGCCCACCGCTCCCCGGCGGCGCCTGCGGGCGCCGCCGGTTTTTTGTCCTCCGCCGGCGGGCAATCGTAAACAAAGTATAAACTTTTCCCCCATTTGGTTGCCTGCCGGGGAAGAAAAGCGTAACATACACCTGCGTCTCATCCATGACAGCAAACTCATCCGGGCCCTGCGCCCGGTTCAGAAAGGAGGGTCCGGACCCTATGGACGCCATATCCCCTCTGATCCAGCAGATCACCCAGGCCCTGGCGGCCTGGAGCCAGGCCAACCCCGCCTGGGCCGAGGCGGTCAGCTTTGCCTGCCGCCTGGCGGCCCCTCTTCTGGCCCTGCTCATTCTGGCCGGGGCGGTGCGCAGCCTGCTCACCGTCCCCGCCCAGCCCGAGGTGTGGGCGGTGCTGGGTCTGCCCAACGGGGGCAAAGTCCCCCTCACCCACTGGGAGAACATCATCGGCCGCTCCCCCTCCGCCGACGTGGTCATCAATTACCCCAGCGTCTCCCGGCAGCACGCGGCCATCATCCGCCGGGGCGATGACACGGCCTGGACGGTATACGACCTGGACTCCAAAGGGGGCACCGCCGTCAACGGCCGGGCGGTGGACCACAGCGCCCCGGTGACCGTGGGGGACACCGTGTCCCTGGGCGGCGTGCCCCTGGTGCTCATCCCGGTGACCCGGGAGGAGCTGGACGAGCAGGAGGTGCGCCGGCGCAGCCAGGTGCCCATCTCCCCCTGGCTGCCCCTGCTGGCGCTGACGGTGTTCCAGCTGCTGTGCGGATTCCAGCTGCTGCTGGCGGGGGGCGCGGAGGCATCTCCCAACATCTTCCTGCTGTTTCTGGCCCTGCCGGTGGTCATGTGGCTGTACTTTCTGCTGATGCGGGCCACCGGGCGGGTGGGCTTTGAGATGGAGATCATCGCCTTCTTCCTGTCCACCCTGTCCCTGGCGGTCACCGCCTCCTCCGCCCCCTCCGCCCTGCCCAAGCAGATGATCGCCCTGGTGCTGGGCCTGATGGCGTTTCTGGTGCTGGGCCTGGTCCTGCGGGATCTGCGGCGGGTGCAGAAGCTGCGGTGGTTCATGGCCGCCTGCTGCATCGCCCTGCTGGCCGGCACCCTGCTGCTGGGCACCACCCAGTACGGCGCCACCAACTGGATCCGGCTGGGACCGCTGTCCTTCCAGCCCTCGGAGATCGCCAAGATCTGCTACATTTTCGCCGGGGCGGCCACCCTGGAGCGGCTGTTCCGCAAGCGGAACCTGGGGCTGTTCCTGGTGCTCACCGGGGCGTGCCTGGTGCTGCTGGCCGCCATGAGCGACTTCGGCACCGCCGCCATCTTCTTTGTCACCTTCCTGGTCATTGCCTTCCTGCGCTCCGGCGACTGGGCCACCCTCTCCCTCATCTGCGCCGGGGCGGGCTTCGGCATCTTCATGGTGGTGCAGATGCGCCCCTATATCCTCTCCCGCTTTTCCAGCTGGCTCCACGCCTGGGAGAACGCCTCCGCCGGCGGCTATCAGCAGGTGCGCGCCATGTCCGCCGCCGCCTCGGGCGGCCTTGTGGGGGTGGGGCCGGGGAAGGGCTGGCTGTGCGGCGTGGTGGCGGCGGACACCGACCTGGTCTTCGGCATCCTCTGCGAGGAGTTCGGCCTCATCATTGCGGTGCTCTCGGTGCTGTCCATCCTCACCCTGGTGATCTTCGCCGTCCGGGCCTGCCGGGCGGGCCGCTCCCCCTATTACACCATCGCCGCCTGCGCCGCCGGCTCCCTGCTGGTGTTCCAGACGGCGCTGAATGTGCTGGGCTCCATGGACCTGCTCCCCCTCACCGGGGTGACCTTCCCCTTCGTGTCCAACGGCGGCTCGGCCATGATGGCCGCCTGGGGTCTGCTGGCCTTCCTGAAGGCCACCGACACCCGGCCCAACGCCAGCTTTGCCATCCAGCAGCGCCGGGCTGAGACCGTCATCTCCCTGAAACGAGGTGTTACCCATGCGGAAAATTGAACACCGCACCTGGATCTGCCTGCTCATCGCCGGGCTGCTGGCCGCCGGACTGCTGGTCTTCATCGTCCTGTTTTTCAAGGACGGCGGGCAGTGGGCCTCCGCCTCCTTCAACCGCCACCTCTATTCCTCCTCCGGCAGCCTGCTCTCCGGCCGGCTTCTGGACCGGGAGGGCAACGTCCTGTCCCAGGTGGAGGACGGCGCCCGGGTCATCAGCGGCAGCGCCGAACAGCGCACGGCCATGCTCCACGTCACCGGCGACCTCCAGGGGAAGATCGCCACCGGCGCCCTCACCGTCTTCGCCGACCGGCTGACGGGCTACAACCCGGTGCTGGGGGCCGCCGCCATCCAGGCGGGGGGCGGCGATGTCACCCTGAGCATCGACTCCGACTGCCAGCTGGCCGCCTGGCGCGCCCTCAACGGCCGGAAGGGCGCGGCCGCCCTCTACAATTATGAGACCGGCGAGATCCTGTGCATGGTCTCCGCCCCCTCCTACGATCCCCTCAACGTCCCGGACAACCTGGAGCGCGATCCCGCCTATGAGGGGGCCTACATCAACCGGGTGCTCCGGGCCTCCTTCACCCCCGGCTCCATCATGAAAACCGTCACCCTCCACGCCGCCATGGAGGAACTGCCGGATCTGTTTGACCGCACCTGGACCTGCACCGGCTCCACCCAGATCGGCGGCGAGCTGGTGACCTGCACCGCCGCCCACGGGACGCAGAGCATCGGCCAGGCCTTCTCCAACTCCTGCAACTGCGTGTTCGGCCAGCTGGCGGTGGAGCTGGGGGCGGACACCCTGGGGCGCTATGTGGAGCAGTCCGGCCTGACCAGCTCCTATTCGGTGGACGGCATCTCCACCACCCCCTCCTCCATCCCCCTGGAGGGCCTGTCTGAGGGGCAGCTGGCCTGGGCGGGCATCGGCCAGGCCCAGGATCTGGTCAACCCCCTGTCCATGATGGTCTACATGGGCGCCATCGCCAACGGCGGGCGGGCCGCGGTGCCCAGCCTGATTGGCCGGGACGGCGCCTCCCTCATCCCCGGCAGCTGGAGCGTGCGGCGCACCGGGACCCTCATCGACGCCGGCACGGCGGAGACGCTGGCGCAGCTGATGTCGGACAACGTCACCTACAACTATGGCAGCAGCCGGTTCGGCGATCTGGACGTGTGCGCCAAATCGGGCACCGCCGAAGTGGGCGGCGGCCAGAATCCCCACGCCTGGTTTGCCGGCTTTGTCCGGGACGAGGCCCACCCCTATTCCTTCATCGTCCTGGTGGAAAACGGCGGAGGGGGCTCCGCGGCGGCCGGCGACGTGGCCGCGGCCATGCTGGCCGCGGCGGCCTGAGCCCCGCGGACAAAGACAAAACATTGCCGGAGCTTCTCCTGGAAGCTCCGGCAATGTTGATTCACTCAGTTTTTTCCCGCTCGCCGTCCGGGGCTGTGCAGCCCTCCAGCGTCAGCTCCTCCAGCCGGGCGCGGTTTTCCATCCGCTCCCCCTTCAGCCGGCGATCCGTCTGCTCCAGTTCCCGCACGGCGCCCGCCGCCCTGCCGCAGAGCTGGCGGACCTGCTCCTGGGCGCGGCTGATCCGGCTCTGCACGACCCAATCCGCCAGGATCCCGTCCAGGAAAAAATCCGCGAACTTCAGAAAGTCCCCCACCTGGACGTCAAACTCTGCGTGTTCCTTCACGTCCATCAGTTCTGTCTGGAACCGGGCCAGACTCCGCTTCAGGCTGTCCATGGCCTCCTGGGCGGTATCCAGATGCCCATGCTTTGCCATGCTCGAGACCACGCCGCCCCCCAGCAGGTCCAGAGTACCCCATTTTTTTGCTTTCTCCAGGCTCTCCAGAATGCCGGTGGCGGTACTCACCACTCCGGAGCCCGCCCGGATGGCCTCCTGCACCTCCCGGCTGCGCTGCTCCAGCCGGGCATCCCGCTCCTGAAGCCGGGCCAGCTCCTCCGCCGGGGCGCCTCCCGCCTGGCGGATTCTGGCCTGGCGCTCCTCCAACGCCTGGGCATACCGCCTCCGGGCAGTCCGCACACCCTCCAGCTCCTCCCGGAGAGCCTGTGCCTGCCGGTCAAGGTCCTCGATCTCCCGGGTTATGGCATCGTAGTCACTTTGGGCGGCATGGACCTCCAGCCGGGCCTGCTCCATCTTCTTCCCATGCTGTCCCGTCAGGCGGCTGAACAGCGCCTGGGGCTTCCAGCCCTCCAGCTCCTCCACCGCGTGCCGGGCGTTCCACAGCCGGGACTTCCGCTCCCGGGCCTCGGCGCACAGCTGGCCGCGCCGGGCCAAGAGTCCGTCCAGCCTTTTCTGAAGGGCTTCGCCCTCCTCGCTCTGCCGCTTCCAGCCGTTCAGCTCTTCCCGGGTTCCCTCCATGACAGCCCCTCCCTCCCGGAATTTTCTGCTGTTTTGAGTTTATCATTTCCACTGTTCCCCGTCAAGAAATCCCACAGGTTTCCCCTCCGCTCCCCCCGGCAAAAATCCCGGAAAATTTTGCGGAAAAAAGATTGACATTTGGGGCGGGGTATAATATAGTCTATTTCGCTTATCCGTGAAACCCCGGGCCGGTCTTTCCGCCGGCTGCCCGCCGGAGGGCACTGTGCCGGGAACTACAACGAGGGAGCTGACATTGCTTAGAAACGGCTGCTTCTGCCGCCCGCGCCCCACAAACCAGGTTGCCGGATCCCCTTCCCCGGGAAAGGTCTGGAACATGGCGCGCCGCCCCGCAGAAGCAGAGAAATGGGGGAGGATACATGTCCAAAGAGCTGATCCGCCTGTCCGACTGCGTCATGGCTTACGACGATGGCGTGGTGCTGGACCACATCAACCTGTATATCAACGATAAGGAATTCCTCACGCTGCTGGGCCCCAGCGGGTGCGGCAAGACAACCACGCTCCGGATCATCGGAGGGTTTTTGTCGCCCACCTCCGGGGACGTTTTTTTCGACGGCGTGAGGATTAACGATGTTCCCCCCCACAAACGGGCGGTGAACACCGTGTTCCAGAAATACGCCCTGTTCCCGCATCTGAACGTGTTTGAGAACGTGGCCTTCGGGCTGCGCATCCCCCGTACGCAGACGGTGGAGCAGGGCAAAAAAACGCTTACCCGCAAAGTCAAGCTGTCCAAGCAGGAGATCCACGACCGGGTGATGGAGATGCTGGAGGTGGTCAACCTCAAGGGCTTTGAAAAGCGCCCCATCTCCGCGCTGTCCGGCGGACAGCAGCAGCGGGTGGCCATCGCCCGGGCCCTGGTCAACCGGCCCAAGGTGCTGCTGCTGGACGAGCCCCTGGGCGCGCTGGACATGCGCCTGCGCAAGGACATGCAGAACGAGCTCAAGCGCATCCAGCAGGAGATGGGCATCACCTTCATCTACGTCACCCACGACCAGGAGGAGGCCCTGGCCATGTCGGACACGGTGGTGGTCATGGACCAGGGGAAGATCCAGCAGATCGGCACCCCGGAGGACATCTACAACGAGCCCAAGAACGCCTTTGTGGCCGACTTCATCGGCGAGAGCAACATCATCGACGGCATCATGCGCGCCGACGGGGTGGTGGAAATCTTCAACCGGAAGTTCGCCTGCCTGGACAAGGGCTTTGAACAGGACGAGCCGGTGGACGTGGTCATCCGCCCGGAGGACGTGGACATCGTGGACGAGCAGGCCGGCCAGCTCAGGGGCACCGTCACCTCCGTCACCTTCAAGGGGGTCCACTATGACACCATCGTGGACTTCTACGGCTTCAAGTGGCTCATCCAGACCACCGACTACTGCCCGGTGGACAGCCGCATCGGCATCAAGATCGACCCCGACGGCATCCACGTGATGAAGAAGAGCCAGTACTCCGGCCTGTTCGGGGACTACTCCTCCTACTCCGAGGAATACGATGAGATCGGCGACGCGGACTTCGTCCCCGACGAGGAGGAGGGGAGCGGCCATGAAGAGTAAGCGCTCCCTGTTCGCCGTCCCCTACGTGGTGTGGATGGCCCTGTTCGTGGTGGCCCCCATCATCATGGTGGTGATCTACGCCTTCACCACCGCCGACTTCTCCCTCACCGGGGAGAACTTCACCGGCATGGGCACCTACCTGTCCATCTTCACCCGCTCCTTCCAGCTGGCCATCGTGGCCACCCTCGTGTGCCTGCTCATCGGCTACCCCCTGGCCTATGTCATGGCCCGGGAGGGCCCCGGCTTCCAGCGCATGGCCACGGTGCTCATCATGCTGCCCATGTGGGTGAACTTCCTGCTGCGCACCTACTCCTGGATGGCCATTCTGGAGAACAACGGCCTGCTCAACCAGTTTTTTGACGCCATCGGCCTGTTTGACCTTATCAACGGCGTCTTCGGCACGGACATCCAGTACTTCCGCATGATCCGCACCCAGGGGGCGGTGGTGCTGGGCATGGTGTACAACTACCTGCCCTTCATGGTGCTGCCCATCTACTCGGTGATCGTCAAGCTGGACCGCTCTTTGCTGGAGGCCGCCCAGGACCTGGGGGCCAACACCGCCGGGGTGTTCCGCCGGGTGATCTTCCCCCTGTCCCTGCCGGGCATCCTGTCCGGGGTGACCATGGTGTTCGTCCCGTC
>CALWXH010000073.1 GCA_944385465.1 uncultured Oscillospiraceae bacterium | reverse complement strand
CCCGACGAGCTGGCCGCCCAGATGCCGGTGCTCAAGGAGGTGCTGGACGCCATGAACATCCGCCGCTACGAGCTGGAGGGCTGGGAGGCGGACGACCTGCTGGGCACCATGTCCCTGCGGGCGGAGGAGCAGGGCTGGGACACGGTGGTGGTCACCGGGGACAAGGACTCCCTGCAGCTCATTGACGAGCACGTCACCGTCAAGCTGGTGTCCACCCGCATGGGGCAGACCACCACCAGGGACATGACCCCGGCGGCCTTCCGGGAGCAGTACGGCTTCGACCCCATCCACATGATCGACCTGAAGGCCCTCATGGGGGACGCCAGCGACAACATCCCCGGGGTGAAGGGCATCGGGGAGAAGACCGCCATGGCCCTCATGGCCCAGTACCCCGACGTGAGGGAGCTGTACGCCCACCTGGACACCGTGGAGGCCAAGCCGGCGGTGCGCAAGCGGCTGGAGGAGGGACGGGAGTCTGCCCGGATGAGCCATGACCTGGCCACCATCCGCCGGGACGCCCCCATGGACTTCTCCCCCCGGGACGCCGCCCGGCGGCCCTACAACGACGCCGCTTTGTACGACATCCTGCTGCGGCTGGAGTTTGCCAAGCTCATCGACAAGCTGGGCCTGTCCGGCCACGGGGCGGTGGAGCAGAAGGAGGACGCCTTCACCGGCACCTGCGAGAGCGAGATCGTGGAGACGAGAGAGCGGGTGGACGAGCTGCTGCGGGCCTTCCGGAGCCGGGACCACGTCTCCTTCCTGGCCCTGCCGGAGCTGAAGGGCGTGTGCGTGGAGTGGGGCGGGGAGCGGGAAGGCCGTGCCGCGGTGTTCCTGGAGGACAAGCTGGCGGACTACAACGGCTTTCTCCGGGGCTTTTTCTCCCCGGACATCCGGAAGGTGACCCACGACTGCAAGCCCCTCATGGGGGCGCTGCTGGAGGAGGGGCTGGGCCTGGAGGGCTTCGTGTTTGACACCGCCATCGGGGCCTATCTGCTCTCTCCCACCGACGGCAGCTATGAGCTGGATAAGCTGGCGGTGAGCTATTTCAACGTGGAGGTGCCCAAGGCCAAGCTCTATCAGGCGCCGGGTGCCTTTGCCCCGATGGCCGACCTCAGCCAGCCCCTGGGGGCATGGATGAGCCACACGGCGCTGGTGGAGGCGCTGTATGCCGAACAGCGGCAGAAGCTGGCGGAGCTGGATCTGGAACGGGCCTGCTACGAGATCGACCTGCCCCTGTGCCCGGTGCTGGCCCGGATGGAGCGGGCTGGCTTCCTGGTGGACGGGGCGGCCCTGGCCCGGTTCGGGGAGATGCTGAAACAGGGCATCGACCAGGAGGAGCAGATCATCTACACCCTGGCGGGGGAGTCCTTCAACATCCTCTCCCCCAAGCAGCTGGGGCACATCCTCTTTGACAAGCTGGGCCTGCCCCCGGTGAAAAAGACCAAGACGGGCTACTCCACCAGCGCCGAGGTGCTGGAGAAGCTGGCCCCCCACCACGAGATCGTGGCCCACATCTTAGAGTACCGGCAGCTGACCAAGCTCAACTCCACCTATGTGGAGGGGCTGGGCAAGGTCATCGCCCCCGACGGGCGCATCCACACCAGCTTCCAGAACACCGTCACCGCCACTGGGCGGCTGAGCTCCACCGAGCCCAATCTCCAGAACATCCCGGTGCGCACCCCCCTGGGGGCGGAGATGCGCACCATGTTCGTGGCCCCGGCGGGGCGGGTGCTGGTGGACGCGGACTACTCCCAGATTGAGCTGCGGCTGCTGGCCCACATCTCCGGGGACCAGGCCCTCATCGCCGCCTTCAACAGCGGGGAGGACATCCATACCGCCACCGCCGCCCAGGTGTTCGGGGTGGCCCGGGACCAGGTGACGCCGGACATGCGCCGGGCGGCCAAGGCGGTGAACTTCGGCATCGTCTACGGCATCTCCCCCTTCTCCCTGAGCCAGGACATCCACGTCACCGTGGCCCAGGCCAAGGAGTATATGGACAAGTATTTCGCCCACTACGCCGGCGTGCGCGCCTATATGGACCGGGTGGTGGAGCAGGGCAGGGCGGACGGCTATGTGTCCACCCTGTACGGCCGCCGCCGCTGGCTGCCCGAGCTGAAAAGCTCCAACTTCAACACCCGCGCCTTCGGGGAGCGGGTGGCCCTGAACATGCCCATCCAGGGCTCCGCCGCCGACATCATCAAGCTGGCCATGCTCCGGGTGGACGCCGCCCTGCGGGATGCGGGGCTGGCGGCCCGGCTGGTGCTCCAGGTCCACGACGAGCTCATCGTGGAGTGCCCCGAAGAGGAGGCGGAGCAGGTGAAGGCGCTGGTGAAGGGGGAGATGGAGCGGGTGGCCGACCTGGCCGTCCCCCTCGTCGCCGACGCCAAGGCAGGCAGGACCTGGGCCCAGGCACACTGACGAAAAGCACAAAAACAGATTACAAACCACAAAAAATTCTCCTAATCAGACAAAACGATTGACAAAAATCTCTAAGTCTGATATGATTTGATCGTCAGAACAGGTTAGGACAAGAAAAAAGGAGGCTGAGTTGGGCATGGATCTGTTTCTCACCAAGCTGATGATCTTTTTGATGGCAGTCGTGCCATACTTGGCTATCGCTGCCGTGGTGGTTGTGGCAGTGTGGTGTATTCGGCACTGGAAAAAGTGATGGCTCTATGCTACAATAAGGCCCGGGGAGCGAAGCTCCCCGGGCTTTTCCTGTGAAAAAAGACCGTGCCTGTTTCCCCAAAGGCGGGCAGGCAGGACCTGGGCCAAGGCCCGCTGGGAAGTTGAAACGAGGTGACGGGGATGCGGCTGCGGATGATCCTTTGACCAAAAATCAAGGGAAAGGATGAAAAGAAAATATGATCACCATAGAGACCAACCGGATCCCGTGCCGGGACGACCTGCTGGAGCTGTACGCCGACGCGGGGTGGACGGCCTACACCGACCACCTGGACCGGTTGGAGCGGGGGGTGGCCCATTCCCTGGCCGTGTACACCGCCTGGGAGGGGGAGACGCTGGTGGGCCTGCTCCGGGCGGTGGGGGACGGGGAGACCATCCTCTACCTCCAGGACCTGCTGGTGCGCTCCTCCCACCGGCGACGGGGCATCGGCAGGGGGCTGCTGGAGCGGGTGACGGCGGATTACCTCCAGGTGCGGCAGAAGGTGCTGCTCACCGACGCCGCCGACCGCCGGGCCCTGGACTTTTACCGCGCCTGCGGCTGGCGGGGGGCGGAGGAGCTGGGCTGTACCGCCCTGCTGGGATGAGAATACATCATATTGCAAACGCAATACTGCAAAGGAGTCAGATACCATGCGCGCCTATGAGAGATTTCTGAAGTATGCCAAAATCCACACCACCTCCGCCGAGGAGCAGGGGGTGACTCCCTCCACCCCCTGCCAGTGGGAGCTGGCCCGGGTGCTGGTGGACGAGCTGAAGGAGCTGGGGATGGAGAACCCCGGCGTCAACGAGCACTGCATCGTCACCGCCTGGCTGTCCGCCACCCCCGGCTGCGAGAGCGCCCCCGCCCTGGGTTTTGTGGCCCACATGGACACCGCCCCCGCCTTTTCCGGGGAGCATGTCAACCCGGTGTTCCACGAGGGGTACGACGGGGGAGACATCCACCTGCCCCAGGAGGGACGGGTGATCCGGGCCGCCGACTTTCCCTTCCTGGCGGGAATGGTGGGCAAGACGGTGATCACCGCCGACGGCTCCACCCTGCTGGGGGCGGACGACAAGGCGGGCATCGCCGAGATCATGACCCTGTGCGAGCGCCTCATCCGGGACAAGCTCCCCCATGGGCGCATCTGCGTGGCCTTCACCCCCGACGAGGAGATCGGCGAGGGGGCGGACCACTTCGACGTGGCCGCCTTCGGGGCGCAATACGCCTACACCGTGGACGGGGACGCGGCGGGCTCCATCGAGTACGAGAACTTCAACGCCGCCGCCGCCCGGGTGGACATCACCGGCGTGTCCGTCCACCCCGGCTCCGCCAAGGGGATCATGGAGAACGCCATTCTCATCGCCCAGGAGCTCAACGCCCTGCTGCCCCCCGACGCCGTCCCCGCCAAGACCGAGGGGTACGAGGGTTTCTTCCACCTGGACGCCCTGACGGGCACCACCGCCGCGACCCGGATGGACTACATCATCCGGGACCACGACCGGGCCAAATTTGAGGAGAAGAAGGAGCTGCTCCGGCGCGCCGTCGCCCAGGTCCAGGCCGCCCACCCCACCGCCAGGGTGGAGCTGACGATCCAGGACAGCTACTACAACATGAAGGAGCAGCTCGCCGGCTGCATGCACCTGGTGGACAACGCCAAGCAGGCCGCCCGGCTGGCCGGCCTGGAGCCGGAGGTGAAGCCCATCCGGGGTGGCACCGACGGGGCGCGGCTGTCCTATATGGGCCTGCCCTGTCCCAATCTGGGCACCGGCGGCATGAACTTCCACGGCCCCCTGGAGTGCGTGGCGGTGGAGGATATGGACAAGGTGGTTGACATCCTCACCCACATTGTCAGCCTCTACCGGGAAGGGTTCACAGATTGTTGACAACTTTCCCCCCAAATGGGGTACAATACCCCAGATTTGACTTGATCCAGAGGAGGACACATCGTGTTCTATCAAAACAACGGCTACGGCCCCATCGACCGGTTCTGCGCCAGGCACCCCCGGTTCGGCATTCCCAATCTGATGATGTATCTGGTCATCGCCCAGGTGGCGGTGTACCTGGTGAGCCTGTTCTTCCCCGGCTTTGCCAGCCTGCTCGCCTTTCACCGCGCCTGGATCGCCCGCGGCCAGATCTGGCGGCTGGTGACCTTCGTGTTCCTGCCCAGCTCCACGGGCAACCCCTTCTACCTGCTCCTGAGCTGCTATTTCTACTACTGGATCGGCCAGACGCTGGAGCGGGCCTGGGGGACGGCCAAGTTCACCCTGTTCTACCTGTCCGGCGTGGTGCTGTCCATCCTCTCCGGCCTGCTGCTGGGCTATGCGGAGATCTACTACGTCAACCTGTCCATCTTCCTCATCATCGCCACCCTCTACGGGGAGATGCAGGTGCTGCTGTTCTTCGTGGTGCCCATCAAGATGAAGTGGATGGCCATCATCGACGTGGTGCTCATCCTGGTGGACGTGGTCCGGTACGCCCAGATGGGGGCGTGGATGTGGGCCCTGATGCCCCTGGCCAGCTTTGTCAACTACTTCCTCTTCACCTGGCCCTTCTGGAGCGCCAAGCTGGGGCTGGCCCGCACCCGGCACAACCCCAAGGTGGTGAACTTCAAAAAGGCCCAGAAGAAGCAGGCCAAGGCGGCCCAGAGCGCGCCCTATCACCACAAGTGCGCGGTGTGCGGCATCACCGACCTGGACGACCCCAACATGGAGTTCCGCTACTGCTCCAAGTGCGACGGGTATTACTGCTACTGCTCCAAACACATCAACAATCACGTACACATCCATCAGGACTGAACAAAACAGGCCGCCCGTTTGGGCGGCCTGTTTGTTCCTTTGGAAAGGCGGAGCCTTTCCAAAGGGGGCGATTTTTTCGCGCCGGCGGGCGCGCTCCGGTTTCGCCCGGAAGAGTCGAGTTCCGGTTTCGCCCGGAGGGGCGACCTACTTCAGATAGGAGTGATGAGATAGGAGATATTTCCTTTGCGGGGCTCTGTCCCTTTGCCGGAAAGTTCCGGCAAGCCCTTTAGTCTTTGCCGGTTCTCGCACCGGCGGGCGAGGTACTTTCTCTTGCACCAGAGAAAGTACCCAAAGAGCGTGTCCAGGGGGAGCGCCCCCTGGATACCCCCCGCTCAGTTGCACTGCGTTCTTCTCTTTCCGGCGTCCTGGACCCGCGGCTGCGCCGGTTCCCCCGGCGGCCTGCGGCCTCCTGCATGGCGTATGTTTCGGCTATTCCACCCCACCGGGGCGCCTGGCCGGGCGAGGCCCTTCGGCGTGGTGCGCCGTTAGAGACGCAGACCCGCAGGCTTGAACACCAAGACCAGGCGCCCGTAGGCGTGGTAGAAGATTCACAGGTCACTTGGGCAAAAGGCCGGGGGCCGCCGTGTGTGGCAGGGAGTGTCAGCAGGAGGACGCCGGTCGTTAGGGGGGCGCACCGATTTTACGCCCCCGTAAATTGGGGGTACATAGGGGGTGGCCGACTATGAGCATGGAGCGTCCTTTGCTCCATGTCGAATCGGAGGCCGACCCCCTATGCGCGTCTTTGCCTACTTTCTGCGCGCGCAGAAAGTAGGTCGCCCTGGGGGCGAAAACCCAAAATCCAAAGAGGTTGCCGGAACCCTCCGGCGAAAGTAGGTCGCCCTCAGGCGAAACCTGAGACGCACCGGGGGCGGAGCGTTCCGCCGCCCTCGGGCGGCTCTTTCCGGTGAAAAATCGTTCGGTTACCGCAGCACCGCGCCGCAGTCCTGTTCCAGCGTTTCCAGAATAGACTTGACGTCGGCGTCCGCCTCCTCGCCGGTGAGGGAGCGCTCGTCGGAGCGCAGCACCAGGTTGAAGGCCACCGACTTCTTGCCCTCGGGGATGCCCTTGCCCTGGTAGATGTCAAAGAGAGTGACCTCCTTGAGCAGGCCCCGGGCCCCCTTGCGGATGGCGTTTTCCAGCGCACCCACGGTGACGGCTTGGTCGCACACCACGGCGATGTCCCGGGTGACGGAGGGGAACTTGGGCAGGGGGGTGTACTCCGGGTCGGGGCCCTGGGCGTGCAGCAGCTCGTCGAAGCTGAGCTCGGCGCAGTACAGCTCCCCGTCCACCCCGTAGTTCCGGGCCACCAGGGGGTGGACCTGGCCGAAGATGCCGATGCAGTCGCTGCCGCTCCACACCGTGGCGCACCGGCCGGGGTGCCAGGAGGCGTCGGAGGGGGCGCCGGTGGGCCCCTCGAAGTGGACGTCGGCGGCGCGGATGTCCTTCAGGATGGCCTCCATGACTCCCTTCAGGGTGAAGAAGTCCATGTCCTCGCCGTAGGCCCCTAAGGTGAGCACCTTGGCCTCGTTGGCCAGGCCGTCATCCTCGGTCAGCTTGTTGATTCCATCGACCAAGGCTTCGGTGAGGCCGGAAAGTCCCAGCTTCTCCAGCGCCTCCTTGGAGGCGGACAGGGAGGGATCCTTGGGGTCCACAGGCTTCTGGGAGGCGGAGCCGGACTTGGGCAGGTAGACCCGGGCCAGTTCGTACAGCCGGGCGGACTTGTTCCGGTAGTTCCAGTTCCGGGTGAGGATGTCCAGCATGGAGGGCAGGGTGGTGGTGCGCATGATGGAGGTGTCCTCCCCCAGGGGGTTCAAAATCTTGAAGCTCTTCCGGGCGGCATAGTCCTGGGGCCAGCGGATTTTGTCGTACTGGGCGGGGGAGATGAAGGAGTAGGTGATGATCTCATCGTAGCCGCAGGCCCGGCACAGCGCCCCCAGCCGATTCTCCAGCTGCTGTTCTGGGGAGTAGCCCCCCTGGGTGGTCTGGCCCCGCATGAGGGTGACGGGGATGTTGTTGTAGCCGTAGAACCGGGCCACCTCCTCCGCCAGGTCGGCCATGCGCTGCACGTCCCCGCGCCAGGAGGGGACGGTGACCTGGTCCCCCTCCACCTGGAAGCCCAGCTTGCGCAGGATGGCCGCCATGTCGGATTCCGGAACGTCGGTGCCCAGCAGGGCATTGATCTTGTCCGGTTCCAGCTGGAGCACCGTGGGCTGGGGCACGAGGTTCAGGATGTCGATGACCCCGTCCACCACTTCACCGGCCCCCAGAAGCTCCACCAGCTCGCAGGCCCGGTTGACGGCGGGGAGGGTGTTCATGGGGTCCAGCCCCTTCTCGAACTTGGCGGACGCCTCGGTGCGCATGCCCAGGGCCAGAGCCCCCTTGCGGATGCAGGTGCCGTCAAAGCAGGCCGACTCGAACACCACGTCGGCGGTGTCGGCCACGATCTCGGAGTTCATCCCCCCCATGATGCCCGCCAGGCCCACCGCCCGGGTGTCGTCGGCGATGACCAGGTGGTCGTGGTTCAGCTTGCGCACCTGGCCGTCCAGGGTGGTCAGCTCCTCGCCGTCAGCGGCCCGGCGGACGATGATCTTGCCCCCCTGCACATAGCGGTAGTCAAAGGCGTGCATGGGCTGGCCGTACTCCAGCATGACGTAGTTGGTGATGTCCACGATGTTGT
>CALWXH010000072.1 GCA_944385465.1 uncultured Oscillospiraceae bacterium | reverse complement strand
TAGTAGAAGCCGTTGTCGATGGCCGGGCCGATGGCCAGCTTCACCTCCGGGTGGAGCCGCTTCATGGCCTGGGCCAGGATGTGGGAGCAGGTGTGCCAGTAGGTCTTGCGGTACTGCTCGTTTTCAAAGGTGTAAAGATTCTCTTCAGACATGTCTGTTTGCTCCTTTCCAAATATTCGGGGCAAGAAAATAAAGCGCCTCACCCCTGATGGTTCAGGGGTGAGGCGCAACATATACGTCCCACGGTTCCACCCTAATTACAGCAAACTTGCTGTCGCTTTGTGTCCTCCTGTAATGGGAAGGGCCCATCCCGGTCGTCCCGGGCGGCTCGGGAGTGGTACCGCCCGCCGCCTGCCGCAAGACCCTTCCACCAAGCGGGTCTCTCTCTGTCCGGGGCATTGCGGGCTCGTCTCCGTCCTTGCCGTTTTGACGAGGGTACTATATCACCGGTCGGGGCGGTTGTCAAGGGCAAAACCACAAGGATTCCGGGCCCGTGGCCGGAGAAAGACGGAACGCTGTGCTCACAGGTGGATGGAAAACCCATGGAAGAGGAAGAGACCCGCGCCATGGTGCAGCTTGCCCTGCTCCCCCAGGGATTGGGCGGCAGTCAGCACATCTTGGGCCAGCTCTGGCGGGAGGTCCAGGCTGAAGTGCCCGGGGCGGATGGCCTGGATGGGCAGAGCCGCCACCCGCCGCGCCGAGGTGAGGAAGGCGGCGGGGTCGGTGGTGGGGTAGAACAGGTCCAGCCTGCCCCGGTAGAGCAGGTCGCCGGAGTAGAGGGCGCCCCGGGCCTCCTCCCAGTAGCACAGCTGGCCGGGGGAGTGCCCAGGCGTGTGCAGGGCGGTGACGGTGCGCCCGCCCAGGTCGAATGTCTGGCCGTCTTCGATGACCCCGGTGACGCCCTCCTGGTAAATGGCATAGCGCTCCGGGTCAAACTCCGGCGGAAAGGGGCAGGGCTCTCGCAGAAGGCTGGCCTTCACCGCGCTCAGAGGCAGGGGGAAGGAGCCGGACAGCCAGGGAGCCTCTGCGGGATGGGCCAGGCGGCGGTCAAACTCCCCCAGGGAGCCGATATGGTCCCAGTGGGCGTGGGTGAGCACGGCAGTCACAGGCAGGCCGGTGAGGGACTCCACCACCGGGCGCAGGGGGGCGACCCCCAGGCCGGTGTCGATGAGCAGGGCCTGAGCCCGGCCCAGGAGCAGGTAGCAGTGGGTCTGCTCCCAGTGGCTCCACTCGCTGATGACATAGGTATCCGGCTCCAGCGGCTGAACCTGAAACCAGGGGGAGCTCACAGGGATTCCGTCTCCATCACCAGCTTTACCCGGCGCTCATGCCGGCCGCCCTCAAATTCGGTGGTGAGGAAGGCATCCACCAGGCGCTCGGCCTCAAAGGGGCCGGTGAAGCCGCCGGCCAGGGCCAGCATGTTGGAGTCGTTGTGCTGCCGGGTGAGGGTGGCGGTGAGCAGGTCCCGGCACAAAGCGCACCGGATGCCCTTGACCTTGTTGGCGGTGATGGACACGCCGATGCCGGTGGTGCACAGCACGATGCCCCGGTCGCATTCCCCGCTGGCTACCTTCTGGGCGGCGGCCCGGGCGAAGATGGGGTAATCGCAGCTGTCGGTGGAGTAGGTGCCGCAGTCCACCACGGTGTGGCCCTGCTTGGTGAGGTAGTCCTTCAGATGTTCCTTCAGGGCGTATGCCCCGTGGTCGCAGCCCAGAGAGATTTTCATGATATGTGTGCTCCTTCTGTTGAATTTTTATGATCTTACAGTTTGTGGGGGACGGGACGCCGCTTTTCGTAGGTGGTGAGATACCGGAAGCCCGCGGCGTCCACCATGGCGACGGCCTCCCGGATTCCCTTGGCCAGATCCTGGGGGCGGTGGGCGTCGGAACCCAGGGTGACATACTCGCCGCCGCACGACTTGTACCAGTCCAGGAGCACCGGCCAGTCCGCCAGGTCCTGCCCCCGGCAGGTATTGACCTCCAGGGCGTGGCCGGTGGACGCCACCTGGGTGAAAATGGCCCGCACCCGATCCTCGTACTCCGCCAGGGAGAGGGGGTGCCCGTCCCGGCGCAGGTAGCGCAGGGGGTAGATGATGTGGGCCAGGCTGTCATAGCAGTCCGGGCACTGGGTGACCAGCGTCCAGGTGTGCTCCAGGCACCGGTCCAGGCACCGGCGGGCCAGGTCGGGGTCGCCGGTGAAGTCGGTGTAGTACAGATCGATGTTGTCCCGCTCCCACAGCCAGTTGTGGAGGGAGCCCAGCACGAAGTCCAGATGGTCTCCGGCCTGGGCCAGGATGGTTCGGGCGATGGTTGGATTGTAGATGGCGGAGCCCAGTTCCAGCCCCAGACGCAACTCCAGCTCCGGCACCTGGGCTCTGGCCCGGCGGAGCTGGGCCAGGGCGGCGGGCCAGTCAAACCGGTCCACCGGATGGCCTCTGCCGTTCACCAGGTCACAGTGATCGGTGACGTACAGGACCTGCAGCCCTAGGGCCGCGGCCTGTTGGGTCATGGCCTCCAAGGGGGCGTCGCTGTCCGGGGAGAGGCGGGAGTGGGTGTGGGTATCGCAGAAATACAAGAAGGTCACCTCAAGATTAGAGTGAAGAGTGGAGAGTGAAGAGTGGAGATGACGGGTCAGGGTTCTGCCCACTGCCCCATGCCCCTTGCGGCGGGTGCGGCGCAGGGGCAATTCCGCGGGGAAAGGTTTGACTCTCCCTGTAATTTTATAGCGGCCAGCTGGGCAGCCAACGCAGGAAGGCCTGGCTGTACCACACCGGCATATAGAGGCCTGTGAGGGCGGGGTAGAACAGGGCGTACAGCCCCACGGCGCAGCCGGTGAAGCCATACACCGCCAGCCGGTATCCCTGGCGGCGCCGGGCAAACATGTGGTTCATGAGATAGGCGATGGCAAACACCAGGAACAGGATGGTGGGGAAATAGTGATAGGCGAACAGGATGCGCCCGATGGGCAGCCAGGGCAGGAACTGGGACAGGATGGCGATGAGGATGAACAGCCCCTTCCCGCTCTTGCGGCGGATGGTCTGGATGAGCACGGCGAAGAAGGCCAGCAGCCCGCCCCAGGACACCAGGGGGTTATTGAAGGAGGCGAACAGGCTCTTGATGCCCAGGGAGGCGGAATAGTCCAGATCCCGGTAGTAGAGGATGGGCCGGCCGTCGAAAATCCACTGGTACCAGTAGGACTCGTAGGGATGGGGGGTGTGGACGCCCTGGTGGTAGGTGAGCATGAACACCTGGTTGTCCCACACGATGTCCAAAAGGCTCTGGAAGGTGGCCTGGGTGCCGTCCCGGGCGGCGGCCGCGGTGGCATAGGGGATGTAGGCGGCCGCATAGATGCACAGGGGGATGGCGATGAAAAACACCACGGACAGGGCGACGGTGCCCGTCACATGGGTGCGGAAGGCGGGGATGGGCGGGGCCTGTGCTCCGTCCTCCGGCTGGGCGGCGGCCAGCCGGCGCCATTCCCTGCCCTTGAAGATCAGCCCCAGCAGCCACAGCAGGGCCAGCCCCGCCCCGGCATATACCACCGTCCACTTGCTGGCGCAGCCGATGCCCCAGAACAGCCCGCACAGGAACAGGGAGGGGACGGACCGGCGCAGCCCGGTCCCGGCGGGGACGGTGAGCCAGCGGTACATGAAGTAGTAGGACACTAAGATGAAGAACACCCCGTAGGTGTCTATGGTGGCGATGCGGGTCTGCACCAGGTGCATGAAGTCAAAGGCGAACAGACAGGTGCCGCACACGGCCACCGGGGTCTTGCCGAAGAGGTTTTTCAGAAATACATAGAGGATGGGCAGCATGAGCACGCCGAACAGGGTGCCCATGAACCGCCAGCCAAAGGGGGTCATGCCAAACAGGGAGATGCCGGCGGCGATGATGAGCTTGCCTAGGGGCGGGTGGGACACCTCGTAGGGGTAGATGTTGTTCAGGTGCTCCAGGGCGGTGCGGGGATGGTAGATCTCGTCAAAGTAGGAGGAGTTCAGATAGGTGGCCTTCATGGCCCACACATCGGACTCGTCAAACAGGGCCTCCCCGCCGGCGGATACAGATTGGGGCACCAGGGCCTCCCCGTGGTTCCACAGGGCCAGCTCCGCCAGCCACAGCCCCTCATACCGGTTCACGGAGCCGGCGGAGATGCGCCACAGCTCGGCAGTGACCGGGCCGGGGGCTTCCTCCCCGTCCTCACCGGGCTGGGTGAGGTCCATGACCTCCCACTTCAGCAGGGAATTATAGGGCTGCTCCAGGGTGACGCCCTCCCAGTGGCGCCCGTTGTCCGTGGACCACTCCACCCGATAGGTGCCGTCTCCCAGGGTGGTGTAGAAGGACAGCTTGTCCACCGTCACCGGCTGGCTGAAGGAGAAGGTATAGGAGGTGTCGTCCTGAAAGACGGTATAGGTCTGGGGGACATCGGTGTCGCCCAGCCGGAAAAAAGCGGTGGCAGCGTATACCACCGTGATGAGCAGCATGGGCAGCGCGTCCTTGCACTGGAGGGGATGGCGGCGCAGGGTGAGGGTCATGTGCCGGGGCCTGGAGCGGGCCATCGCCATGGAGATCCACTCCAGGGTGTGGGGCCGGGGCTGGAGACAGTGCCAGTAGTATCCGAAGAAGGCCAGGCAGATGGCCAGGGCCACAGGGACCCAGATGGCGGCCGGGGCGAGGTTTCCGAAAAACCAGCTCAGGCCATAGCTGACAGACTCCCACAGGCCCATGGCGGACTCAGCGCCGCTCTGGGCGGGGGAGGCGGACAGGGCCAGGCCGGGCAGGGTATGGATGGACAAGTTCATAACAGCCTCCTTACGGCCACAAGGCGGCACAGGATATCAATGCACATTTATCATACTACGAAACCATTGGAAAAGGAAGCACTTTCTTTTTCCGGGGGCGGAGCGGAGAACCGCGATTTAGCAATCCGGCAGATGTGGTGCGAAAAAGAACCGCGGTTTTTGCAGGGGGAATCATTCACATTTAATTTACAACTGGACTATTGACAATCCTGTGGGCGGGTGGTACATTATGTTTAGCACTCGGGGAATAGGAGTGCTAACAAAGCCGTGACGACCGGGAAGCGCTGCGGCGCGGACGGGAAGACAGACAGGAGGCGAGGGCATGGAGCTGACCGAGCGCAAGAAAAAGATCCTGCGTGCCGTGGTGGAGAGCTACATCCGCACGGCGGAGCCGGTGGGCTCCAAGGCCATTCTGGAGCTGGCAGATCTGAATGTCTCCTCCGCCACCATCCGCAACGAGCTGGCCGACCTCACCGAGCAGGGCTATCTGGAACAGCCCCACACCTCCGCCGGGCGCATCCCCTCTCCCAAGGGGTACCGGCTGTACGTCAACGAACTGATGGAAGAGCAGCGGCTGAGCCTGGAGGAGACCCGCCAGATCAACGAGGCCCTGCACCTGAAGATGCGGGAGCTGGACAAGGTCATTGACCAGGCCGGGCGCATGGTGTCCCAGCTGACCAACTATCCGGCCTTTGCCCTGGCGGGCAACGCCAGGAAGGTGACCATCCGCCGCTTCGACCTGATCCTGGTGGACGGCAACTCCTTCATTGTGGTGGTGATGACCGACAGCAGCGTGGTGCGCAACAAGCTCATCCGCCTGCCGGTGGATCTCTCAGAGCCCCAGCTGCAGCTGCTCACCACCCTGCTCAACACCTCTTTTGTGGGCAAGACCCTGGATGAGCTCACGCCGGAGCTGATGCGGGTGGCGGAGCACGCCGCCGGCAGCTCCTATGGACTGATCTCCCTGGTGGTGTCCTTTGCCATGGAGGTGCTGGAGAGCCTGGAACACAACGCGGTGTTCACTGCCGGGGCCAGCCATCTGCTGGACCACCCGGAATATCAGGATGTGAACAAGGCCCAGCGCCTGATGAGCTATCTCTCTGAGGAGCAGATGCTGGCACAGTCCCTGCCTCTGCCCGCCATGGGAGACGACAACACCAAGATCCTCATCGGCCCGGAGAATGTGGCCGACGAGCTGAAGGATACCAGCGTGGTGCTGGCCAGCTACGACATCGGAGACGGCATGAAGGGCGTCATCGGTGTGGTGGGGCCCACCCGTATGGACTATGCCAAAGTGGCCGCCAAACTGTCCTACGTGGCCGACGGGCTGAGCAAATTGTTCGGACAGACAGAGCTGCCTCCGGGCAAGCCTGAGAAGGAGGAATAGCGTTCCATGGCTGATCAGAAGAAAAAGAAAGAGAAAGAGCTCCGGCAGGAGGAAGAGCAGGCGGCTGACACCGCTGCGGCCGCCGCCGGGGAGAGCGGACAGCAGCCGGAAGAGACGGCGGGAGCCGCCGATCTCCAGACCGCCCGCCAGGCCCTGGCGGAGAAGGAGGACCAGTATCTCCGGCTGGCCGCGGAATATGACAATTACCGCAAGCGCACCGCCAAGGAAAAGGAGTCCGTGTGGACCCAGGCCAAGGCGGATACCGTGGCGGCCTTCCTGCCGGTGTACGACAACCTGGAGCGGGCTTTGAAGCAGGAGACCTGTGATGAGGCCTACGCCAAGGGTGTGGAGATGACCATGAAGGGGCTGCAGGACGCCCTCACCAAGCTGGGTGTGGAGCTGATCCCCGCCCTGGGCGAGACCTTTGACCCCAACTGCCACAACGCGGTGATGCACGTGGAGGATGACTCCGTGGGCGAGAACACCGTGGTGGAGGTGTTCCAGCAGGGCTTCACCTGCGGGGACAAGGTCATCCGCTTCGCCATGGTCAAAGTGGCAAACTAAGAGTGAAAAGTGAAGAGTTAAGAGTGAAGATGTCCCATCGCGCCCGGCGCGATGGATGAAATGCCCGGCTGTGCCGGGCACCATATCTCAACTCTCCACTCTTCACTCCCCACTCTGGACTGATTACGTTGTAAAAACATTTTCGTATCATATAGGAGGAATTCATTATGTCTAAGATTATCGGTATCGACCTGGGTACAACCAACAGCTGTGTGGCTGTGATGGAGGGCGGCGAGGCCGTCGTCATCCCCAACGCGGAGGGCAACCGCACCACTCCGTCCGTGGTGGCCTTTTCCAAGGACGGCGAGCGCATGGTGGGCCAGGTGGCCAAGCGCCAGGCCATCACTAACCCCGACCGCACCGTGATTTCCATCAAGCGTGAGATGGGCTCCGACTACAAGGTGAACATCGACGGCAAGGCCTACACGCCTCAGGAGATCAGCGCCATGATCCTGCAGAAGCTGAAGGCGGACGCCGAGGCCTACCTGGGCCAGAGCGTCACCGAGGCGGTCATCACCGTCCCCGCCTACTTCACCGACTCCCAGCGCCAGGCCACCAAGGATGCTGGCAAGATCGCCGGCCTGGACGTGAAGCGCATCATCAACGAGCCCACCGCCGCGGCCCTGGCCTACGGTGTGGACAAGGAGTCCGACCAGAAGATCATGGTGTACGACCTGGGCGGCGGTACCTTCGACGTGTCCGTGCTGGAAGTGGGCGACGGCGTCATCGAGGTGCTGGCCACCGCCGGCAACAACCGCCTGGGCGGCGACGACTTCGACAAGTGCGTCATGGACTGGATGGCCGCCGAGTTCAAGAAGAGCGAGGGCATCGACCTCACCGGCGACAAGGTGGCCATGCAGCGGCTGAAGGAGGCCGCCGAGAAGGCCAAGATCGAGCTGTCCGGCGTCACCTCCACCTCCATCAACCTGCCCTATATCACCGCCGACGCCACCGGGCCCAAGCACCTGGAGCTGACCCTCACCCGGGCCAAGTTCGACCAGCTCACCGCCCATCTGGTGGAGGCCACCGCCGGCCCCGTGCGCCAGGCCATGAGCGACGCGGGCCTGTCCGGCAACGACATCCAGAAGGTGCTGATGGTGGGCGGATCCAGCCGGATCCCCGCCGTGCAGGAGATGGTGAAGAAGCTCACCGGCAAAGAGGGCTTCAAGGGCATCAACCCCGACGAGTGCGTGGCCATGGGCGCCGCCCTCCAGGGCGGCGTGCTGGTGGGCGACGTGAAGGGCCTGCTGCTGCTGGACGTCACCCCCCTGTCCCTGGGCATTGAGACCATGGGCGGCGTGATGACCAAGCTCATCGAGCGCAACACCACCATCCCCGCCAAGAAGAGCCAGATCTTCACCACCGCCGCCGACAACCAGACCTCCGTGGAGGTCCACGTGCTCCAGGGCGAGCGTGAGATGGCCCAGTACAACAAGACCCTGGGCCGCTTCCACCTGGACGGCATCGCCCCCGCCCGCCGGGGCGTGCCCCAGATCGAGGTCACCTTTGACATCGACGCCAACGGCATCGTGAACGTGTCCGCCAAGGACCTGGGCACCGGCAAGGAGCAGCACATCACCATCAC
>CALWXH010000071.1 GCA_944385465.1 uncultured Oscillospiraceae bacterium | reverse complement strand
AGAAGTCCACCTTCTCCGGGATGTCGGTGAGCTTTTCGCACCGGGCCTGGAGCAGGGCGGCGATGGCCGCCGGGTCGCAGGCGGGATTGTGTACCGCCTGGCGGATATAGGGCCCGGCCACTTTGGCGAAGTCCTCCGGGGACAGGGCGCGCAGGTAGGCGGCGTTGAAGTAGTTGAGCTTCTCCATGTCAAAGGCGGAGGGGGACTTGGAGATGCCGGAGATCTCAAACACCTCCACCAGCTCGGGCAGGGTGAAGAACTCCCGCTCGGAAAGCTCCCCGTGGGGGGCCCAGCCCAGCAGGGCCACGTAGTTCACCACCGCCTCAGACAGATAGCCCTGCTCCATGAGATCCTCGTAAGAGGGGTCGCCCTTGCGCTTGGACATCTTGCGCACCGCCCCGGTGGCAGGGTCGGTGATCATCACGCTGGCGCAGTGGACATAGGTGGGGATCTCCCAGCCGAAGGCCTGGTAGAGCAGGTTGTACTTGGGGGCGGAGGACAGGTACTCGGCCCCCCGCACCACGTGGGTGATGCCCATGAGGTGGTCGTCCACCACGTTGGCGAAGTTGTAGGTGGGCAGGCCGTCGGACTTGAGCAGGATCTGGTCGTCCAGCTCGGCGTTGTCCACGGTGATGTCCCCGTACACCGCGTCGTGGAAGGTGGTGGTGCCCTCGGGGATGCGCTGGCGGATGACGTAGGGCTCCCCGGCGTCCACCCGGGCCTGGGCCTGGGCGGGGGAGAGGGCCCGGCAGGGGTCGGCCTGGCGGTCAAAGTCCCCGGCGTCCTCCTCGCTCTCCTCCTTCTGGCAGAAGCAGTAGTAGGCGTGGCCCCGCTCCACCAGCAGGCGGGCGTACTTGCCGTACAGCTCCCGGCGCTGGGTCTGGATATAGGGGCCCACCGGGCCGCCCACGTCGGGGCCCTCGTCCCAGCTCAGCCCGCACCGGCGCATGGTGGCGTAGATGATGTCCACCGCGTCCTCCACCAGCCGGCCCTGGTCGGTGTCCTCGATGCGCAGGATGAATTTGCCCCCGGCGTGGCGGGCGATGAGATAGGTGTACAGGGCGGTGCGCAGGTTGCCCACGTGCATATATCCGGTGGGGGAGGGGGCGAAGCGGGTGCGCACCTGCCCGTGGGGGATGCGCGCCTCCAGTTCCTCAAACCACTGCGTGTCCAAAGCCATAGTGAAAGACCTCCGTATGTGTGATGGAAATGTTCCGGGATATTATACCGGCCCCCGGCGCCGTTTGCAAGCTGAAAATGCGGGCTCACCCCGCGGCGGTCCGGGTGAGCTCCCCCGTCACCGCGTTCAGGTAGTACTGGGCCATGTCGGTGGACACCTGCCAGGCGGGGCTGAGGGAGACCAGGCCGGAGAAGGACTGGCTCATCAGCCAGCCCGGCGTCATGGCCTGGACGCTGGAGCACAGATCGCCGTTGGCCAGGATCCCGTCCAGAAAGCGCAGCAGGGCGGTGGGCAGGGTCATGGACGCCTCCGCCCCGGCGGTGACCTGGTCGGGGTCCTGGATCAGCAGCACCCCGCTGAGGCTGGCCAGGGCGCCCTGGCGGTAGGTGAAGGTCACATGGCTGGAGAAGACGGGCACGTCCTGCCACAGCTGGCGGAAGCGCACGCTCCCCGTGCCCTCCTCGTCCAGATTGGCCTGGACGGCCTGGGCCTGGATGCCCATCCCGGCCAGCAGGGAGGCGGCGTGGCCCTGGGGGTCCCCGGTGCGCCAGCGCTCGTCCTCCGCCAGCCGGGCGGAGATGGCGCCGCCGGAGCGGATGCTCACCTGCCCCAGCTCGCTGCGGTAGGCGTACAGCCCGCCCCCCTGGTCCTCCCGGGTGAGGGTGTCGCCCAGCAGGACGGCGGCCAGGGCCTCCTCCACGTCCAGGCTGCGCTCCACCGACTGGGAGGACAGCCCCTGGGTGTCCGCCAGGGCGGACTGGTCCACCTGGATGCCGTTGTGCTCCAGCACCTCCACCGCCTGGGTGAGGGCGGAGCGCTGATACTGGTCTGTCCCGCTGTGCCGGGCGGCCACCAGCACCAGCAGGAAGCCGTTGACCAGCAGAAGCAGGAGGATGATGATGTTTTTGACCTTGCTCCACTCCATGGTGTGCTCCTTCACAAAGTTCAAATCGTTTGCCGGCGGGGGCCGGCGGGCCCTTCAGGGCGGAGCCCTGAAACCGCTTTCTTCTGCCGGAGGGTGCCGGCAAGCCCTATACGTGTCGGGTCCCGCCCCGACAGGCGGGTGACTTTTCTCACGCAAGAAAAGTCACCAAAAGTGCGCCCGAAGGGGGGCGGACCCCCCTTGGGTATCCCCCCCGCTCAGTTGGGGTGCGTTCTTCTCTTTCCGGCGTGCGTGACCCGCGGTTGCATAGCTTCCCCCGGCGCCCTCCGGGCTTGTGCATCCGTATGCTTGGGCTGTTGCACCCCATCGGGGCGCCTGGCCGGGCAGGGCCCTGGGGCGTGGTGCGCACCTCATCCGTCACAGCTTCGCTGTGCCACCTTCCCCTCAAGGGGAAGGCCAAAGGCACCGCCATTCCGAAAGCCTTCTCCTTCAGGAGAAGGTGCCGAGCGCAGCGAGGCGGATGAGGCGTTAGAGGCGCAGACCCGCAGGCTTGAACACCAAGGGCAGGCGCCCATAGGCGGGGGACAGGGTAGCAGGTCAGCTGCGCAAAAGGCCGGGGGCCGCCTTGCGACGCTGAAGGTGTCAGCAGGTGTGCGCCGGTCAATAGAGACTGGCACCGATTCTGCTCTCCCGTAAACCGGGGGTTCTTAGGGGGTCAAATCCTGGAGGACGCCCTTTGTCCGATGGATTTGTCCCCCTATGCGCGTCTTTGCCTACTTTCTGCGCGCGCAGAAAGTAGGTCGCCCTTCCGGGCGAAACCGGAACCCTTTTGCCGGCACCCGCCGGCAAAAGGACAGGGGCCCGGGGCTTCGCCCCGGGATTTATTGCGCCACCCAGATGGGCTCCACCAGGCTCTCCCCCTGGTCCCGGTACTGGAGCACCAGCTCCCGGGGCTGCCGGGTGAGGGTGGGCAGGATGGCCGCCGCCCGGTCCGCCGGAAGCAGCACGGCCTGCTCACCGGTGTCGGTGTAGGTGCGGAACTGGAGGGTGAACTGGGTGACAAAGCCGTCCCGCACCAGGAACTGGGCGGCCCAGCCGTCCTCGTACAGCCAGACGGAGCTGCCGTCCAGCTGGTAGCCGAACTGGATCAGCCAGCCCTCCTGGGTCTCCCGGGCGGAGATCAGGTGCAGCCGGGCCTGGCCGCAGTTGGCCCCGATGGTGGCCTCCGCCAGCTCCCGGGCGGCCTCCACCATCTCGGCCAGGGTGGGCTGGGCGCCGGTGCGGGCCACGGGGTACCGGCCGGGCTGGCCCGCCCGGAACAGCACCGTGCCGCCGCTGCGCACCTCCAGCCGGTCGTCCCCCTCCAGGTAGGCCTCGCCCCCGGTGATGGAGGTGTGGTTCTGGCCGTTGAAGGACAGCGCGTCCAGCAGCCAGGACAGGTCGCTGCCGGAGCTGACGGGGGTGGAGGCGGCGTACACCGCCTGGGAGACGGACTCGGTGAACAGGGTATAGGGGTCCAGCAGGGGGGACAGGGACGGGTTTTCAAAGGCGAACAGGGCGCCGTTTTCCTCCGTGCCGGTCACGGCGGGGCTCAGGTGGAGGGAGCGGGACAGCCCGGTCTGGCAGGAGAAGAAGTCGACCTCCTCCCCCTGCTACCACAGCACCTCCGTATCCTCCTCCCCGGCGGCCAGCAGGATGCGCCGGGCGCTGCCCTCCAGGGCGCACTGCTGACCCAGGGGGTCCAGCCAGCTGCCCAGGGCGGCCAGGGGGATCTGGCCGGAGAAGTCAAAGTAGAGGTTCTCCCCCTGGAGCAGGGCGCGCCAGCGCTCCTCCTCCAGGGCTTCCGGCTGGCCGGCGGAGGTGAGGGCCTCCCCCAGCAGCGCGCCGGTCTGGGAGAACAGCTGGTCCACCGCGCTCTGGTCGTACTGCACGCCGTACCGCCCGGTGTCGCTGGTGAGGGCCATCCGGGAGGGATAGGCGGCGGCGGTGAGGGTGACGCTGTCCCCCCGCCCAGCCTGGACGGGGGGCGGGGTGGTGGAGAGCAGCCCGCTGTCCTGGACCAGGGGGGTCATGGTGAACAGGGCGATGGCGGACAGGGCCAGGGCGGCGATGAGCACGTCCTTGCCGAGCTCCACCCAGCGGCGTGTGCGTCTCATGGGCGGCCTCCTTCCGGGGCGGGGCCGTCCACCGGCAGCTCCATGCGGATGGTCAGGCCGGGGCCGTCCTTGTCCACCAGGTACAGCCGGCCCTGGTGCAGGTCCACGATCTCCTTGGCGATGGACAGGCCCAGGCCGGTGCCGCCGGACTGGCGGGAGCGGGCCTTGTCCACCCGGTAGAAGCGCTCAAAGATGCGGTCCCGGTCGGAGTCGGGGATGCCGATGCCGTTGTCGTCCACCTGCATCCAGGCCGTCCCGGGGCCCTGGCCGGCGGAGATGACGATGGTGCCCCCGTCGGGGGTGTACTTGATGGCGTTGGACACGATGTTCATCATCACCTGCATCACCCGCTCGTGGTCGGCCAGCACCTGGGGCAGCTGGCCGGGCATCTCCAGCCGGACGGAGTGGGCGTGCTTCTGGGCGTCCATGAGCACCGCCCGGTAGGTGTCCTCCACCGCCTGGCCGAAGGAGAACCGGGTCAGGTGCAGCTCGCTGCGGCCGGAGTCGAACCGGGACAGGGTGAGCAGGTCCTGCACGATGTGGGTCATGCGGTCGGACTCGTTGAGGATGACCCCCAGGAAGGTCCGGGCGGTCTCCGGCGGCAGGTCCCCCAGCCCCTCCTCCAGGGTCTCGGCATAGCTGCGGATGTTGGTGAGGGGGGTGCGCAGCTCGTGGGAGACGTTGGCCACAAAGTCCTTGCGCATGCGCTCGGCGGAGCGCTGCTCGGTGACGTCGTGGATGAGCACCAGCACGCCCCCCTCCTCCCCCCGGGCGAAGGGGGCCAGCAGCAGCTCCAGAGAGCGGCCGGCCACCTCCCGCTCGCCGGACAGGTGGCCGTCCACCTGCTCCACCTGCTCCAGGGAGAACAGGTCGCCGAACAGATCTTCATAGCGGTCCTCCGGCCCGAAGGAGCGCCGGAGCATCCGGCCGGCCGCCGGGTTGGAGTGGATGACCTTCCCCTCCCGGTCGAAGGCCACCACGCCGTCGGCCATGTGGAGGAAGAGGGTGTCCAGCTTGTTGCGCTCGTTGCGCACCGCGGCGATGGTGGACTCCAGCTGCCGGGCCATGGAGTTGAAGCTCTCGGTGAGCTGGCCGATCTCGTCCCGGGAGGTGACCTCCAATTTTTTGGAGAAGTCGCCGGCGGCCACCTCCTGCAAACCGTCGGTGAGGCGCTGCAGGGGGGTGACCATGGTCTTGGACAGCAGGAAGGACAGCAGGATGGAGATGGCCAGGCCCACCACCAAAGCCTCCAGGATGAGGGTGAACATGGCGCTGTTCAGGCTGCGCACGGTGGCCCGGTTGTCCAGGATGTACACCACATAGGACTCGCCCCCCCGGTGGATGGGGATGGCGGCGTCCATGTAGTCGGCGGCCACGTCGCTCTCAAAGCCCACCTCCCCCAGCAGGGCGGCGGAGATGTTGGGGGTGATGGCCAGGCCGCCCTCGGGCTCCTCGGCGGAGCCGGCCAGGTACCGGCCGGTGGTGCCGTCCAGCACGAAGTAGTTGCGGTTGCGCCCGTCCACCCCCAGCACGCCCACATAGGCGGAGAGCACCTCGTCCACCATGGCGGCGGCGTCGGTCTCCCCCTCGGTGGGGCTCTCCAGGTCCCGGAGGAAGTCGGCGTTGTCCTGGCCGAAGGCGGAGGCGATCTGGCCGTAGAAATCGTTGATATAGTAGCCGGTGACCGAGTTCATCAGGAACGCGCCCACCACCGTCATCAGCGACAGGATGAGCAGCACCATGATGAGTACCAGCTTCATATGTAGTCCACGGCGCATGAAGCGCACCCCCCTAATGATACGATACAATTCTGCATGATTTGCGATTCCCTCTCGCCCTCACGAGGTTCCTTCTTACGAAAACTTTCTTGTAGAGTGGAGAGTGGAGAGTGAAGAGTGAAGAGTGAAGAGTGAAGATAAGAGATAGGAGATAGGAGATATTCCGGCTGCGGGGGTCTGTCCTTTCGCCGGAAATTGCGGCTCGGGTTTCGGCCTGAGGGCCGAGTTCCTTTTGGCACGGGCCAAAAGGAACCAAAAGCCCGCTCTTTTTCAGATAGGAGCGATGAGATAGGAGATATTCCGTCTGCGCTTCTCTGTCTCTTTGCCGGAAGGTTCCGGCAAGCCCTTCAGGGCGGAGCCCTGAAACCGCTTTCTTCTGCCGGAGGGTTCCGGCAAATCCTCTGGTTTTTGGGGTTTCGCCCCCAGGGCGACCTACTTTCTGCACGCGCAGAAAGTAGGCAAAGACGCGCTTAGGGGCGCAACCCCGGCTTAACTCGGGACAAAGGGCGTCCCTCGTACGCAGGGCTTGCCCCCTAAGAACCCCCGATTACGGGGGCGTAAAATCGGTGCGTCCCCCTAACGACCAGCGCACACATGCTGACACTCCCCGCCACGCAAGGCGGCCCCCGGCCTTTTGCCGACTTGCCCTGCAATCTTCTGCGCCGCCTTTGGGCGCCTGGTGCGGGTGTTCAAGCCTGCGGGCCTGCACCCCTAACGGCGCAAGGACTAAAGTACCCTGCCCGGCCAGGCGCCCCGGTGGGGTGGGATAGCCGAAGCATACGGATGCAGAAGCCCGGAGGGCGTCGGGGGAAGCTGTGCAGCCGCGAGTCAAGGACGCCGGAAAGAGAAGCACGCAGTGCAACTGAGCGGGGGGTATCCAGGGGGCCCTCCCCCTGGACACGCTCTTTGGGTACTTTCTCTGGTGCAAGAGAAAGTACCCCGCCTGTCGGGGCGGGACCCGACAAGCCAAAGGATTTGCCGGAACTTTCCGGCAAAAGGGTGGGCTTTTGGTTACATTTGGCCCGTGAGAAAAGCAGGTCGCCCTGGGGGCGAAACCCCAAAATCCAAAGGGCCTGCCGGAACCCTCCGGCAAACGGGACAGAGGTTTGAGGTCTATGCCCCAAAGGCGTACCCCAGCCCCCGCCGGGTGAGAATGAACTTGGGTTCCGCGGGGTCGTCCTCGATCTTCTCCCGCAGGCGGCGCACCGCCACGTCCACCGCCCGCACGTCCCCCACATAGCCCTCGTAGTTCCACACCTGTTCCATGAGGGCCTCCCGGGAGAGCACCTGCCCCTTGTGGGTGGCCAGGGTGCGCACCAGCTCGTACTCCCGCTGGGACAGCTCCAGGGGGACGCCGTCCTTGCTCACCGTCATGGCCTGCTCGTCCACGGTGATGCGCCCCAGCTCCAGCCGGTGGCCGGGGGCGGCGGGGGCCATGGCGGAGCGGCGGATGTTGGCCTTCACCCGGGCCAGTAGCTCCCGCATGGAGAAGGGCTTGGTGATGTAGTCGTCCGCCCCCAGCTCCAGCCCCAGCACCTTGTCCGTCTCCTCCTCCCGGGCGGTGAGCATGATGACGGGGGTGGTGCGCCCCTGGGCGCGCAGGCGGCGGCACATCTCAAAGCCGTCCATCTTGGGCAGCATCAGGTCCAGCAGCACCAGGTCCGGGTCCCGCTCCAGGGCCAGCTGCAGCCCGGCCACCCCGTCGTAGGCCTCCAGGGTGTCGTACCCCTCCCGCTTCAGGTTGAAGGCCAGGATGTCCACAATGTTCTTCTCGTCCTCCACAATGAGGATGCGCTTATTCATGTCCCTCACGCTCCATCACGCAGCAGGCCCGCAGAATGGCCGCCACGGTCTTGCAGTCCTCCAGGCGGCCGTCCACCGCCATGTCCCGGGCCTGGGCCAGGGGCAGTTTGACGATCTCCAGAAATTCGTCCTCGTCGGGGTGGTTTGCCCCGAAGGTGAGCCCCCGGGCCAGGTAGACCCGCTGCAGCTCGTCGCAGAAGCCCGGGGTGGGCATCATCTCCCCCATGGGGGTCCACCGGGCGGCGCGGGCGCCGATCTCCTCCTCCAGCTCCCGCTGGGCGGCGGGGAAGGGCTCCTCCCCGTACTCCAGCTTGCCCGCGGGCACCTCCAGCAGCACCCGGCCGTAGGGGTAGCGGTACTGGCGCACCAGGTACACGTTGCCCTCGTCGTCCACCGGCACCATCACCACCGCCCCGGGGTGGCGCACCACCTCCCGCCAGGAGGTGGCGCCGTTGGCCAGCTCCACCGTGTCGTAATATACCTTCAGCAGCCCGCCGTCGTACACCAGCTTGCTGCTCAGCGTCTTTTCACCCAGTTCCATGCGATCACCCTCCGCGCGGCATTTTTTCCAGTATACCACACGGGGCGGAAAATAGAAAGATGGGAATTTAGGGGGCGGAGCCCCCTGTTCCCCCGTCCTTTTTGCCGGGGGTGCCGGCAGGCCCTTTGGGTTGGGGGCTCTGCCCCCAAGCCCCCGGGACGCGCCGCTGGGGTGACTTTTCTCACGCAAGAAAAGTCACCAAAAGTGCGCCCAAGGGGGAGCGCCCCCTTGGGTATCCCC
>CALWXH010000070.1 GCA_944385465.1 uncultured Oscillospiraceae bacterium | reverse complement strand
ACATATTTGCGAAAGTTTTTCCTGCGAAATCACCTCAAATACACCCTACTATATCTGAATTTGCCGAGTGGGAATGACCCACGGTATCCGAAAAAGCCTTGATTTATAAGGGTTTTTCGGCTCTCCAAAGGCTTCCTGCGGACAAATTGAGGACATGGCTCCTTTAGGGAGAATAATGTCAAAGCGTTATTACGCTCTCAAATCTAACTGTTTTTGGTTGGATTTGAGAGCGTTTTTTATTCTTTATCCACCCATTTCTCTCATGTCTCTGACAAGCGCCAAAACAAAAAATTCTCGTTGAGGACAAGTGAGGACACAAAAGACCGTTGATTTTTCTCCGGTAAATGTCCTAACAAGTGAAGGATAAAATTCCGTACACTTTCTTAGGAGGATTTTAATATGGCAGAAAGCTTGTTTATCAAAGTAGATGAAGTTGGAGAACTTCTCGGTATTTCTCGTGCTGAGGCTTACAGAATCATTAAGAAACTGAATAGCGAGCTTGCCGAAAAGGGCTATATCGTTATCAGCGGCAGAGTGAGTCGTCGATACCTTGAGGAGCAAATATACGGTATGAGAACCGAAAAAGAAAAAGGAGGCAACTAAATGGGTGCTTACAAAGACAAGAATGGAACATGGTATGCACAGTTCCGATTTACCAACTGGAAAGGCGAAGCAGATCGAAAAACCAAGCGTTAGTGATTAGATTATAATTCTTTCGTATATCTTCGGGTTGTTATTGCTTTCCCGTTTACAACATTCGGTACTTTATCCTGTAATACAAAACCGTTGTTCTCCATTACTTTTGCTGAACCGTAGTTGTCATCATCGCAAGTAATTAAAGCGGTGGTTATCCCTATATTTTTTGCCTTTTCCAACGCCAAGCGAAGCATCAAAGTTCCGTATCCTTTCTTCCATTCGGAAAAACGAACACCATAGCCGATATGACCGCCGTAGCGTTTGAGATCGTCGGTTAGCCTATGACGGATGCTTATTTCTCCAATAAAGTAGTTTCTATCCTCGTCAACCAACCAGTAGTAATCAGAACCAACTCTGTTTGGTTTCAAATTCCGTTCATGCCTATAGTTATCATACTTTTCAAAGATGTTATAAGCTCTGGCATCATCAAAAGCATAAGTTTGCACATCATTCAGCTTATACTCATCGTAAGCTTCAATGTATGATTGCAAATACTTTTCACAGGGTTCTATAAGAGCAATCATTGTCTGATCTCCTTTGCTTGTATTAGTTCTTTCACCAGTATGTCTGCAAAGCGCTGTATCGGCTTTGCAAGCGTTTCTGCGTAGTCAAATGTCTCTTTATCATCCTTGTATTCTAACGGACTTCTGCGAACCTTCAGCGCAAATCTAAGAGCATCTGGATCGGGGCAAAGATTGTTTTCCAAAGCCCATTCTGCAGCGTCGGTCTTGGCGATAATCTTGCTGGTGCGAAGCGTATAGATACACCGAGCTATATCCAACATCCAACCGAAGGAATAGAAGCTCCGTCCGGTGCTTTGGGCGTATTTTCTGATTGTATCATAGTGGCGTTTAACGTCAGCATACAGTTCGTGGAAAGCGGGATATTTCAGTTCCTTTCGTATATCCTTTCCGTACAAGAGGACGCTGCTCTCGACCAGCTCTGCCATGCCGAAGCTGTCAAACGCACACACCATCCTCACTTTTCAAATAAAGAGCCGACAGTTGTACTTGTAGTGGTTGAACACATCAATCAGGAAATCCAGGTCGCCCTTCAGTTCGGATTTCTGTTTCTGAACGATAAAATCCAGCATCTCCCGCTGCGTCTCCTGCATGGCGTCCAGTTTTTGGTCTATGCTGAACAGGGTCGCCGCCACAAACAGCATGGTCGGGTTGCACATAAGCGGGGTCAAATGGGCCTGGTTCTGGATGGCATTGGTAGCGTCGGACAGCGCAGTCCCCAGGAAGTCTGGGCTGTTCGCAAATTGAGCCAGGTGGGTTCCTGGCGGAATCGTGACCTTGTAATAGCCGCTCACCGCCTGCCCGTGGCTGACGATCTGCTGAACAGCCGCTGCAATGGGCTCCATTCCCGTCCCCAGTGCGGCCAGTTTGGATAAGGGAATCTGGCTGCGGCTCCTTTGGGAAATCTCGCTGTCCACTGCCATCGGTGGCAGCTCCACCGCTGTCATCGCCTTGATCAGTTCACCTTTCCGCATGAACTCGTCCAAATTTTCTCCCTCCATTCTGAGAGCGGCACAAATCACATGTCATGCAGGTTATATTTTAACACAGCAAAGCCAGTTCGTCTATTATTTATCCAGTTTTCAGATTTTGGCTTTTATTTTCAGAGCGGGTTTTCCAGATAGACCCCCCCGCCGCCTCGCCGCAGGTTTCCCGGACCATTTTCCCTGCAGGCGGCCCATAAACTCCACGAATTTTATCACGCTGAAGCATTGCATTTCCGGCATCTGTTCTAATTGACGCGCCCCTCCCCTCATGCTATACTGCTGTCAAAGAGGACGAAGGTGTTCCCGCGGAACGCCTTCGTCCTCTTATTTTTTCACTCGCCTGACCCGCCCAGGCCACCGCGGGGGACGGGACGGCAGGCGATGTGAGCACATTCGGGGAGGTAAGAGAAATGACGTATTCCATCACAGACACCCTGTGGGTATTTCTGGCCGCGATCCTGGTATTCTTCATGAACCTGGGCTTTGCCGCGGTGGAGGCGGGCTTCGCCCGGGCCAAAAATACCGTCAACATCCTGTCCAAGAACTTCATCGTCTTTGCCGTCTCGTCCCTGGGCTTTCTGCTGCTGGGCTGGGGACTGATGTTCGGCGGGGACGCCCCCTTCGTGGGCACGGAGCACCTGTTTGTCCTGGGGCAGTCGGACCTGTCCTTCTATGACGATACCCTCACCTCGTCCGTGCCCTTCTGGGGAAAGTTCTTCTTCCAGCTGGTGTTCTGCGGCACGGCGGCCACCATCGTGTCCGGCGCGGTGGCCGAGCGCATCAAGTACATCTCCTTCATCCTGTTCTCCTTTGTGCTCACCCTGGTGATCTACCCCATCGTGGGCCACTGGATCTGGGGCGGCGGCTGGCTGAGCCAGCTGGGCTTCCTGGACTTTGCCGGGGACAGCGCGGTCCACTCCGTGGGCGGCTGGGCGGCGCTGTCCGGGGCGCTGATCCTGGGCCCCCGCATCGGGAAGTACGGGCGGGACGGCAAGCCCAAGGCCATCCCCGGACACAGCATGTCCCTGGCGGTGATCGGCCTGTTCGTGCTCTGGCTGGGCTGGTTCGGCTTCAACCCCGGCTCCACCATGAGCTTTCAGAACCCCTCTGACGTGATGCACATCCTCATGACCACCAACACCTCCGCCATCGCGGCGGTGCTCACCTCCACCGTCACCGCCTGGGTGTTCCTGGGCAAGCCCGACCTGGGCATGACCATCAACGGCTGCCTTGCCGGGCTGGTGGGCGTCACCGGCGGCTGCGCCTACTTCACGGTGGAAGCGTCCCTGCTGGTGGGGGCGGTGGCCGGTGTCCTCGTGGTGTTTCTGGTGGTGCTCTTTGACCGGATCGGCATCGACGACCCCGTGGGTGCCACCTCCGTCCACCTGGGCTGCGGGGTGTTCGGCACCCTCTGTGTGGGGCTGTTCGCCAAAGAGGGGGTCACCTCGCTGTCCACAGCCAACGGTCTGTTCTACGGCGGCGGCCTGTCCCTGCTGGGGGTGGAACTGCTGGGCATCGCGGCCATCGGCGTGTTTGTCTTTGCCGCCTCCTCCCTGGTCTGGCTGGCGCTGAAGCACACCATCGGCATCCGGGTGTCCAGCGAGGAGGAGCTGGCCGGCCTGGACATCGGGGAGCACGGCAACATGGCCTATCCCGACTTTGCCGCGCCGGCCTCCATCGGGGAGTTTGCCGCGGAAGCGCCCGCAGGCCGTCCGGCCGTCCCGGCGGGCGGCGCCGCCCAGGCCATCCCGGTGATCCACCGGGCTGCCCCTGCCGGAAGCGGCGGCCCCAAGATGACCCGGGTGTCCATCATCACCAATCAGTCCCGGTTCGCCCAGCTCCAGGAGGCGCTGGAGCGGCTGGGGGTCACCGGCATGACGGTGACCAATGTGTTCGGCTACGGCACACAGAAAGGGCATCAGACCTATTACCGGGGCGCGCCGGTGGAGGCCCGGCTGCTGCCCAAGATGAAAATCGACGTGGTCGTCTCCAAGATCCCCGTCCAGACTCTGGTGGAGACGGCAAAGAGGGCCCTGTACACCGGCCATGTGGGGGACGGCAAGATCTTCATCTACGACGTGGAGCAGGTGGTCAAGGTGCGCACCGGCCAGACCGGGTACGACGCCCTCCAGGATGAGGATGACACAGATCAGCCCTGAGGCCAATCAAAAAAACGATCAAAATAGGGAGCGCCGGCATCCGCACAAGCGGATGCCGGCGCTCTTTACACTTGGGGCAGCTCGTTCACAGCCGCTCCAGGAGATAGGCGTCCACCTCTTCCGCCACCCCCCGGCCCTCGGCGATGCCCCACACCACCAGGGACTGGCCCCGGCGCATGTCGCCGGCGGCGAACACCTTGTCCACCCCGGTGAAGTATCCGCCGGGGGCGGTGGCCACGTTGGAGCGGGCGTCCCGGGTCAGGCCGAATGCCTCGGGCACGCCGTCCTCCGGGCCCAGGAAGCCGGCGGCGATGAGCAGCAGCTGGCAGGGCAGCTCCTCCTCCGAGCCGGGGACCTCCGCCATACTCATCCGCCCGCCCGCCATTTTGGGCTCCAGGCGGACGGCAATCACCGAGCGGAGGTTCCCCTTCTCATCCGCCCGGCACTCCTTGACGGTCATCTGGTACCGCCGGGGGTCCTGGCCGAAACGGGCAATGGCCTCCTCCTGGCCGTAATCCGTCTTGCAGATTCGGGGCCACTGGGGCCAGGGGTTGTTGTCCCCCCGGGCATCCGGCGCCTTGGGCATCATCTCGATCTGGGTGACGCTGCGGCAGCCGTGGCGGATGGCGGTGCCCACACAGTCGTTGCCGGTGTCGCCGCCCCCCACGATGATCACATCCTTGTCCGCCGCGTCCAGATAGGTGCCCTTGGCCAGCCCCGTGTCCAGCAGGGACCGGGTGGTGGAGGTGAGGAAATCCACCGCGAAGTATATCCCCTCTGCATCCCTTCCGGCAACCGCCAGATCCCGGGGCTTTTTGGCCCCGCAGGCCAGGATCACCGCGTCGTACCCCGCCAGCAGCTCCTGGGCGGACACGTCCGTCCCCACGTTGCAGCCGGTGCGGAAGATCACCCCCTCGGCGGCCATGAGCTCTGCCCGCCGCCGGATCACTTCCTTCTGCAGCTTCATGTTGGGGATGCCGTACATCAGCAGGCCGCCCACCCGGTCCGTCCGCTCAAAGACGGTGACCAGGTGGCCCCGGCGGTTTAGCTGGTCGGCGGCGGCCAGCCCCGCCGGGCCGGAGCCCACCACCGCCACCTTTTTGCCCGTGCGCACCTTGGGGGGGCGGGGGACGATGAGCCCCCGCGCGTACCCCTCCTCCACGATGGCCAGCTCGTTCTCCCGCACGGTGACCGCATCGCCGTTGAGGCCGCAGGTGCAGGCCGCCTCGCACAGGGCGGGACACACCCGGCCGGTGAACTCCGGGAAGTTGTTGGTCTTGCGCAGACGCCTCAGGGCGTGGCCCAGATTGCCGTGATACACCAGGTCGTTCCACTCGGGCACCAGGTTGTGCAGCGGGCAGCCGGTATACATCCCCGCCAACTGCACCCCGGACTGGCAGAAGGGCACGCCGCACTCCATGCACCGTCCCCCCTGCCGCCGGCGCTCCTCCTCCGGCAGCATGGGGTGAAATTCATCCCAGTGGCGGATGCGCTCCAGCGGCGCCTGAGCCGGGTTGCCCCGGCGCCGGTAGTCCAAAAATCCAGTGGGCTTTCCCATTACAGCTCCCCTCCCGTCACAGCGTAAAAGGCCTCAACCTCCGCCTCATCACGGCTCAGTCCCCGCTCCTGCGCCCGGGCCACGGCCTTGCGCATCCGGTCGTAGTCCCGGGGCAGGATTTTCTTGAAGGACTCCACCGCGCGGTCAAAATCCTCCAGGATGGCCCGGCCCTTGGCCGAGCCGGTGGCGGCTACGTGCTCCTGGATCATCTGCCGCAGCTCCTCCTTGTCCTGCCGTTGGGTGACCGGCTCGATGGACACCAGGGCCTTGTTCACCCGCAGATACAGGTCCCGCCGGGGGTCCCACACGTAGGCGATGCCCCCGGACATGCCGGCGGCGAAGTTCTTGCCAGTGTCCCCCAGCACTACCACCCGGCCCCCGGTCATATACTCGCAGCCGTGGTCGCCCACGCCCTCCACCACCGCCCAGGCGCCGGAATTGCGCACGGCAAACCGCTCCCCGGCCACGCCGGCCACGAAGGCCTTGCCGGAGGTGGCGCCATACAGGGCCACGTTGCCCACGATGATGTTCTCATCCGCCTGATACCGGGCAGTTTTCGGGGGATAGAGCACCAGCTTGCCCCCGGACAGCCCCTTGCCGAAATAGTCGTTGGCGTCCCCCTCCAGCTCCAGGGTCAGCCCCCTGGGGATGAAGGCGCCGAAGGACTGTCCCCCGCCGCCGGTACAGCGCACGGTATAGGTGTCCTCCGCCAGCCCCTTCTCCCCGTGGAGCCGGGTGATCTCCGAGCCGAACAGGGTGCCCACCGCGCGGTCGGTGGAGGTGACGGAAACCGAGATGGATTTCCTCTGCCCCTTTTTCAGCGCCCCGCCCATCCTGTCCAGCAGCACGGACAGGTCCACCGTCCGCTCCAGGTGGAAGTCGTACAGGTCCGCCGGGTCGAAGTGGGTCTTGTCCGTCCCGCCGGCATAGGGGTTGTCCAGAATGGCGGACAGGTCCACCGTGGCCGCCCGCTCATTCACCGCCTGCTCCCGCACCCGCAGCAGGTCGGTGCGGCCCACCAGCTCGTCCACGGTGCGCACCCCCAGCCGCGCCATGTGCTCCCGCAGCTCCTGGGCGATGAAGCGCATGAAGTTGACCACATACTCCGGCTTGCCCCGGAAGCGCTTGCGCAACTCCGGGTCCTGGGTGGCCACCCCCACGGGGCAGGTGTCCAGGTTGCACACCCGCATCATCACGCAGCCCATGGTCACCAGGGGCGCGGTGGCAAAGCCGAACTCCTCCGCCCCCAGCATACAGGCGATGGCCACATCCCGGCCGCTCATGAGCTTGCCGTCGGTCTCCAGCACCACCCGGGAGCGCAGGCCGTTGCGGATGAGGGTCTGGTGGGTCTCCGCCAGCCCCAGCTCCCAGGGCAGGCCGGCGTTGTGGATGGAGGTGCGGGGGGCCGCGCCGGTGCCCCCGTCGTAGCCGGAGATGAGCACCACCTGGGCCCCCGCCTTGGCCACCCCGGCGGCCACGGTGCCCACCCCCGCCTCGCTCACCAGCTTGACGGAGATGCGGGCCTGTCGGTTGGCGTTCTTCAGGTCGTAGATCAACTGGGCCAGGTCCTCGATGGAGTAGATGTCGTGGTGGGGCGGCGGGGAGATGAGGGAGACGCCGGGGGTGGAATACCGGGTCCGGGCGATCCAGGGGTACACCTTCCGGCCGGGCAGGTGTCCCCCCTCCCCCGGCTTGGCCCCCTGGGCCATTTTGATCTGGATCTCCCGGGCGCTCACCAGGTACTCGCTGGTGACGCCGAACCGGCCCGAGGCCACCTGCTTGATGGCGGAACACCGCTCGGGATCCCGCAGCCGCTCCGGCCGCTCGCCCCCCTCGCCGGAGTTGGACTTGCCCCCCAGGGCGTTCATGGCCCGGGCCAGGCACTCGTGGGCCTCCTGGGAGATGGAACCGTAGCTCATGGCCCCGGTCTTGAAGCGCCGGACGATGGAGTCCACGCCCTCCACCTCGTCCAGGGGGATAGGCTGCTCCAGATACCTCATCTCCATCAGGCCCCGGAGGGTGTGGGGCTTGGTCTCATCGTCCACCAGGGCGGTGTACTGCTTGAAGAGCGGATAGTCCCCCGTCCGGGCCGCCTGCTGGAGCAGGTGGATGGTCCGGGGGTTGTACATGTGATCCTCGCCGCCGGAGCGGGCCTTGTGGGCGCCCAGGCTGTCCAGCTCCAGGTCCGTCTCCCGGCCCAGGGGGTCAAAGGCCCGGGTGTGATTGCGGTCCACCAGGGCCTCGATCTCCTTCAGCCCGATGCCCCCCACCCGGGAGACGGTGCCGGTGAAGTACCGGTCGATCACCTGGCGGGAGATGCCCACGGCCTCAAAGATCTGGGCGGACTGATAGGACTGGAGGGTGGAGATGCCCATTTTGGACGCGATCTTCACAATGCCGTGGAGGATGGCGCGGTTGTAGTCGTCCACCGCCGCGCCGAAATCCTTGTCCAGCATCCCCTCGTCGATGAGCTGCCGGATGGTCTCCTGGGCCAGATAGGGGTTGATGGCCCGGGCGCCGTAGCCCAGCAGGGTGGCGAAGTGGTGCACGTCCCGGGGCTCGGCGGACTCCAGAATGACAGACACCGCCGTGCGCTTGCGGGTGCGGATCAGGTGCCGCTCCAGGGCGGACACCGCCAGCAGGGACGGGATGGCCACATGGTTCTCGTCCACCCCCCGGTCGGACAGGATGATGATGTTGGCCCCCT
>CALWXH010000069.1 GCA_944385465.1 uncultured Oscillospiraceae bacterium | reverse complement strand
CCTATATCTACACCGAGCGCAACGGCATCTATATCATCGACCTGCAGAAGACCGTGAAGAAGCTGGAGGAGGCCTACTCCTTCGTGCGTGACCTGGCCGCCAACGGCCAGTCCGTCCTCTTCGTGGGCACCAAGAAGCAGGCCCAGGAGTCCATCAAGGAAGAGGCCGCCCGCTGCGGCATGTTCTACGTCAACGCCCGCTGGCTGGGCGGCATGATGACCAACTTCAAGACCATGCGCACCCGGGTGGACCGTCTCAACCAGCTGAAGAAGATGCAGGAGGACGGCACCTTCGACATGCTCCCCAAGAAGGAAGTCATGAAGCTGCTGGGCGAGATCGAGAAGCTGGAGAAGTACCTGGGCGGCGTTGTGGAGATGAAGAAGCTCCCCGGCGCCCTGTTCGTGGTGGACCCCCGCAAGGAGCGCAACGCCATCAACGAGGCCCGCAAGCTGAACATCCCCATCGTGGCCATCGTGGACACCAACTGCGACCCCGATGAGATCGACTACGTCATCCCCGGCAACGACGACGCCATTCGCGCCATCAAGCTCATCTCCTCTGTCATGGCCAACGCCGTGCAGGAGGGCAAGCAGGGCCAGGACGCCGCCCCCGCTGAGGAGGCCGCCGCTCCCGCCGAGGCCCCTGCCGCCGAGTAATCGCGCCGGCAAAGCAGGCACTTCAGACACCAAGCGCCCGCCTGTGGGACGGGCGGGCGCTTTTCTTTCACAATTTACTTTGGAGGTATATAAGTCATGGCTGTTACTGCAAAAGACGTACAGAAACTGCGTGAGATGACCGGCTGCGGCATGATGGACTGCAAGAAAGCCCTCACCGAGGCCGAGGGCGATATGGACAAGGCCATCGAACTGCTCCGGGAGAAGGGCCTGGCCGCTTCCGCCAAGAAGGCCGGCCGCATCGCCGCTGAGGGCATGGCCTACGCCACCGTCATTGACGGCGTCGGCGTGGTGGTGGAGGTCAACGCCGAGACCGACTTCGTGGGCAAGAACGAGAAGTTCGTGGACTTTGTCAAGGGCGTGGCCGACACCGTGGCCAAGTGCGCCCCCGCCGACCTGGACGCCCTGATGGAGTGCAAGTACTGCGGCACCGAGCTGACCGTGCTGCAGCAGCAGCAGGAGATGGTGCTGGTCATCGGCGAGAACATCAAGGTGCGCCGCTTCGCCCGCTTCGCCGACGGCTTCAACGTGGCCTATGTCCACGCCGGCGGCAAGATCGGCGTGCTGGTGAGCCTGAACGTGGAGGGCGGCGTGGACGCCACCGAGATCGGCAAGGACGTGGCCATGCAGATCGCCGCTCTGAACCCCCGCTTCTGGGACAAGTCCCAGGTCACCCAGGACGTGCTGGACGAGGAGAAGAAGATCATGCTGGTCCAGATGTCCAACGATCCCAAGATGGCCTCCAAGCCCGACCAGGTGAAGGAGAAGATCGTGCTGGGCAAGCTCAACAAGTTCTACGCCGAGAACTGCCTGCTGCAGCAGGAGTTCGTGAAGAACGGCGACCAGACTGTGGAGCAGTATATCGCCTCCGCCGCCAAGGCGCTGGGCGGCACCGTCACCTTCAAGGACGCCGTCCGCTTCGAGAAGGGCGAGGGCATCGAGAAGAAGCAGGAGAACTTCGCCGAGGAGATCGCCAAGCTGGCCAAGTAAGGCCCCTCTCCCCTGTCATTGCAATGGTTTTGTGCCCGGGCGCGTCTGCGCCCGGGCACTTGCTTTTTTCCGCGAAGTTCTCCTGTCCCGGCGCAGGCCGGGCCAGAAGTGGTTCGATCACGCTTCCTTTTCCAGATTACTGCCGCACCATGGACAGAAGCGCCGTTTTCTGGATACTCCCATTCCAAGATAGCGCCGGCAAAAAGGACAGCGTACTTTTGTCAGCGCCACCCCCCATGATACCACAACTCCCAAAATGCCAATCGCCACGGGCCAGTTGAAAAACTGTCCATAGCGGAATGCTCCAAGGGCAAAGAAAACTGCCCCCGCTAAGAACAGCCGGTCAGATACCATCGCCCAGATCATGACACGCTTCATCCAGATTCCCTCCCTATTGGAGTCATGGTATCGCAGTCCTTCCCGCGCCGCCACCATGGATTTTTCCGGTTTTTATAAATTTTTTGTAAGAGAAAGGGCCCGGCTTCCCGCCGGGCCCTTTCCTCACAGCTCTTTTTTGATCTGATTCAGCGCGTTCTTCTCCAGTCGGGACACCTGGGCCTGGGAGATGCCCACCTCGGCGGACACCTCCGTCTGGGTCTTGCCCTGGTAGAACCGCAGGGCAAGGATCCGCTGCTCCCGGGGGGAGAGCTTGGAGATGGCGTCCTCCAGGGCGATGTGCTCCAGCCAGGCCTCGTCGGTGTTCTTCTTGTCCCGGAGCTGATCCATGACGCACACCGTGTCCCCGCCGTCGGAGTAGAGGGGCTCGGACAGGGAGATGGGCTCCACCACCGCGTCCAGCGCCATCACCACGTCCTCCCGGCGCAGCCCCAGCTCCCCGGCGATCTCGTCCACCGTGGGCTCCCGCTGGTGCTGGATCAGAAAGGCCTCCTTGGCCTGGAGCACCCGGTAGGCGGTGTCCCGGATGGAGCGGGACACCCGGATGGCGCTGTTGTCCCGGAGGTAGCGGCGGATCTCCCCGATGATCATGGGCACGCCGTAGGTGGAAAAGCGCACGTCCATATTCACGTCAAAGTTGTCAATGGCCTTGATCAGCCCGATGCACCCCACCTGAAACAGGTCGTCCGCGTTCTCCCCCCGCCCGGCAAAGCGCTGGATCACCGACAGCACCAGGCGCAGGTTGCCGGAGATCAGCTCCTCCCTGGCCTGCTGATCCCCCTGCCTGGCCCGCCGGAGCAGCTCCATGCTCTCCTCGCTTTTGAGCACCTTCAGCTTGGCGGTATTGACTCCGCAGATCTCCACTTTTCCCTGCACGCCCTCACCCCATCAAACCGGATGTATCCAGTATGTCCGGGTGCAGGGGGTTCATACGGCGGCGGGGCCGGCTTTATTTTTTATCGTCAGACGCTGTTCGATGGACTTTTTCCTCACAGCAGCTGGAGGATCTCCCCCTTCAGCCGCCGGATGATCCGCTTCTCCAGCCGGGAGATATAGGACTGGGAGATGCCCAGCAGGTCGGCCACCTCCTTCTGGGTGCGCTCCCGCCGGCCGTCCAGGCCGAAGCGCAGGGTGATGATGGTGCGCTCCCGCTCCGACAGCCGCTCCACCGCCCCCAGCAGCAGATCCCGCTCCACATGCTCCTCCAGGGGCTTTTCAATGATATCGCTGTCGGTGCCCAGCACGTCGGAGAGCAGCAGCTCATTGCCGTCCCAGTCGGTGTTCAGCGGCTCGTCCAGGGACACCTCTCCCCGGCGGTTGGCGTTTTTCCGCAGGTACATGAGGATCTCGTTTTCAATGCACCGGGAGGCGTAGGTGGCCAGCTTGATGTTCCGGGCCGGCTGATAGGTCTCCACCGCCTTGATCAGGCCGATGGTGCCGATGGAGATGAGGTCCTCGATGCCCACCCCGGTGTTCTCAAACCGCCGGGCGATGTACACCACCAGGCGCAGGTTGCGCTCGATGAGCTGCTGGCGCACCTCGCCCTCCCGCTCCCCCTGCTCCAGCCGGGCCAGCAGGGCGTTCTCCTCCTCCCGGCTCAGCGGGGGCGGCAGCGTGTCGCTGCCGCCGATGTAGTGTACCGTCCCCGGCGGCGCGAAGCCCAGGGCCTCCAGCAGCCGGTACAGCCTGCCAAACCATCTCACACCCGTCATGCCTTCCTCTCCCTTCCGTGTCTGTGGGGGCCGGGCGCCTGCGCCGGCCCCCGGTCCTCCCAGGCGCCCAGAAGCGCCTGTATCCCCTCCCCGCCGTCCACCGGCGTGGGGGACAGAGCCACCAGCAGCTCCCCCTGCTCTCTGCCGTCCACCCGCACCCCGTCCGACCGGAGGGCCAGCAGCAGCCCCCGCTCCACCCCCACCGCCCGGTAGGGAATGAGCTGCCCCCGCACCCCCGCCGCCCGGCACAGGGCCATGCCGGACACCGGGTCGTCCGCCCGCAGCCCCGCCGGCAGGCAGGGGGCCAGGGCCCGCCAGTCCGCCACCAGCACCGGCCGGTTGGTGGCCGGCTCGGTGAGGGTGTGGCCGGAGTCCAACAGGGTTTTCAGCGTGAAGCTGCGGCCCAGCAGCTTCAGCTCCACCTGGGCAAGCTCCCGGCCCCCGCGGGCCCCCAGCCGGCGGAAAAACAGGCACAGCGCGGCATAGCAGGCGGCAAAGAGCACCAGCAGCAGCCGCAGGTCCGTGTGGCTGTAGAGTACGCCGCCCTGCAGGGTCAGGGAGGTGCTGCCCAGCAGCTGCAGCCCCAGCACGCCCCCGGCCATGGCGGCGGAGACGGCGAAAAACAGCACGCACACCCGTCCCAGCCGTCCCCCCGCCCCGTAGGCGGCCAGCACCATGAGCACCCCGGCACAGATCCTGCACGGCCAGGCGGCCAGCCAGCCCCAGCCCGGCAGGAAGAGGATCGCGGCATATCCCCCGCCCAGGGCCGCGCCGGCGGCAATGCGCCACCGGTGCAGCTGCGCCCCGGCCAGCCGCCCCGCCCCCAGCAGGAGCAGGTAATTGGCCGCCAGGTTCAGCAGGAACAGCAGGTCTATGTACACCACCGTCACCGAACCGCCGCCCATGGGCACCCCTCCCCGCCTGTTTTGCTGTCCCCCATTATAGCGCCGCACCCCCTCAAAAAAGGTCAAACGGGGACAGGGCAAAAAAAGACCTCCGGATCGACCTGATCCGGAGGAATTCTTTTCTCTATGCGCTTTTTTTCCTCAAATCCCATCACTCCACCGGCTGCCAGTCCTCTTGGGATTCCTGCCGGGCCCGGCGGTAGCGCAGCAGGTTCACCGTGAAGGCGACCCACCAGATGACCGCGCAGATCACATCCAGCGCCAGCAGCACCTTCAGCCCGGCGGCCTGGCGCTGGAACACCGCCAGCACAATGCAGTTGGCCGTCCACACCGCCGCCGCGGCGGCCAGCAGGATCAGGCTGTAGAGCCTGACGGGTTCTCTCTTTTTTGGCTCTGACTTCTTCACGGCGCTCTCCTCCTCTTCCGTCTCAGCTCAGGATACCCCGCAGCGCCCGGATCAATTCCTCCATCTCCCCGTCGGTGCCGATGGTGATGCGCAGCCAGTCGCGAATGGGCCCGTCGTCCCACCAGCGCACCAGGATGCCCCGCTGCCGCAGCCCGTCCAGCAGCCGCTTCCCCTCCATTTTTGGGTGGGAGGCAAACAGGAAGTTGGCGCTGGAGTCCAGCACCGAAAAGCCCAGCGCCTTCAGCGCCTGGGCCGTCCGCTCCCGGGTGGCCATCACCTTGCCCCGGATGGCCTGAAAATATGCCTCGTCCTCCATGGCAGCCTGGGCTCCCGCCTGGGCCAGCCGGTCCACGGTGTAGGAGTTGATGGAGTCCCGCACGCACCGCAGCGCGGCAATGAGGTTTTCCTGCCCCATGGCCCAGCCCACCCGGAGCCCCGCCAGGGCCCGGGACTTAGAGGCGGTCTGCACCACCAGCAGATTGGGGTAGCGGGCGATGAGGGGGACGGCGCTCTGGGCGCCGAAGTCCACGTAGGCCTCGTCCACGATGACCACCACCTCCGGGTTGGCCCGCAGCAGCTTCTCTACCACCTCCAGCCCCACGGCGATGCCGGTGGGGGCGTTGGGGTTGCACAGCACCACCCCGCCGTTACCGCCGCACAGCGCGTCCACCGGGTCGGAGAAGTCCGGGTTCATGGGCACCCGGCGGCACGTGAGGCCGAAGTAGTCGGTGTACACCGGGTAGAAGCTGTAGGTGATCCGGGGAAAGACGATCTCCCACCCCGGGTCAAAAAACGCCTGGAAGGCGAAGGCCAGCACCTCGTCCGAGCCGTTGGAGCAGAACACCTGCTCCGGGGAGAGGCCCTCCCGGTGGGCGATGGCCCGGCGCAGGGCCAGGCACTCCGGGTCCGGGTAGAGGCGCAGAGCGTCCCCCGCCGCGGCCCGGATGGCCTCCAGCACCCTAGGCGAGGGGGGGTAGGGGCACTCGTTGGTGTTCAGCTTGATGAACTTCCCCTCCCGGGGCTGCTCCCCGGGAACATAGGGCACCGCATCCCGGATGCGGCCGCTCCAGAACTCCTTCATATCGTCTCTCCCCCGTCCCGCTTCACTTTCTTGACGGCCTTCTCCGCCTTGCTCCGGGGGAGCATCAGCTCGTGGCCGCAGCCGGCGCACCTGAGCTTAAAATCCATTCCCACCCGGAGCACCTTCCACTCTCTGCTGCCGCAGGGGTGCTGCTTTTTCAGCTCCAGCACGTCCCCCACGCGGATATCCATGGGCATATCGCCGCCCCCTCACTTCTGCTTGATCTTGTCCCAGTAGGCCCTGGCGGCCTGCTCGGTCTTGTTGGGCCCGTATTCATAGTAGACCCGGTCTTTGATGGCGTCGGGCAGATACTGCTGCTCCACCCAGTGGTTGGGGTAGTTGTGGGGGTAGAGATACCCCTGCTCCCGCTCAAAGCCGGCGCCGTCGGCGTGGACATTCTGCAGGTGCCTGGGATAGCCCCCCGTCCTGCCCGCCCGCACGTCGGCCTGGGCGGCGTCAATGGCGGCCACCACCGAGTTGGACTTGGGCGCCGTGGCCAGCAGGATGGCCGCCTGGGCCAGGGGCAGCCTGGCCTCTGGCAGGCCCAGCTGCAGGGCGCTGTCACAGCAGGCCTTGACAATGGCCGCCGCCTGGGGGTAGGCCATGCCGATGTCCTCGCTGGCCGAGCACAGCAGCCGCCGGATGGCGGTGATGAGATCCCCCGCCTCCAGCAGCCTGGCCAGATAGTGCAGGGCGGCGTCCGGGTCGGAGCCCCGCAGGGACTTCATCAGGGCGGAGGCGGTGTCAAAGTGCTCGTCCCCCTCCCGGTCATAGCGCATGGCCGAGCGCTGGGCCACCACGGCGGCGTCGGCCAGGGTGATGTGGATCACCCCCTGGTCCATGCGCCCGGCGTTCATCAGCAGCTCCACCGCGTTGAGCGCCTTGCGCACATCGCCCCCGCTGGCGGCGGCCAGCTTCTCCCGCACGCCGGCCTCGCAGTCTACCGACGCCCCCAGCTCCCCGGCCATCAGGGCCAGCCCCCGGTCCACCGCGGGCAGGATGTCCTCGGCGGTGAGGGCCTTGAACTCAAACACCGTGGAGCGGGAGAGGATGGCGTTGAAAATGGTGAAATAGGGGTTCTCCGTGGTGGAGGCGATGAGGGTGATCTTCCCGTTCTCAATGAATTCCAGCAGGGACTGCTGCTGTTTTTTATTGAAGTACTGGATCTCGTCCAGGTAGAGCAGCACGCCGTTGGGGGCCAGCAGGGTGCCCACCTCGTCCATGATGTCCCGCACGTCGGACAAAGACGCGGTGGTGGCGTTAAGCCGCCGCAGGGTGCGGCCCGACCGGTTGGCGATGATGTTGGCCACGGTGGTCTTGCCCGTGCCCGAGGGCCCGTAGAACACCATATTGGGGATTTTGCCGCTCTCGATGACCCGGCGCAGCAGCCCGTTCTCCCCCAGAATGTGCTGCTGGCCCACCACCTCGTCCAGGTTCTGGGGCCGGATGCGGTCGGCCAGGGGCTGATACATGGCGTGACCTCCTCTCCCTTGCCGCTGTTCTGTGAGGTCTATTCTACCACAGCCGCCCCGGCCGCGCAAGCGGGAGGCCGGCGCGCCGCCCTTGACACCGGCAGCGGGCCGCTCTATAATTTTTGCATCAGCAGTCGGGCCGCGGCCCGCCGGAACCACCGTGTGACCAAGGAGGTACTTTCATGAACCACGATATGCTCAACCTGATCCAAACCCGCCGCAGCGTGCGGGCCTACAAGACCGATCCCGTGCCCGAGGAGCTGCTCTCCGCCGTGCTGGAGGCCGGCACCTGGGCCCCCACCGCCATGGGCAGACAGTCCCCGGTAATTGTGGCCGTCACCGACAAGACATACCGGGATAAACTGTCCCAGCTCAACGCCGCTGTCATGGGCAAGGATGCCGACCCCTATTACGGCGCCCCCGCCGTGGTGGTGGTGCTGGCCGAGGGCAACAACTTCCTCCAGGACGGCAGCTGCGTGCTGGAGAACATGATGCTGGCCGCCCACTGCCTGGGGCTGGGCAGCGTGTGGGTCAACCGGGAGCTGGAGATCTTCGACAGCGACGCCGGCAAGGCCCTGCTGAAGGAGTGGAACCTGCCCGAGACCCTGCGGGGCGTGGGCGCCATCGCCCTGGGCTGGCCCGCCGGCCCCGCCCCGGAACCCACCCCCCGGAAGGACGGGTACATCGTCCGGGTCTGACCCCCGGGCACCACAGCATACAGACAGATTGGAGGCAACTGACCATGCTCATTCAAAACGCCCTGATCCACGACGGCGTCACCCCCGCCCCCTACGAGGGGGACATCGCCATCCGGGACGGCAAACTGATTTCCGTCGGCCCCCGCCTCTCCCCCGCCCCGGGCGAGGAGGTCCTGGACGCCGCCGGCCTGCGGGCCTATCCCGGCTTCATCGACGCCCACAGCCACCTGGGGCTGGACAACTACGCCATGGGCTATGAGGGCCAGGACTACAACGAGATGGGGGACATCGTGGCCGCCCAGCTGCGGGGCATTGACAGCTTCAACCCCCAGGACCGGGCCATCCCCATGGCCCTGGCCGGCGGCGTCACCACCGTGGGCACCGGCCCGGGGAGCGCCAACGTGCTGGGCGGCACCTTCCTGGCGGTGAAGACCTGGGGCAGCTGCGTGGACGATATGGTACTCCGGGTGGAAGTGGCCATGAAGTGCGCCTTCGGGGAGAACCCCAAGCGCTGCTACCGGGACAAGGGGGACTCCGCCCGGATGACCACCGCCGCCAAGCTCCGGGAGATGCTCTTCAAGGCCCGGG
>CALWXH010000068.1 GCA_944385465.1 uncultured Oscillospiraceae bacterium | reverse complement strand
ATGTACTTCTGGGCCAGGGGGGCGGGGAGCAGGGGCAGGGTCTTGGCCAGCCAGCGGTCCAGCCGCTGCCCGGCGTCATTTTTTCCGATGGTGAACTCTTTCAAGGGGGGCGACCTCCCGTGTATCAGGCTGAACCCATGATACCACAGTTCCGGGCGGGAAAAAAGAGTGAAAAAATAGAAGAAAGTATTTGACAACGCCCTTCCTCTTTAGTATAATACCATTCGTGCCATTATGCGAGGTGTGCCCATGAAACTGGATCTGAAGCGGATTGCCAGCCAGCCTGGCCAGACACTTCCCTTTGCCTTCTCCCTGGATCTGAGCCAGGTGGAATGGAACGGGAGCCGCCCGGCCCCCCAGCCCATCGCGGTGGAGGGGAAGGTGCGGAACATGGCGGGGGCGCTGGTGCTCACCGCCACCCTCACCGGGACCCTGTCCCTGCAGTGTGACCGCTGCGCCAAGCCCTTCACCCGGGACAAGCGGGTGGAGTACGAGACGCTGGTGGATCTGAAGCTGGAAAACGGGGAGAACGATGACATTGTCCTGGCCGGCCCCGACGGGTCGCTGGACCTGGACGAGCTGATGGGCGATGTGTTTCTCCTCAATTTGGACACGAAAAACCTCTGTTCTGAGGACTGCAAGGGCCTGTGCCCCGGCTGCGGGGTCGATCTGAATGTGGAGCCCTGCCGCTGCAAGAAAGAGGTGGATCCGCGGCTGGCCAAACTGGCCCAGCTGCTGGAGCAGAAGGACTGAAGGGGAGGCTCTCCCCGGATCTGGACTGACAAGGAGGTGTCAAGATGGCCGTCCCTAAGAGTAAAGTATCCAAGCAGCGCCGCAACAAGCGCCGCAGCGCCGTGTGGAAGATGGAGACTCCCGGTGTCAGCACCTGCCCCAAGTGCGGAGCTGTCCGGCTGCCCCACCGTGTGTGCAAGAACTGCATGACCTACAATGGTCGTGAGCTGACCCTGACCGCCGAGAAGAACTGAGCGGTCCCAACAGCGTGAAAAGGCCCGCCGCGGAACAACATCTGCGGCGGGATTCTTTTTGCGCTTGCGCCCCAGGTTTCGCCCCCGGGGGCGTACTCCAGGTTTCGGCCTGAGGGCCGAGTTCCTTTCGGCACCGCCCGAAAGGAACCAAAGGGCAGGGATTCCGCCGCCTGCGGGCGGCGGGGCGCTCCGCTGGGGTGACTTTTCTCACGCAAGAAAAGTCACCAAAAGTGCGCCCAAGGGGGAGCACCCCCTTGGGTATCCCCCCGCTCAGTTGCACTGCGCTTCTCTCTTTCCGGCGTGCGTAACCCGCGACTGCGCTGGTTCCATCGACGCCCTCCGGGCTTGTGCATGGCATATGCTTTGGCTGTTCCACCCCACCGGGGCGCCTGGCTGGGTTGGGCGCTTCGGCGTGGCGCATCGTTAGGGGAGCAGACCCGCAGGCTTGAACACCAAAATCAGGCGCCCGTAGGCGGCGCAGAAGATTGCAGGGCAAGGCGGCAAAAGGCCAGGGGCCGCCGGGCGTGGGATACGTGTCGATGACGGACGCCGGAAATAGAACGCTGCACCCATTCTGCTCCCCCGTAAAACGGGGGTCCTTAGGGGGCAAGCCCTGCGTACGAGGGACGCCCTTTGTCCCGAGTTAAGCCGGGGTTGCGCCCCTAAGCGGGCTTTTGCCTACTTTTCCCCCGCGGGAAAAGTAGGTCGCCCTGGGGGCGAAACTCCAAAGTCCCAAGGGCTTGCCGGCACCCGCCGGCAAAGAGACAGAGAGCCGCAGGCGGACGATCTCCTATCTCCTATCTCATCACTCCTATCTGAAAAAGGGGTGCGCGCGGGGAAAAGAACTTGCCCGAGAGACAAACTTTCTCTTTCTTTTTCCTGAATTTTTTGATATACTATTACACTGAACGGACTTTTTTCAGGCAATGCCTGATGACAATACAAGGAGGGACTGTACCATGTCCAAGCCTTTGGTAGCCATCGTGGGACGGCCCAATGTGGGCAAGTCCATGTTGTTCAATAAACTCACCGGCAAGCGCCTGTCCATTGTGGAGGACACCCCCGGCGTCACCCGGGACCGGCTGTACGCCGAGGCGGAGTGGCGGGGGAGAACCTTTGACTTGGTGGACACCGGCGGCATCGAGCCGGGCACCGACGACCAGATCCTGGCCTTCATGCGGGAGCAGGCGGAGATTGCCATCGCCGCCGCCACCGTCATCGTCTTTGTGTGCGACATCCGCACCGGCATGACCGCCGCCGACCAGGAGGTGGCCGGGATGCTCCAGCGCTCCCACAAGCCGGTGGTGCTGGCGGTGAACAAGATGGACGCCACCGGCCCCACCGACCCGGACATCTATGAGTTCTACAATCTGGGGCTGGGGGATCCCTACCCCGTCTCCGCCGTCCACGGCCACGGCACCGGCGACCTGCTGGACGCCTGCTTCCAGTACTTCCCCCCGGAGGAAGAGGAGGCGCCGGAGGACGACGTGGTGAAGGTGGCCATCATCGGCAAGCCCAACGTGGGCAAGTCCTCCCTGGTCAACCGCATTCTGGGCCAGGAGCGGGTCATCGTCTCCAACGTGGCGGGCACCACCCGGGACGCGGTGGACAGCTACTTTGAAAATGATGCGGGCAAATACCTCATCATCGACACCGCCGGCATGCGCCGCAAGTCCAAGGTGGACGACCGCATTGAGAAGTTCTCCGTCCTCCGGGCCACCATGGCCATTGAGCGCAGCGATGTGTGCCTGATCATGATCGACGCCAACGAGGGGGTCACCGAGCAGGACACCAAGGTGGCCGGCCTGGCCCATGAGGCGGGCAAGGCGTGCATCATCGTGGTGAACAAGTGGGACGCGGTGGAGAAGGACGACAAGACCATGAAGCGCATGGAGGAGGAGGTCCGCCGGGACCTGGCCTACATGAGCTACGCCCCCGTCATCTTCCTGTCCGCCCTGACGGGGCAGCGGGTGGAGAAGCTCTTTGACCTGATCCAGAGCGTGGTGAACCAGGCGGCCATGCGCATCCCCACCGGGGTGCTCAACTCCGTGCTGGCCGACGCCCAGACCCGGGTGCAGCCCCCCACGGACAAGGGCCGCCGGCTGAAGATCTACTATATGACCCAGATCGGCGTCAAGCCCCCCCACTTTGTCATCTTCTGCAACGACGCCAGACTGTTCCACTTCTCCTACCAGCGATACCTGGAAAACCAGATCCGCAGCACCTTTGGCCTGGTGGGTACCCCGGTGCGCATCACCATCCGGCAAAAGGGAGATAAGGAGGACTGAATATGCTTCCACAACTGATGCAGCAGGCCAGCCAGGGCTGGGGGTGGCTGGTGCTGGTTGCCCTGGGCACCGCGGTGGTGTCCTATCTCCTGGGCTGCTTCAACGGGGCGGTGGTGGTGTCTCGGTACATCCTGCGGGACGATGTCCGCGGCCACGGCAGCGGCAACGCCGGCCTGACCAACTTCTACCGCACCTTCGGCGGCCCCCTCACCGTGGTGGTCATCCTGTCCGACGTGGTGAAGGCCCTGGTGGCGGTGCTCCTTTCCGCCTGGGTCGTGGGGCTGCTCTGTCCGGAGCTTGTCCCCCTGGGCAAATACTGGTCCGGCCTGTTCTGCCTGCTGGGCCACATGTTCCCAGCCACCTTCCAGTTCCGGGGGGGCAAGGGGATCCTGTCCGGCGGGGCCATCGTGCTGGTGCTGGACTGGCGCATCGCCCTGGTGGTGTGGGTGGGATTCCTCGTCCTGGCCATCGCCACCCGGTATGTCTCCTTGGGCTCCTGCTGGGCGGGGCTGTCCTTCCCCTTTGCCTCCGCCTTTGTCTACCGGGATCTGCTGATCACCCTGTTCGCCATCGGCATCGGCGCGCTGGTGCTGTGGAAGCACCGGGGCAACATCGTGCGCCTGGTGAAGGGCACCGAGTCCAAATTTACCCTGCACAAAAAATCTGCACCCGCCGCGCCGGCAAAGGCGCCGGAGGAGGACAAGGAGGGGGACGCATGAGAGCTGCGGTGATTGGCAGCGGCGCCTGGGGCACCGCCCTGGCGCTGGTGCTGCTGGAAAACGGCCATGAGGTGACGCTGTGGAGCCACACCCAGAGCGAGTGCGACGCCCTGCGCCGGAACCGGGAGAACCCCATGCTGAAGGGGGTGCCCCTGCCGGAGGCGCTGGAGCTCACCACGGACCTGGCCTGCGTGAAAGGCTGTCAGGTGATCGTCCTGGTCACCCCGTCCTTCGCCGTGCGGGACACCGCCCGGAAGCTGGCCGCCCTGGCCGACCCGGGCACCCCCGTGGTGCTGGCCTCCAAGGGCATTGAGAAGGGCAGCTCCCTGCTGCTCCACCAGGTGGCGGAGCAGGAGATGGGGGGGCGCTGCCCGGTGGTGGTGCTCTCCGGCCCCTCCCACGCGGAGGAGGTGGGGCGGCAGGTGCCCACGGCAGTGGTGGTGGCGTCGGAAGACCGCCAGGTGGCGGTGCTGGTGCAGGATCTGTTCATGAACCAGCGCCTGCGCATCTACACCTCCCCGGATATCGTGGGGGTGGAGATCGGCGCGGCCATGAAAAACGTCATCGCCCTGTGCGCCGGCTGCTGCGACGGCATGGGCTACGGGGACAACACCAAGGCCATGCTCATGACCCGGGGGCTGACGGAGATCGCCCGGCTGGGGGTGGCCATGGGCGCCCGGAAGGAGACCTTTGCCGGCCTGGCCGGGGTGGGCGACCTCATTGTCACCTGCACCTCCATGCACTCCAGAAACCGCCGGGCGGGCATCCTGCTGGGCCAGGGAAAGAGCATCCGGCAGGCCATGGACGAGATGGGGGGCGCCGTGGTGGAGGGCTATTACGCCGCCGCCAGCGCCAAGGAGCTGGCGGACAAGGCGGGGGTGGAGATGCCCATCACTTTTGGGGCCTATGAGGTGCTCTATGAGGGGAAGGACCCCCACGAGGTGCTCCGGCGGCTCATGGCCCGCCAGCGCAAGGACGAGCTGGAGACAGAGGAGAGCTGGATCTGAGGGTCCAGCGCGAACGAAAAAACGAAAATTCCCCCGGCCGGATGGCCGGGGGAATTTTTCATACCAGTTAAAGAGCAATCACACCGCGCGGGTGACCTTGCCGGAACGCAGGCAGCGGGTGCACACATAAACGTGCTTGGGAGTGCCGTCCACCACAGCCTTCACGCGCTTGACGTTGGGCTTCCAGGGGCGGTTGGAGCGACGATGGGAGTGGGAAACCTGGATGCCGAAGTTGACGCCCTTGCCGCAGAACTCACATTTGGCCATATGACAAACCTCCTTGCTGCTTGGAATATGTTCACACGATAACTACGTTATCTTAGCAGAACTCGGCAAGAAAATCAAGTGTGAATTTCCCGAAACGGCTATTTTTTTCACGGGGAGAATGTGATAAAATAAAACCGTTATCCGCGCGAACACTGGAAAGGGAGGAGATCAGATGGCTTCGATACCGAAGATTCAATTGGGCACCATCATTGATAACTTCAAACTGGAGGTCCTGTTCGGCCCGGAGGGCTACCGGGAGAAGGAGATCACCACCGAGGATGTGAACCGCCCCGGCCTACAGCTCACTGGCTTTTTCGACTACTTTGACGAGAAGCGGATGCAGATGATCGGCCTGGTGGAGACCTCCTACCTGGAGCGGCTCACCAGCCAGGAGCGGCGGGAGCGGTTTGACATGCTGATGGGCTATCACGTCCCCGCCCTGATCCTGGCCCGGAACCTGGAGCCCTTTGCCGAGTGCCTGGAGATGGCGAGAAAGCACAACTGCGTGCTGCTGCGCACCGAGGAGAATACCGCCAACATCATGAGTATGATGATCGCCTATCTGCGCATGGCCCTGTCCCCCTGCATCACCCGCCACGGCGTGCTGGTGGAGGTATACGGCGAGGGCGTGCTCATCATGGGGGAGTCCGGCGTGGGCAAGAGCGAGACCGCCATCGAGCTGGTGAAGCGGGGCCACCGCCTCATCGCCGACGACGCGGTGGAGATCCGCCGGGGCCTAAACAACCGCCTGTTCGGCACCGCGCCGGAGCTCATCCGCCACTATATCGAGCTGCGGGGCATCGGCGTGGTGGACGTGCGCCGGCTGTTCGGCATGTCCGCGGTGAAACTGGACAGCGCGGTGGACCTGCTCATCAATCTGGAGGTGTGGAAGGAGGGCGCGGTGTATGACCGGCTGGGGGCGGATGAGTTCTTCACCAACATCCTGGACGTGGAGCTGCCCACCCTCACCATCCCGGTGAAGCCAGGGCGGAACCTGGCGGTGATCATCGAGGTGGCCGCCATGAACAACCGCAACAAGAAGATGGGCCACAACGCGGCCCTGGAGTTCGCCAATCAGGTGGACCGCCACATTCAGCAGGAGGCCGCCGCCATGGAGCGCCGGCACTTCTGACACGAAAAACACCAGACCCCGGAGGGAAAATATTATGTGCGGCATCGTTGGATATGTGGGGGCGCAGCAGGCCGCGCCCATTCTGCTGGACGGCCTGACCCGGCTGGAGTACCGTGGATACGACTCCGCCGGGGTGGCCATTTATGACGGAGCGGAGCTGAAGGTGGCAAAGGCCAAGGGCCGGCTGCAGGTGCTCTCCGACCTGATCCAGGGGGGCGCGGCCATCCCCGGCACGGTGGGCATCGGCCACACCCGGTGGGCCACCCACGGCGCCCCGTCGGACGTCAACTCCCACCCCCAGGTGAGCCGCAGCGGGAGGATCGCCGTGGTCCACAACGGCATCATCGAGAACTATGCCGCCCTGAAACAGTTCCTGGTGGATCAGGGGGTGCCCTTCGCCTCGGAGACGGACACCGAGGTGGTGGCCCAGCTCATCGAGTACTTCTATCACGGCGACCTGCTCCAGGCGGTGGGCCGGGTGCTCCACCGCATCCAGGGGGCCTATGCCCTGGGCATCCTGTGCGCCGACTGCCCGGATCAGCTCATCGCCGTGCGCCGGGACAGCCCCCTGATCCTGGGCATCGGGGCGGGGGAGAACTTCCTGGCCAGCGACGTCACCGCCCTCATCCGCCACACCCGGGAGGTCATCTACATGGAGGACGGGGAGCTGGCGGTGCTCACCCGGGAGGGGATCCAGTGCTACAACCACTTCCTCCAGCCGGTGGACAAGGAGATCTCCCATGTGGACTGGGAGATTGACGCGGCGGAGAAGGGCGGCTATGAGCACTTCATGTTCAAGGAGATCATGGAGCAGCCCCAGGCCCTGCGCCGTGCGGTGTTCCCCCGCATCCGGGACGGAGAGGTGTATCTGGAGGACTTCGGCCTCAGCGACGCGTACATCCGGAGCCTGCGCAAGATCTACATCGTGGCCTGCGGTTCCTCCTATCACGTGGGCATGGTGGGCAAGTACAGCCTGGAGCGGGTGCTGCGCATCCCGGTGGAGGTGTCCCTGGCCTCGGAGTTCCGGTACCGGGACCCCATCGTGGGGGAGGGCACCCTGGTGCTGGTGATCAGCCAGTCCGGCGAGACCCTGGACACCATGGCCGCCCTGCGCCAGGCCAAAAAGCTGGGGGCGCAGGTGCTGTCCATCGTCAACGTGGTGGGCTCGTCCATTGCCCGGGAGTCCGACGTGGTGCTGTACACCTGGGCGGGACCGGAGATCGCCGTGGCCACCACCAAGGCCTACACCACCCAGCTGGCGGTGCTGGACCTGCTGGGGCTGTACTTTGCCCGGCGGCTGGGCACGCTGGAGGAGGAAGAGTACCACGCCATCCTCCAGGAGCTGCTCCTGCTGCCCGCTAAGATGGAACAGGTGCTGGAGCACAGGGAGGACATCCAGTACTACGCCTCCCAGTATTTCAACCACGACTCGGTGTTCTACATCGGGCGGAATCTGGACTATGCCCTGGGGCTGGAGGGCTCTTTGAAGCTGAAGGAGATCTCCTACATCCACTCCGAGGCCTACGCCGCCGGCGAGCTGAAGCACGGCACCATCTCCCTCATTGAGGACGGCACCCTGGTGGTGGCCCTGGCCACCTACGATGCGCTGTTTGACAAGGCCATGAACAACGTGGTGGAGGTGAAGAGCCGGGGGGCGGATGTGCTGGCCCTCACCACCCAGGCCCACCGGGAGGCCATGGAGACGCTGGCCAGCGGCCTCATCACCATTCCGGACACCCACCCCATGCTGCTGCCCTCCCTGGGGGTGGTTCCCCTGCAGCTGTACGCCTACTACGTGGCCCTCATGCGCGGCTGCGATATCGATAAGCCGAGGAACCTGGCCAAGAGCGTCACGGTGGAGTGACTGCCCCCGCCAAAGGCAGGGCAGGGCGGAACGTGACCTGCCCCGAGGCTGTTTTTCTTTCAAATTTCATTGCGCAAAGGAGCGTTTCCCTATGAATCCTGACCTGGAATACATCGTGGAGCAGGTCAAGGCCGTGCTGGCCATTGACAGCCCCACCGGATACACCAAACACGCCGCAGACTATGTGCTGGGCGAGTACCGCCGTCTAGGCTATCAGCCCCGGCTCACCGGCAAGGGCGGCGTGCTGGTCTGCCTGAACCCGGAGGCCCCGGCGGCGGACGGCGTGCTGCTCATGGCCCATATGGACACCCTGGGGGGCATGGTGGCGGAGATCTGCGGCAGCGGCCGCCTGCGGCTGACCAATCTGGGGGGCATGAACCCCAACAACGCCGAGGCGGAGAACGTCCGGGTGGTCACCCGGACCGGGAGTGTCTACACCGGCACTTGCCAGCTGAAGAACGCCTCGGTCCATGTCAACGGCGAGTATTCTTCCACCAAGCGCGGCTGGGACACCATGGAGGTGGTGCTGGACGAGGAGGTCTGCACCAAGGAGGACGTGGAGGCCCTGGGGATCCTCCCGGGGGATGTGGTCTGCTTCGACCCCCGCACCACGGTGACCCCCTCCGGGTATCTCAAAAGCCGGTTTCTGGATGACAAGCTGTCTGTGGCCATCCTGCTGGGCCAGGCCAAACGGGCGGCGGAGGGGAAGACCCGGCTGAGATGCCGGGTGTGGCACCACATCACCGCCTTTGAAGAGGTGGGCCACGGCGGGGCGTCCTCTGTCCCGGAGGGGGTGGCGGAGGCCATCAGCGTGGACATGGGCTGTGTGGGGGACGGCCTGGGCTGCAAAGAGACCCAGGTGTCCATCTGCGCCAAGGATTCCCGCGGGCCCTATCACTACGACATGGTGTCCGGCCTCATTGCCGCCGCCCGGCGGGCGGGGGCGGACTTCGCCGTGGACGTGTACCCCTACTACGGCTCCGACGTGGAGGCGGCCCTGTCCGCCGGCCACGACCTGCGCCACGGCCTCATCGGCGCGGGGGTGTACGCCTCCCACGGCTATGAGCGCAGCCATGTGAAGGGGGCGGAGAACACCCTGAAGCTGCTGGAGGCCTACCTGGGGGTGTGACGGGCCCCAATGGGCCTGCGGCCCGCGCTTTGCCATCACAAGAAACAGCCCGCCGCAAGGGAGAGGACCTTTGCGGCGGGCTGAATTTGTACTACAAAAAGACTAGGGTTCTGGTGCGGTCCACTGACGGTAAACAACACGCCGCGG
>CALWXH010000067.1 GCA_944385465.1 uncultured Oscillospiraceae bacterium | reverse complement strand
ATGAAGCTGGGCGCCAACCACCCCATGGGCCCCCTGGCCCTGGGCGACCTGGTGGGCCTGGACGTGTGCCTGGCCATTATGGACACCCTGTACAGCGAGACCCACGATCCCAAGTACCGCGCCAGCCTGCTGCTGCGCAAGATGGTGCGCGCCGGCAAGCTGGGCCGCAAGACCGGCGAGGGCTTTTTCAAGTACGGCGCCTGAGCCTCGTCGCCGCAAGCTGCACATCCCTCACTTGGGCCGTCGGCGAACGCTCGCTCATTCCGCTGCGGCTCCTCTCCCCACCGAAACCGCTGCGCTGGGTTTCGGCGGGGGCCCCGGAGGGTGGGCAAGCGAGGCGACTGTTACAATCAAACCCTTCTGTTCGATCCCGGGCGGAGAAATGAAATCCCCGCCCGGGATTTTCCTGCACATTGTGAAAGCGACAAACCATATCTGAAAAAGGAGGACGATTTCATGGACTTTCATCTGACGAGAGAACAGGAAATGCTGCGCAAGCTCTTCCGGGATTTTGCGCAAAACGAGGTCAAGCCCCTGGCGGCCATGGTGGACGAGGAGGAGATGTTCCCCGAGACCACCGTGAAGAAGATGGCCGAGCTGGGGATGCTGGGCATCTACTTTCCCAAGGAGTACGGCGGGGCCGGAGCTGACGTGCTCAGCTATGTGATGGCGGTGGAGGAGCTGTCCAAGGTGTGCGCCACCACCGGCGTCATCGTGTCCGCCCACACCAGCCTGTGCTGCGCCCCAATTTACGAGAACGGCACCGAGGAGCAGAAGGCCAAGTACCTGCCCAAGCTGTGCAGGGGCGAGTGGCTGGGCGCCTTCGGTCTGACCGAGCCCGGCGCCGGCACCGACGCCCAGGGCCAGCAGACCGTGGCCGTGAAGAATGAGAACGGCGACTGGGTGCTCAACGGCTCCAAGATCTTCATCACCAACGCCGGCTTTGCCGACGTGTTCATCATCATCGCCGTCACCGGCACCGTGCTGGACAAGCGGGGCCGCAAGTCCAAGGAGATCTCCGCCTTCATCGTGGAGCGCACCGACCCCGGCTTCTCCGTGGGCAAGCACGAGAAGAAGATGGGCATCCGCGGCTCCTCCACCTGCGAGCTGATCATGGAGGACTGCGTCATTCCGAAGGACCGTCTGCTGGGCAAGCAGGGCAAGGGCTTCGCCATCGCCATGAAGACCCTGGACGGCGGCCGTATCGGCATTGCCTCCCAGGCTCTGGGCCTGGCCGAGGGCGCCATTGAGGAGACCATCAAGTACACCAAGGAGCGCGTGCAGTTCGGCAAGCGCATCTCCCAGTTCCAGAACACCCAGTTCCAGCTGGCGGACATGCACGCCAAGACCGAGGCGGCCAAGTGGCTGGTGTATTCCGCTGCCATGAAGAAGCAGAACCACGAGCCCTACACCATGGACGCCGCCATGGCCAAGCTGGTGGCGGCCGAGACGGCCAGCGACGTGACCCGCCGCTGCGTGCAGCTGTTCGGCGGCTACGGCTACACCCGTGAGTACCCCATGGAGCGCATGATGCGTGACGCGAAGATCACCGAGATCTACGAGGGCACCAGCGAGGTTCAGCGGATGGTCATCTCCGCCAACCTGGGCGTGAACTAAACGGAACTGGAGGGAAATTAACGATATGAAATGCATTGTTTGTGTCAAGCAGGTTCCGGATACGTCCGGCGTGGTGGCGGTGAAGGAAGACGGCACCATGGATCGTGCCGCCATGGCGACCATCACCAACCACGACGACCTGGCGGCTGTTGAGGCCGCCCTGCGGATCAAGGACGCCACCGGCTGCAAGGTGGTCGTGGTGTCCATGGGCCCCCCGCCCGCCGAGGGCATGCTGCGTGAGCTGCTGGCCATGGGCGCGGACGAGGCCGTGCTGGTGTCCGCCCGTGAGTTCGGCGGCTCCGATACCTACGCCACCTCTCAGATCCTCGCCGCCGCTGTGAAGAAGATCGGCGTGGAGGACGACGACATCATCTTCTGCGGCCGGCAGGCCATCGACGGCGACACCGCCCAGGTGGGCCCCCAGATCGCCGAGAAGCTGCACCTGCCCCAGGTGTCCTACGCCGCCGAGATCAAGGTGGAGGGGAAGACCGTCACCGTGAAGCGCCTGCTGGAGGACGGCTACATGACCATCAAGGTGCAGACTCCCTGCCTGATCACCTGCGTGAAGGAGCTGAACACCGCCCGTTACATGAGCGTGGGCGGCATCATGGAGTGCTATCAGAAGCCTCTGGAGATCTACAACTACGAGACGCTGAAGGACGATCCCCTGATCGATGTGGACACCATCGGCCTGAAGGGCTCTCCCACGAATGTGTACAAGTCCTTCTCTCCCCCGGTGAAGGGCGCCGGTATGATGATGGAGGGCGCCGACAAGGCGACTGTCGAGAAGCTGGTCTCCATCCTCAACGACAAGCACATTATCTGAGAAGTGAAAGGAGAGCAATCAAATGGCTTTTAATAGTAGCGATACCGCCGCCTTCAAGGGCGTATGGGTTTTCTGTGAGCAGCGCGAGGGCGTGATCATGTCCACCAGCTACCAGCTGCTGAGCGAGGGCCGGAAGCTGGCCAACGACCTGGGCGTGGAGCTGTGCGGCGTGGTGCTGGGCAAGGACATCAAGGAGGACTACCTGAAGGCCCTGGGCGGCTACGGCGCCGACAAGGTGTACTACTGCAACCACGAGCTGCTGGACGTGTACACCACCGACGCCTACACCAAGGTCATCTGCGACCTGGTGGAGGACAAGAAGCCCGAGATCTTCCTCATCGGCGCCACCAACATCGGCCGTGACCTGGGCCCCCGCTGCGCGGCCCGTCTGCACACCGGCCTGACCGCCGACTGCACCCACCTGGATGTGGACGTGGAGAAGTACAAGGCCTTCCTGAAGACCACCTCCACCATCGACGTGGACAACACCAAGTTCGAGGACACCAAGAACCTGAAGATGACCCGTCCCGCCTTCGGCGGCCACCTGATGGCCACCATCGTGTGCCCGGACTACCGGCCCCAGATGTCCACCGTGCGCCCCGGCGTGATGCAGACCGCCCCCTACAACGAGGAGACGGCGGCCAAGACCGTGCTGGAGCGGGTGGACGTGAAGCTGGACGCCTCTGACATCCACGTGGACCTGGTGGAAATCAAGAAGTCCGCCAAGAAGCTGGTGGACCTGGTGGGCGCCGACGTGGTGGTGAGCGTGGGCCGCGGCATCAGCTCCGACCCCAAGCGGGGCATTGAGATCGCCGAGGAGTTGGCCAACGTGCTGGGCGGCGTGGTAGGCGCCTCCCGCGCGGTGGTGGACGCCGGCCTCATCGCCGCCGACCACCAGGTGGGCCAGACCGGCAAGACCGTCCACGCCAAGATCTACGTGGCCCTGGGCATCTCCGGCGCCATCCAGCACCTGGCGGGCATGCAGGACAGCGAGTGCATCATCGCCGTGAACAAGAACGGCTCCGCCCCCATCTTCGACGTGGCCACCTACGGCATCACCGGCGACCTGTTCAAGGTGGGCCCCATGCTCACCGAGGCCATCGCCAAGTACAAGGCCAGCAAGGCCTGAGCCCTCTGATGAAAACCACCCCGCTCCCGGAGGAGCGGGGTGGTTTTTTGTGCCCGCCGGGATTCGCCCGGCGGGCGGGTTCCGGTTTCGCCCGGAAGGGCGACCTACTTTTCTCCCGTGAGAAAAGTAGGAAAAAGCCCGCTCTTTTGCCGAAGAGTTCCGGCAAGCCCTATGGTTTGCCGGGTCTCGTCCCGGCAGACGAGGTACTTTCTCTCTCGCAAGAGAAAGTACCCAAAGAGTGCGCATAGGGGGCGGTCCCCCTATGCACCCCCCGCTCAGTTGCACTGCGTTCTTCTCTTTCCGGCGTGCGTGACTCGCGGTTGCCCAGCTTCCCCCGGCGGCCTCCGGCCTCCTGCGTCCTTACGCTTGGGTGCCTGCGGCCCAGGCGACACGCCTGGAATCGTGATGCACTTCGGCGTGTGCGCCGTTAGAGGCACAGACCCGCAGGCTTGAACACCAAATGCAGGCGCCCATAGGCGAGGGACAGGGTGGCAGGTCAACTGCGCAAAAGGCCGGGGGCCGCCGTGCGTGGGATACGTGTCAATGATGGACGCCGGTCGTTAGAGACTGGCACCAGTTTTGCTCCCCCGTAAACCGGGGGTTCTTAGGGGGGCAAATCCTGGAGGACGCCCTTTGTCCGATGGATTTGTCCCCCTATGCGCGTCTTTGCCTACTTTCTGCGCGTGCAGAAAGTAGGTCGCCCTGGGGGCGAAACCCCAAACCCCAAGGATTTGCCGGAACCTTCCGGCAAAAGGGAAGCACCCCCAACAAAAGAACCACCCGAAAAACCGGGAGACTTCCAAGAACTTGTAGCGAAAAAACCTGCCCCGGGGCATATTTTGTGAAGCTGTCGCCCGGCGTCGCAAAATGCGAATGAAAGACCTTGCATCCGTCACTTTTTTGTAACATACTGTAGCAGAAAAGGAGGGGACGGAGGTGAATTGCGAACAATGAGGGAGCTATTTCTTGGGACGCTGACCCTGGCGGACGAGGCGGGGGAGCGCCGCGGCTATGACTACTACATCACCATCGACGAAATGGAAGTGGGCTCCTGCGTCTGGGAGAGCTATGGCATTGGCGTAAAGCAGAAGGAGGGCGGCGAGCGCGCCGCGGTACGCAACGTGACATGCAGCGCCAGACGCATCCATGAGCTCGGCCGGCTGGTGATGGAGGGCGGCGTGACCCCGGTCACGCTGCGGGATGTGGTAGAGGATTGGCTGTAAGAGAGAAGCGCGGAGGGTAGGGCGCCCGGTGAAGGACGCCTGCACCCTCCGCGTTTCTGTTATGTGCTGGCCGGCGCGGTGAGAATTTCCTCCGCCAGGGCGTCGGCGGCGCGTTGTACCCCCTCAAAGTCCACGTGAGGGTGGTACAGCCCCTCCAGGCTGTCGTGGGCGGCCTTGGCCCGGGCCAGGCCGTCCACCGCCTCCCCCTCCAGAGCGGCCATCACCTTTCGCGTGAAGCGCAGTTTGGGGTGGTTGAGCTGGTGCCGGACGGCGTCAGGCACCGCGTCCAGCCGCAGGCGGCGGTAGGGCCGGTGGGGCCAGGGCTGCTCCGGGGTGGAGGTGACGAAGGCCAGCTTCCGCCCGGGCAGGATCAGGTGGGCCAGCCGGTCAGGGGAGAGGGGGTCGGGACAGGCCACAACGTCGTGGCCCGCCGCCAGGGCGGCGGCGAGGATGGGGGAGAGGAGCTGGTGGGCCAGGCCGTACTGGTCCCGGAGCTCATACACCCGGTCCGCCTGGGCCTCCACCGTCTCCCACAGGGTGAGCCGCCCCCGGCAGGTGAGGGCGGAGAGGAACCGCTGGGACAGGCGGCCCGCCCCGCCGCCGGTTTTTTTCAGCTCCCGGCCGATGATCCCCCTGGCCCGGCGGGCCAGCTTTTCCTCCACCTCCGGGGCGGACACCGCCTCCCACACGTTCCGGCCCAGCTCCCCCGCTGCCCCCAGGCAGCGGTACGCCCCCTTGTAGTGCCCCCGGTACTCCTTTGCGGCGGAGAGCAGCTTTTCCTTCAGGGGCTGGAGGGCCTGCCGGTCATAAAAACAGCTGAGATCCACATACCGGTCCACCGCCCCGGGACAGCCCGCCTCCACCACGTGGGGGGCGGTGCCGTCCACAATGGCCGTCCCCAGGGCGGGCAGGAGCAGGCCGTCCAGGGAGTCCGGGTCGCCGGAGCAGGGGATCTCTTCCGTGTCCAGCCCGGCGGCCCGGGCGTGGCGGGCCACCCGGCGCATCAGGGTGGATTTGCCGCACCCCGGCCCCCCTTTGAGTATGTACAGCGCCCGCATCTCCTCTGGCCGGGACAGCTCGTGGTAAAGGGAATGAAAACCGGACGACGTGTTGCCGCCCAGAAAGTACCGCGTGTTGGACATGGGATGGCCTCCTCATGGATGGATTACAATCCAGCTTATGCCCGGCGGGGCGGAGGGTGACCCGGGGGTAGAGGCGGCGGGGGAACAGGCGGGGAGGGCGCAGCGCGGACAACCCCCGCCCGGGCCGCGCCGGCCCGGGCGGGGGTTGTGGATTGCAGGGGGCTTTTGTGCCGCGGGGTTCTCAGCCGGAGAGCTGGTAGCCCTCGCCCACCGTCCCGTCCTCGTAGATGGGGATATACCAGGTGCCGAAGGTCACGCCGGTGACGGCGTCAATGTCGTCGAGGGGCTCGGGAAAGTCCCAGTAGGCGCCCCACTCAAATACGGTCCCATCCGCGTAGCTGGTGGCGTTGCTACTGGCAAAATTTGCCGACCGCACCGTGCCGTCCTCCAGGTGGACGCGGATGGAGATGTGGCTGTAGTCCGAGCCGCTGCTGCCCGCGGCGGCCAGGCCGATGGGGGAGATCTCAAAGGACTCCATCACCACGTCGTCCAGCTGTGTGCCGTCCAGATCCACAGCTGTCAGCTTGGTGTGGACCTGGAAGGCGCGCCGCTCCAACAGCTCGATCTGCAGGGGGATGGTGTAGCCGCCGCCGAAGGAGGGTTCCCCGTCTTCTTCCGGGGAAAATCCTCCTATGAACAGCTCCATATCCGCGGCGCCAGATGAGTAGGGGCCCCATGCGTAGACTTCTATCAGGGCAATGCCGGTCTCCTCGTCGAAGGCCACACATCTGCACGAACCTCCGGTTGACGGCTTCGAGGGTCCGGAGGGGTGCCCCTTCCGGTGCAGAGAACAGCTCGATCCCATGCCATCATACAGGCGGTCCCCCTCCAGGTCCCGGGCCTGGATGTATACCTTTGCCATGGTTCCGTCCGCCATGGCGGAGATCACCTTGACCTCAATGCCGTCGGACACGTAGGTGACGTCATCAATGTCCTGGGTGTAGGGCAGAAAGAGCCCCCAAAATTTCGCCAGATACTCCCGCATGGTGGGGGAGACCGCCATGGTGGTGCCCACCACCGCCGCGCACAGGCAGGCGGCGATGAGGGCGATGCGCAGCCCCCGGCGCAGGCGGCGAGCGCCGCCGGGCAGGCCGGACAGCGTGTCCGCCAGCCGCGCGTCAAAGCCATCGGGCACCGGGGTGTCTTCCGCCGTGGCCATCTGTCTGAGCTTTTCGTCAAAATCTGTCATGCCCGCTCCACCTCCTCACAGAGCATGGTCCGCAGTTTTTCCCGGGCTCGGCTCAGCCGGGATTTCACCGTGCCCTGGGGGATCTTCAGGGTCTGGGCGATCTGCTCCACCGTCAGGTCCTCGTAGTAGAACAGCACCACCACCGTCCGGCTCTCCGGCGGGAGGGAGAGCACCGCCTCCCACAGCTCGTGGTACTGCCGGTCTCTCGTGCCCCCGGAGAGCTGCTCCAGGTCGTCAAAATAGAGCATCCGTCCGTTTTTCTGCCGCAGCCGCCGGGCGCAGTTGACGGCGATCTTCACCAGCCAGGGCCGGACCGCCCCCGCGTCCCGGAGCTTGCCCCGGTGCTGCCAGGCCGACAGCACCGCCTCGGACACGGCGTCCTCCGCGTCCATGTCGCTGTCCAGGACGGCCCGGGCCGCCCGGAACATGGCCCGGCTGTGCTGGGTCACCGCCTGGGTGAATTGTTCTCGGGTCAGTGTCATGGCGCGCCTCCTCTCCTTCTGTGGCGTTCACCCTTAAGATACCGGAGAAGGGGGAAAAGTTCCAGCCTCCGGAGAAAAAATTTTTCCGGGAGCGGGCCCCGGGGCTCCCCGCCCCGGCAAAGGGGGGTAAAATCGGGCGCCACCGGGGGGCGCGCCGCCTGAAATGCGGCCGCTCTGCCGCCTGAAATGCGGCCGCTCCCCCTTGCAATCCCGGCGCTTTTCCGATATAATATTTTGGCTTGTACCAACGCGGCCCCCGGCCGCCCACCCATAAAGGAAGTGTTTGGATTGAAGTACGATTTTGCCAGCATCGAGCCCAAGTGGCAAAAGCGCTGGGAGGAGGCCCAGGTGTACGCCGCCTCCAACCACAGCGAAAAACCCAAGTTCTACGGCCTGGTGGAGTTCCCCTATCCCTCCGGCCAGGGCCTCCACGTGGGCCATCCCCGGCCCTATACCGCCATGGACATCGTCACCCGGAAAAAGCGGATGGACGGGTACAATGTCCTGTTCCCCATCGGGTTTGACGCCTTCGGCCTGCCCACGGAGAACTACGCCATCAAAAACCACATCCACCCCGCCATCGTCACCAAGCAGAACATCGCCAACTTCACCAGCCAGCTGAAAATGCTGGGCTTCGGCTTTGACTGGGACCGGGTCATCGACACCACCGACCCCAAGTACTACAAGTGGACCCAGTGGATCTTCCTCCAGCTCTACAAGCACGGCCTGGCCTACAAGGCCACCATGCCGGTGAACTGGTGCACCTCCTGCAAGTGCGTGCTGGCCAACGAGGAGGTGGTGGAGGGGGTGTGCGAGCGGTGCGGCGCCCCCGTCATCCGTAAGGAGAAGTCCCAGTGGATGCTGAAGATCACCCAGTATGCCCAGCGCCTCATCGACGATCTGGACGATCTGGACTTCATCGAGCGGGTGAAGATCCAGCAGAAGAACTGGATCGGCCGTTCCACCGGCGCGGAGGTCACCTTCACCGCCACCACCGGGGACGAGATCGTGGTGTTCACCACCCGGCCGGACACCCTGTTCGGCGCCACCTATATGGTGCTCTCCCCGGAGCATGAGCTCATCCGCAAGTGGCTGGATGGGGGCCTGCTCGCCAACGGCGACGAGGTGCGGGCCTATCAGAAGGCCGCCGCCTCCAAGTCCGATCTGGAGCGCACCGAGCTGAACAAGGAAAAGACCGGCGTGAAGCTCTCCGGGGTGGAGGGGGTCAACCCGGTGAACGGCAAGCACATCCCCATCTTCATCTCCGACTATGTCCTGTCCACCTACGGCACCGGGGCCATCATGGCCGTGCCCGCCCACGACGACCGGGACTGGGAGTTTGCCAAGAAGTTCGGCTGCGAGATCGTGGAGGTGGTGTCCGGCGGGGAGGACGTGCAGAAGGCCGCCTTCACCGCCAAGGACGAGACGGGCATCCTGGTCAACTCCGACTTTCTCAACGGCCTCACCGTGAAGGATGCCATCCCCGTCATCACCAAATGGCTGGAGGAGAAGGGGATTGGCAAGGCCAAGGTCAACTACAAGCTCCGGGACTGGGTGTTCTCCCGCCAGCGCTACTGGGGGGAGCCCATCCCCATGGTGTGGTGCGACAAGTGCGGCTGGCAGCCCCTGCCGGAGGATCAGCTGCCCCTGCTGCTGCCCGACGTGGAGAGCTATGAGCCCACCGACGACGGGGAGAGCCCCCTGTCCAAGATGACCGACTGGGTGAACACCACCTGCCCCTGCTGCGGCGGGCCCGCCAAGCGGGAGACGGACACCATGCCCCAGTGGGCGGGCTCGTCCTGGTACTTCCTGCGGTACATGGACCCCCACAACGACCAGGCCCTGGCCAGCAGGGAGGCGCTGGACTACTGGTCCCCGGTGGACTGGTACAACGGCGGCATGGAGCACACCACCCTGCACCTGCTCTACTCCCGGTT
>CALWXH010000066.1 GCA_944385465.1 uncultured Oscillospiraceae bacterium | reverse complement strand
GGAGTCTTTTTGTCTTCATCATCGCCTTTAGGCTTCTCTTGAACCACTCGCCTAGCGAGTGGTTTTCTTTAGTACAAGAAAAATGCCGTTACAGCCATTGCGCTGTAACGGCATTTTTGGCGTTGGGGTTCACTTTGCTCAAAGGGGGCTCAACTTTTTCCCGCTTGTACGCCCGCCTCACCTTTTGCATTCAGATAATCAATGTACTCGTTCCCCCACACCTCCAGCACAGCGAGCACCTTTTTGAATTTTTCACCGAGCGCTATGTTCCGGTCAGATCATACTTCGTGTTCCGCCTGGAACCGGAAAGTCAGCCGCCGCGGTGCGTGTTGGCCGCGGCGATGAAGTCCCGGAACAGGGGATGGGCCCGGTTGGGCCGGCTTTTGAATTCCGGGTGGAACTGGACGCCCACAAACCACGGGTGGTCCGGCAGTTCCACCATCTCCACCAGCTCCCCGTCGGGGGACAGGCCGGAGAGAACCAGTCCCTTTTCCGCCAGCAGGGGGCGGAAGTCGTTGTTGAACTCATAGCGGTGGCGGTGGCGCTCGGCGATGTCCTGGGCGCCATAGGCCCGGAAGGCCAGGGTGTCCCGGTCCGGGATGTGGCAGGGATAGGCCCCCAGCCGCATGGTGCCCCCCTTGCCGGTGACCCCCCGCTGGTCGGGCATCAGGTCGATGACCGGGTGCGGGGTGGCGGCCAGCTCGCTGGAGTGGGCGTCGGCCAGGCCGGCCACATGGCGGGCGAACTCCACCACCGCCATCTGCATGCCCAGGCAGATGCCGAAGTAGGGCACGCGGTTTTCCCGGGCGTAGCGGACGGCGGAGATCATCCCCTCCACCCCTCTGCTGCCAAAGCCGCCGGGCACGATGACCCCGGCGCAGCCGGCCAGGAGCTGGCCGGCGTTGTCGTCGTTGAGCTCCTCCGAGTCCACCCAGCGGATGTCCACCCCTACGCCGTTTTCAATGCCGCCGTGGGTCAGGGCCTCGGCCACCGACAGGTAGGCGTCGTGGAGGGCCACATATTTGCCCACCAGGGCGATCTCCACCCGGCCCGCCGGGCACTTGGCCCGCTCCACCATGGCCCGCCACCCGTCCAGATCCGGCTGTCCGGCGGGCAGGGCCAGGGCCGAGCAGACCGCGCTGGCCAGCCCGGCCTCCTCCAGCATCAGCGGCACCTGGTAGAGCAGGGGGGCGGTCTGGTTGGAGATGACCCGCTCCGGGGGCACGTTGCAGAACAGGGCGATCTTGTCCCGCACCTCCTGGGGCACCGGCCCGTCACAGCGGCAGAGGATCACGTCGGGCTGGATGCCCAGGCCCAGCAGCTCCTTCACCGAGTGCTGGGTGGGCTTGCTCTTCAGCTCTCCGGTGCCGGGGATGGAGACGATGAGGGGGACGTGGACGTAGAGCACGTTCTGCCGCCCCACCTCGACGGCCACCTGGCGGATGGCCTCCAAAAAGGGCTGGGACTCGATGTCCCCCACGGTGCCGCCGATCTCGGTGATGACCACGTCCACGCCGCTGCGGCGGCCCACCCGGTAGACCCGCTCCTTGATCTCGTTGGTGATGTGGGGGATGACCTGGACCGTGCCCCCCAGAAAGTCGCCGGCGCGCTCCTGGTTGAGCACCGACCAGTAGATCTTGCCGGAGGTGACGGAGGAGTCCACCGTCAGATTTTCATCGGTGAACCGCTCGTAGTGGCCCAGATCCAGATCGGTCTCAGCCCCGTCCTCGGTGACAAAGACCTCCCCGTGCTGATAGGGGTTCATGGTGCCCGGGTCGATGTTCAGATAGGGGTCGAACTTCTGCAGGGCCACCTTCAGCCCCCGGGCCTTCAGCAGCCGCCCCAGAGAGGCCGCCGCGATCCCCTTTCCCAGACCGGACACCACTCCGCCGGTGATAAAAATGTATTTTGCCATACTGATGCCCCCCTTTGGGTGAATTGGGAATTAGGAATTAGGAATTAGGAATGAGAACTTTGGTGCGTGCGGCTCACATCCCGCTGGCGCCGTAGTTGCTCAGCACCCGGGCGGAGGGGTCGTCCACGTCGCACCCCGCCCAGGCGCGGTTGGGCATCCAGAAGTCCCGGATCATCCGGGCCTGGCCGGGGTAGAATTCCTCGAACAGGTCCCGGTAGAGCAGGCTCTCCCGGGTGAAGGGCGGGCAGTACCGGTACCGGGCGCAGCCCCGGGCGAAGGCCCCGTCGCCATACCGCGCCTGGGCGTACTGCTTCAGGTCGTCCACCATGGAGTGGCCCACCGCGTCGGAGAAGGCGGCCTTTTCCCGCCAGAGGATGTCCTCTGGCAGCAGGCCGTCGCCCTGAAAGGCCCGGCGGAGCAGATACTTGCCCTTGCCGTACCAGTTCATCTTCAGCGCCGGGTCCAGGGACATGACGTACTCCACAAAGTCCAGATCCCCGAAGGGCACCCGGGCCTCCATGGACCACACGCTGATGCACCGGTCCGCCCGGAGCACGTCGTACAGGTACAGCTCCTTCACCCGCTTTTCCGCCTCCGCCTGGAACGCGGCGGGGGAGGGGGCGAAGTCGGTGTACTTGTAGCCGAACAGCTCGTCGGAGATCTCCCCGGTGAGCAGCACCCGGATGTCGGTGCGCTCCCGGATGGCCTTGCAGCACAGGTACATGCCCACGCTGGCCCGGATGGTGGTGATGTCCCAGGTGCCCAGGGCGGCCACCACGTCGGGCAGGGCGCGGAGCACATCCTCCCGGGTGATGAGTACCTCGGTGTGGTCTGAGCCAATGAACTGCGCCGCCTGCCGGGCGTATTTCAGGTCGATGGCGTCGGTGTCCATGCCGATGGCGAAGGTGCGGATGGGCTGTTTCAGCAGCCGGGCGGCGATGGCGCACACCAGGCTGGAGTCCAGCCCGCCGGAGAGGAGAAAGCCCATGGGGGCGTCGGCGTCCAGCCGCTTGGCCACGGCGGCGGTGAGCTTGTCGCGGATGTTGCGGCAGGCGGTGTCCACATCGTCCCGCCGGCGGCGGGCGGGATGGGCGGGGTCGGCGTAGCGGACGAACTGCCCCCGGCGCCAGTAGTGCCCCGGCGGGAAGGGGGTGATCTCCTCGCACAGGCCCACCAGCTGCTTGGCCTCGCTGGCAAAGACCGTGCCGCCGCCGGCGTCTTTGCCGTAGAACAGGGGCCGGATGCCGATGGGGTCCCGGGCGGCGATGTACTCGTCCGCCGCCCCGTCGTAGAGGACCAGGGCAAACTCCGCGTCCAGCCGGGAGAACATCTCCACCCCGTACTCCCGGTACAGGGGCAGCAGGATCTCGCAGTCGCTGCCGCTGTGGAAGGTGTAGCCCTTCTGCTCCAGCTCCTCCCGCTGTCTCCGCCAGCCGTAGAGCTCCCCGTTGCACACCACCCGGTCTGACCCCAGGGCGAAGGGTTGCATCCCGCGTTCGCTTAGCCCCATGATGGACAGCCGGCGGAAGCCCAGCCAGCCGGAAGAGGTTTCCTCCACCCGGGCCAGGTCGGGCCCCCGGGTACAGGCCCGGTCCAGACAGGATAGGACCTCGTCCCGGCCTCTGCTCTTTTGCGTAAAGCACACGATCACACACATGGAAAGCACCTCCCAAAAATATCTGCGCAGCCCCCGTCCTGTTCATCAGGACGAATGCTGCGCTCCGCGGTGCCACCTAATTTGCCGCCGGAGGGCGGCCCCTTTTCCGGCTCTGACAAGCCGGCGCGATGTAACGGTCGCAGCCCGTTCCCCCTACTGGCGCGGCGCGTTCGGGTTTCCGCTCCGAAGTGTTTTTCCCGCGGCCCCTTGCCCGGGGCTCTCACCCTCCCCCGGTCGCTGCGGCAGGATCTCCGCGGTACTCCTCTTCCTCATGGCGTTTGACGCGATTGCGTTGAAAAAACAGACAAGGGCGCCGTGGCCCATGCCACAGCGCCCTTGCTGTTTATGGGGGTATTATAGCCGCTGGCCTGCCGGCTGTCAAGAAAAATTTCGGCGCCGGCGCTCAGATCTGGATGGGGTAGCGGCCGGTGAAGCACCCGTCGCAGAAGCCGCAGCCGGCCTCCGGGGCGATCTGGTGCAGCGCCTCCAGGGGCAGGAACCCCAGGCTGTCCGCGCCGATTTCGGCCCGGATCTCCTCCGGGGAGCGGCCGTGGGCGATCAGGTGCTCCCGGTCCGGGATGTCGGTGCCGAAATAGCAGGGGGCGATGAAGGGGGGCGCGGACACCCGCAGATGGACCTGGGTCGCGCCGGCCTCCCGCAGCAGGGAGACGATCTGCCGGGAGGTGGTGCCCCGGACGATGGAGTCGTCGATCATCACCACCCGTTTGCCCTCCACGCAGCTGCGCAGGGCCCCCAGCTTGATGCGCACCGCCTGCTCCCGGCTGTGCTGGTCCGGGGTGATGAAGGTGCGGCCGATGTAGCGGTTCTTCACCAGCCCCACCCCATAGGGGATGCCCGACTCCTCCGCGTAGCCCATGGCCGCGTCCAGGCCGGAATCCGGCACCCCGATGACCACGTCCGCCTCCACCGGCCAGGCCTGGGCCAGCAGCCGCCCCGCCCGCCGCCGGGCCCCGTGGACGGACTGGCCGCAGAGCACCGAGTCCGGCCGGGCAAAGTAGATGTACTCAAAGATGCACAGGTGGCTGGCGGCGTGCTCGCAGTTTTCCCGGATGGAGGTGAGCCGGCCGTTCTCTACCACCACCACCTCGCCGGGGTCGATCTCCCGGACGAACTGCGCCCCCACCGCGTTGAGGGCACAGCTCTCCGAGGCGAACACCACCGCGTCCCCCCGGCGGCCCATGCACAGGGGGCGGAAGCCCCAGGGGTCCCGGGCGGCAATGAGCTTCTGGGGGGACATGACCAGCAGGGAGTAGGCCCCCCGCAGCCCCCGGATGGCCTGGCAGACCGCCTCCTCCACGCTGCCGCACCGCAGCCGCTCCTGGGCGATGGCGTAGGCGATGAGCTCGGAGTCGGTGGTGGTCTGGAAGATGGCCCCCCGGTACTCAAAGACGGTGCGCAGCTGTCTGGTATCTACCAGATTTCCGTTGTGGGCCACCGCCAGGGTGCCCTTCACATAGTTCAGGGTCAGGGGCTGGGCGTTCTCCCGCCGGGCGTCCCCGGTGGTGGAGTAGCGCACATGGCCCATGGCCATGGTGCCCCCCAGCCGGTCCAGCCGCTCCGGGGTGAACACCTCCCCCACCAGGCCCACATCCTTGTAAAACGACAGCTCCCGGTCGGTGACGGCGGCGATGCCGCAGGACTCCTGCCCCCGGTGCTGGAGGGCGTACAGGCCGTAATAGACGGTGCGGGCGCAGTCGCCCGCCGGATCCCACACGCCGAAGATTCCGCACTCTTCGTGGATGGACAATGCGATTCCTCCTTTGGAATTCAGACATGCAAAAAGGCGCCGCGGTGTGATTCCCGCAGCGCCTTTGCTGACAACGCAGCCATTATAATGCGCCCGCCGCCCCTTTGTCAAGGCTGTTTCCATCCATCGGCCCGATGAATTTATACATGAAAGATTGATTTATGATTCTTGCACAAAACGAGAAAAAGAATGAGCGCACCTCTTATTTATGAAATAGAAATGAAGCAAACTTGCAAAAATGGCTTGACAGCAGGCGGCGGTGGGGGTATAATCGGCCCATAGTTTAGGACAAAGACGTTCCGAACCAACAGGTCGGTCTGCCTTTGTCCTCTTTTTTATTTCAGCTTCATTTGGAACCAATGAGAGGAGTGTCCCGCATGTCGTACAGCAAGGAAGATATCATCCGCAAGGTCAGGGAGGAGGACGTGGAGTTCATCCGCCTCCAGTTCACCGACATTTTCGGCCAGCTGAAAAACGTGGCCATCACCGCGTCCCAGATCGAGAAAGCGGTGCATAATCAGATCATGTTCGACGGTTCCTCCATCGAGGGCTTCGTGCGCATCGACGAGTCGGACCAGTATCTCTATCCGGATCTGGACTCCTTCACCATCTTCCCCTGGCGGCCCAGCCACAACAAGGTGGCCCGGCTGATCTGCGACGTACACAACCCCGACGGCTCCCCCTTCGTGGGCGACCCCCGGCAGGTGCTCAAGCGGGTGCTGGAAAAGGCGCGGGGCATGGGCTTTGACGCCTTCAACGTGGGCCCGGAGGCGGAGTTCTTCCTGTTCCAGACCGACGACGAGGGCAAGCCCACCACCCGCACCAACGACGAGGCGGGCTACTTTGACCTGGGCCCCCTGGACCACGGCGAGGGCACCCGGCGGGAGATCTGCCTGGCCCTGGAGCAGATGGGGTTTGAGATCGAGGCCTCCCACCACGAGGTGGCCCAGGGCCAGCACGAGATCGACTTCAAGTACGCCGACGCCCTGCGCACCGCCGACAACATCATGACCTTCAAGCTGGCGGTGAAGACCCTGGCCCAGAAAAACGGCCTCCACGCCACCTTCATGCCCAAGCCCATCTTCGGCATCAACGGCTCCGGCATGCACACCAATATGTCCCTGTTCCGGGGCGGGAAGAACGCCTTTTACGACCCGGAGGACCCCAGGGGCCTGTCCAAGGAGGCCTACTCCTTCATCGCCGGCCTGCTGGCCCATGTGAAGGGGATGGCCGCCATCACCAACCCCCTGGTGAACTCCTATAAGCGGCTGGTGCCCGGCTACGAGGCCCCCTGTTACATGGCCTGGTCCGCCTCCAACCGCTCCGCGTTGATCCGCATCCCGGCGGCCCGGGGCCAGTCCACCCGGGTGGAGCTGCGCTCCCCCGATCCGGCCTGCAACCCCTATCTGGAGCTGGCGGTGTGCCTGGCCGCCGGACTGGACGGCATCGAGAAGGGGATGACCCCGCCTCCGGAAGTCACCGACAACATCTTCGCCATGAGCCCCGCCACCCGGAAGCGGAGGGGCATCGAGGCCCTGCCCGGCTCCCTGGACGAGGCCCTGGAGTGCCTGAAGAAGGACAAGCTCATCCTGGACACCCTGGGAGAGCACGTGGCGGACAACTACATCGCGGGCAAGAAAAAGGAATGGGAAGAGTACCGCACCCGGGTCAGCTCGTGGGAGCGGGAGAAATATATCATCAACTACTGAGCCGCACATCCCTGGGAGGTGGATGAGATGGAGACCGTGATCGTCGCCTTTGAACATGACAGGACTGCCCAGCGGGTGAAGGAAATCCTGGAGGCAGACGGCGCGGTCGCCTGCCTGGTGTGCCGCACCGCCGACCAGGTGCGGCGGGCCAGCCACAAGTTCCTGGTGCCGGTGGTGGTGTGCGGGTACAAGCTGGGGGACCAGGCGGCCCAGCTGCTCTTTGACGATCTCTCCGACTGCGCCATGCTGGTGCTGGCCCGCCAGGACCTGCTGGAGCTGATGGACCAGGACGATATCTTCCGCCTGCCCACCCCGGTGTCCAAGGCGGAGCTGCTGGCCTCGGTGCGGATGCTGCTCCAGGTGGGCCGCCGGCTGGAGCGGGCGGCCCGCCCCCAGCGCAGCCAGGAGGAGCTGGCCCTGATTGACCGGGCCAAGGCCCTGCTGATGGACCGCAACGGCATGACGGAGGAGCAGGCCCACCGGTATCTTCAGAAAAAAAGCATGGACAGCGGGGCAAAATTGATACAGACGGCTCAGCAGGTGCTGGACAGCGCCCAGCTGGGATAGGAGCAGGGACAAGGAAGTCTCACGGCGGCAGTCGGGAGAGCGGCTGCCGCCGTTTTTCACCGGAGAGGAGCATGGACAATGACAAGGACAGCACAGAGCGCGTGCCGGGGCCTGTACCGCCCCGCCTTCGAGCACGATGCCTGCGGCATCGGCGCCGTGGTGGATATCCAGGGCCGTAAGAGCCACCAGACGGTGGACAATGCCCTGAAGATCGTGGAGAAGCTGGAGCACCGGGCGGGAAAGGACGCCAGGGGCGAGACCGGGGACGGCGTGGGCATCCTGCTGCAGATCTCCCACCGGTTTTTTGTCAGGGCGGCGCGGCAGTGCGGCTTTTCCCTGGGGGAGGAGCGGGACTACGGCGTGGGGATGTTCTTCTTCCCCCAGAACACCCTGCGCCGGAACCAGGCCAAGAAAATGTTTGAGCTCCTGGTGGAAAAAGAGGGCATGGAGCTGATCGGCTGGCGGCAGGTGCCGGTGTGCCCCCAGGTGCTGGGCCGGAAGGCCCTGGACAAGATGCCCTGCATCGAGCAGGCTTTTGTCCGGCGCCCGGAGGGGGTGGAGCGGGGACTGGACTTCGACCGGAAGCTGTACACCGTCCGGCGGGAGTTTGAGCAGTCCAACGACAACACCTATGTGCCCTCCCTGTCCAGCCGCACCATCGTCTATAAGGGCATGTTCCTGGTGGGCCAGCTGCGGCAGTTCTACCCGGACCTCCAGGATGAGGACTACCAGTCCGCCCTGGCCATCGTCCACTCCCGCTTTTCCACCAACACCAACCCCTCCTGGGAGCGGGCCCACCCCAACCGGTTCATCGCCCACAACGGGGAGATCAACACCATCCGGGGCAACGCCGACCGGATGCTGGCCCGGGAGGAGACCATGCACAGCGCCGTGTGGGACAGGGACATCGACAAGGTGTTCCCGGTGATCAACGCCGCCGGCTCCGACTCGGCCATGCTGGACAACACCCTGGAATTCCTGGTGATGAGCGGCATGGAGCTGCCCCTGGCGGTGATGATCTGCATCCCGGAGCCCTGGATGAACGACGCCAACCTGTCCCGGGCCCGGCGGGATATGTACCATTACTTTTCCACCATGATGGAGCCCTGGGACGGCCCGGCCTCCATCCTCTTCTCCGACGGGGACCAGGTGGGGGCGGTGCTGGACCGCAACGGCCTGCGCCCCTCCCGGTACTATATCACCGACGACGGCCAGCTCATCCTGTCCTCCGAGGTGGGGGTGCTGGACCTGGACCCGGCCCGCATCGTGAAAAAGGCCCGGCTGGAGCCGGGGAAGATGCTGCTGGTGGACACCGTGGCCGGCCGGGTCATCGGCGATGAGGAGCTGAAGGAGCGCTATGCCCGGCGCAACCCCTACGGGGAGTGGCTGGACCGGAATCTGGTGCGCCTGCGGGAGCTGCCCATCCCCAACAAGAAGGTGGAGCTGTACGCGCCCCGGCGCCGGGCCCAGGTGCAGAAGGCCTTCGGCTACACCTATGAGGACGTGATGACCTCCATTCTCCCCATGGCCCGCACCGGGGCGGAGCCCACCGCCGCCATGGGCATCGACATCCCCCTGGCGGTGCTCTCCGATCACGACCAGCCGTTGTTCAACTATTTCAAGCAGCTCTTTGCCCAGGTGACCAATCCCCCCATCGACGCCATCCGGGAAGAGGTGGTCACTGACACCACCGTCTACGTGGGGGACGACGGCAACCTGCTGGAGGAGACGGCAGACAACTGCCGGGTGCTCCAGATCCACAACCCCATTCTCACCTCCCTGGATCTGATGAAGATCCGGAACATGGACCGCCCCGGCTTCCGGGTGGAGACGGTGTCCATCCTCTATTTCAAGAACACGCCCCTGAAGCGGGCGCTGGACCATCTGATGGTGGCCGCCGACCGGGCGTACCGCCAGGGGGCCAACATCATCATCCTGTCCGACCGGGGGGTGGACGAGAACCATGTGGCCATCCCGTCCCTGCTGGCGGTG
>CALWXH010000065.1 GCA_944385465.1 uncultured Oscillospiraceae bacterium | reverse complement strand
CGGAGAAACGGCATAGCCGAAGCTACGCCGTTTCCTGAAAACATTCTTATGCTGTTTTATGCGTGCCGCCCCGATGGGGGGACTTTTTTTGATCTTTTTTGCCGTTCCCCGCCCAGGGTGCGTCCCAGGTTTCGCCTGAGGACGAGTTCCTTTCGCCGGCGAGTGCCGGCAAATCCTTTGGCTTGTCGGGTCCCGCCCCGACAGACGGGATCCGATTTCGCCCGGAAGGGCGAGTTCCTTTCGGCACCGCCCGAAAGGAACCAAAGGGCGGCTTAGGGGCGCAATCCCGGCTTAACTCGGGACAAAGGGCGTCCCTCGTACGCAGGGCTTGCCCCCTAAGAACCCCCGGTTTACGGGAGAGCAAAATCGGTGCGTCACTCTAACGACCGGCGTCCTCCTGCTGACACTCCCTGCGACGCACGGCGGCCCCCGGCCTTTTGCGCAGCTGACTTGTTCCTCCGTTCCACGCCTATGGGTGCCTGGTGCGGGTGTTCAAGCCTGCGGACCTGCGCCTCTATCGCTGTGGCCAGAGGGCCCTGCCCGGCCAGGCGCCCCGGTGGGTTGGGATAGCCAAAGCATACGGATACAGGAGCCCGGAGGACACCGGGGGAACCGGCGCGGCTCGCCTGAGCCGCGCCGGAACGTTTTGTCTCTGAACCAGATCATAATGTGCCGTCCGACGGGGCCTTCCCCCCGGGAGCACTCACCTTCGGCAGCGTCACCGTGGCCTTGAACAGATCCCCGTCGATGGAGATCTCCAGCCGGCCGTGCTGCAGATCGGTGAGGGACTGGGCAATGGACAGCCCCAGCCCGCTGCCCTCCGCCGTACGGGACTCATCTCCCCGGACAAATCGCTCCACCAGCCGCTCCGGCGGAATGTTCAGCTCCTCCCGGGAGATGTTCTTGATGGAGAAGGCGGCGGTATCGCTGTACTCCTGCACATTCAGGTAAATGCGGGTTCCCTCCAGGGCATATTTGGCGCAGTTGCCCAGCAGATTGTCCATCACCCGCCAGAGGTGGCGGCCGTCCGCCATCACCCACACCGGCTGGTCGGGCTGGGCAAACACCACCGTCAGCCCTTTCCCCTCCAGGCGGTCCAGGTATTCCGCCACCGCCTGATCCAGCAGCTGGCCCAGGTCCAGCCGCTCCAGGTTGACGGTGAGGCTGCCGGTGGACGCCTTGGAGGCCTCCACCAGATCTTCCGTGAGCTTCTTCAGCCGCTGGCTCTTCCGGTCCAGCACCTCGATATACTCCGCCGCCTTGGGATTGTGGATCTCCTCTTTCTTCAGCAGGTCCACATAGTTGATGATGGAGGTGAGCGGAGTCTTCAGGTCGTGGGACACGTTGGTGATGAGCTCCGCCTTGAAGTGCTCCGAGCGCATCCGGTCGTCCACCGCCGCGGAGATGGAGGCGCCCAGGTTGTTCAGTTCATCGGCGTGCCGCCGCAGGTCGGGAAACATCCCCTGGGTGTCGATGTGGTAGTCCGGATTGCCGCCGATGATCTCTTTGGTCCCCCGGCGGATCTTCTTCCACTGCAGCGCCCACATACACAGCAGGACAATGCACCCCCCGCTGCCCAGCAGCCACAGTCCGCCATGGCGCTGGAAAAACAGGATGGTAAAGAGCACATAGACCAGGCCGTACAGCACCGCTTTCCACACCAGGGGAATGGCCCCCGCCGCCCGGAGGATCAGGCGGCACAGCCGCCAGATCACGGTGTTGCGCCAGAAGCAGTGGGCCTTGCACCGGGCCACCACCGTAATCAGCCCGGCCAGGCCCAGGGCGGCCACCGCCGCCGCCAGCATGCCCATGAGGGCCAGCTGCCCGGCCATGGACAGGTCGATATAGGAGTGATAGTCTATGATCTCCCACGCCATGGACAGGGCGATGGCCTCCCCGCACAGCAGCAGGAAGATCAGCAGGTCCGCCGGGATGCGGTGGAACCAGTTCAGCGTGATGCCCGCCCGATTCCTCCGATGGCCGCAGGCGGCGCACAGATAGGCCGTGAGCACCAGGCCCGCCAGCCCGCAGGCAATGGTGCCCCCCAGCAGCAGCCCCCGGTCCCCTTTCCACTGGTTCAGGCTCTCATAGGCCTCCCGGTACCCGTCGTCCACCGGGAAGGAGCTGTCCAGCCACAGGATCAGATCCAGGGGCTGGGATGCCTCCTGGGTGTAGGCCCAGCCCTCCCCCGGCAGATACTGATAGCCGAGCTGATTGGCCTGCTGAACGGCGTTCAGGGACGGGCCGAACAGATAGGCCCCATCGTGCGCCTCCATCAGGATCAGATCTCCGGTCCCGTCCGCGTTCAGAAACACCGTATCCGGGTTCACCTGGCTCAGGTCAAACCCCAGCTCAGCTGCCTCCTGGGCCGCATCGGCGTCCCCGCCGCTCGCACGGCTGTAGAGCTGCAGCAGCTGCTGCCAGTTGTCGGTGCACACCGTGTTGGTGGCATCCGTCACGTTGACCGCACTTGCGGCCGCGTACTCCCACGGCTCCTCCACAAGGTGTTCCACGCCATACTCCGGTGTCCAGGGCTCAAAATAGGTCCAGTACAGCCCCAGGGCCTGGGCGGGCAGGGTATCCTGGGTATTGCCCGCCAGCACCTGCCTGTCCTTGGACAGCAGCTGCCAGCGCAGATTGGTCTCTTCCGCGCTCAGCTCCTGCGCCAGCCGGGCCAGCGTCTGCTCCTCATACAGGCTCAGCTCCTCCCCCGCCTGCTGCCTCTGGTAGAGGCGGATGTACCACTGGAGGTCCTCCTCATCCTCCCGCTCCTGGTAGTAGATGGAGTAGCCGTCTCCGGCGTCATAGTCCGGGTTCCAGAGGGCATCGTAGTTCACCAGCTGGTACCAGCCTATGATGGCAGTGGCGGCAAAGGCCGCCACTGCCGCGATGAAGGCCAGCGCCTTCATCGCGGGATTTTCCCGCAGCTTCATGGTCACATCTTCTCCATTTTATATCCCAGCCCCCACACCACTTTCAGATACCGGGGGTTGGCCGGGTCGATCTCGATCTTCTCCCGCAGGTGGCGGATGTGCACCGCCACCGTATTCTCCGAGCCCAGGGCCGGGTCGTTCCACACCTGCTCGTAGATCTGGGCCGTGGAGTACACCCGGCCGGGGTTTTTCAGCAGCAGGCGCAGGATGTTGTACTCGATGGGGGTGAGGTTCACGCCCTCTCCGTCCACCGTCACCAGTTTGGCCTCGTCGTCCATCACCAGCGCGCCGTTGCGCAGCACGCCCTGCCGCTCCTCCCCCTGGGCCTTGCCGCCCAGACTGGTGTACCGGCGCAGCTGGCTCTTCACCCGGGCCAGCACCTCCAGGGGGTTGAAGGGCTTGGTGATATAGTCGTCCGCCCCGATGTTCAGCCCCAGCACCTTGTCCGCGTCCTCGCTCTTGGCGGTGAGCAGGATGATGGGGATATTCCCCTCCTCCCGCAGCCTGGCGGTGGCCCGGATGCCGTCCAGCTTGGGCATCATCACGTCCATGAGGATCAGGTCGACCCCTCCGGCGTGGACCGCGTTCAGCGCCTCCTCCCCGTTGTAGGCCTCCACCGTCTGATAGCCCTCGCTGGTGAGGTATATTTTCAGAGCCGAGACAATATCCCGGTCGTCGTCACAGATGAGAATGGTGTGCATGGGTCCTCTCCTCCTTTTCTGTCTTCTCCTCTATCCTACCAATCTGTCCTTTAAGTTGCAACTGGGAAAAGAATTAAAATTGTTTTAAGGGCGGGTTTTTCAAAAAAATTCGCGGGACCTCCGTCCCGCGAATTTCAAGCCGCTGATGCGGATTATTTCCCCTGCAGGCCGTACTGCTCTGCCAGCTGGCGGAACCGGGGCAGGGACTGCTCCACCCGGCTGGTGGGCACGCAGTAGGCAATGCGCACATAGCCCGGGCAGGAGAAGCTCCCCGTGTCCGGGAAGAGCAGGTCCAGCTCCTTCGCCCGCTGGCTGAAGGCGGCGGCGTCCGGCTCCGGAGACTTCATCATCAGGTAGAAGGTCCCCTCCGGCTTGACGCAGGTAAAGCCCATCTCCGTCAGGCTGTTGTAGAGCAGGTTGCGGTTGACGGTGTAGGCGGTGAGGTCGCTGACCATGCCGTCGCAGGCCGCCGCCACCTGCTGGAACAGGCTGGGGGCGTTGATGTGGCCGGTGCACCGCCCCGCCCCCGCCACCGCCTGGTACACGGCGTCGTGCTCCTCCATGGAGGGCGGCACCAGCACATAGCCGATGCGCTCTCCCGGCAGGGAGATGGCCTTGCTGTAGGAATAGCACACCAGGGTGTTCTCATAGCAATGGGGCACCCAGGGCACCTCCACCCCGTCGTACACCACTTCCCGGTAGGGCTCGTCAGAAATCAGGTAGATGGGCGCGCCAAATTCCCGCCCCTTGCGCCGCAGCAGCGCGCCCAGCTCCTTCAGGTTTTTCCTGGGGTACACCACCCCGCTGGGGTTGTTGGGAGAGTTGATGACAATGCCCTTGATCCGGGGGGTGAGGGCCGCCTCAATGGCCGGGATATCCAGCAGGAAGGTCCCCTCCGCCGCGGGCACCTCCACCGTCTCCGCCCCGGCCCCCTCGATGAAGATGCGGTACTCCGTAAAATAGGGGGTGATGACCATGAACTGGTCACCGGGGCAGCACAGCCCCTTCAGGCAGGCGCACAGGGCGGGGGCCGCCCCGGCGGTGAGGAACAGATCTTCTCCCCTACACCCCGCCTGGAACCGCCGGTTCAGAGAACCGGCAATGGTGCGGCGCACCTCCAGGTCGCCGGCGGCGCTGGTGTAGGCATGGATGGCGTCGGCCCGGGGGCCGTTGACAATCTCCCGGATCACCTCATTCACCCGGGCCGGGGGCGGCACAGAGGGGTTGCCCAGGGCAAAGTCAAAGACATTTTCCGGGCCCACGATGGCTTCCCGCTGCTTTCCGTATTCAAACAGCACCCGCATGGGATTGCCCTGGGCACCCAGCTGGCGCATGGCTTCTGAGACCATAGTGCGCTTCCTTCCTTCTGTCGCATTAAAGCGTTAGAGTGCTTCCCGGTCATTGTACACCATTTCCGCCGGGGATGCAAGATGGAATCAGAAGTTTTCTGCCTGCCGCCCGGGGCGGCCTGTATTTAGGTCTTGGGATGGTATTTTCGGTAATAGAACAGGCCGGACAGCACCCCGGGTATCCCCATCCATATCACCAGCACCAGTACGGCGCTCACCTGGACAATTTTTCCCGGCAGGGCCAGCACCGCCGCGACGTAGAGCACCACCACTGGCAGGGTCAGGCAGCCCACCAGCCGGTGGCACAGCACCCAGGTGTCCTCGTCCGTCACCGTCCAGGGCAGGCGGAAGCCCACATAGCGGTTGAAGGGCAGCCGGGGGGAGATATTCCCGATATACAGCACCAGGACGCAGACCAGCCCCGCCGTCAGCAGCTCCTCCTGGCGCGGGCTCACATGCCCTGTCTTGACCAGCCACACCGCCCCCACAGCCAGGGCCAGAAACGCAAAGGAAAATACCACCGTCTGCTTCATCAGCCCCAGCCGGGGGCTGTCCGCCTCCACCTGGGTCAGCTCCTCCATGTTCCGATAGAGGAAGATCAGCAGGGCCGCCGCCCCCAGTACCAGCACCGCCAGCTTGGCAGCTTCCCCCGGCAGCAGGAGGCTGGCGGCCAGAAAGGCCAGGCTGCCCAGGAACAGCACCCAGCGCTTATGCCTCAGACTCACAGCCCGCCTCCTCTCTCCCCAGCAGGCCCAAGATCTCCACCAGCATCCCCTGCACCGCAGTCAAGTCCAGGGAGTAGATGACCTGGTTGGCCTGGCGGCGGCTGGTGACGATGCCGGCGTTCTTCAGCACCTCCAGGTGCCGGGACACCGAGGGCTGGGAGATGGTAAAGTGGGCGGCGATCTCCCCCGCGCTCAGGTCCCGCCACTTCAGCAACCGGATGATCTCCCGGCGGTAGGGGCTGGACAGGGCCTGGAAAAAGTCGTCCTTCACGGCGCACGCCTCCTTTCGTCTGTCTTGATATTTCTATTATAGCTATTTAGCTAAATAAGTCAAGTCCTATCTTCAGAGCAAAAGACAGCCCCGGCGCATTTGCGCCGGGGCTCTGCTTCAATCCTGTTGTAGTCAGCCTGGAGGCCAGGTCACCGCAGCGTGAAGCAAACGTGCCGGTGGCACGTTTGCAGCGTAGGCCCCGGCGGCTGTGCCGCCGGGGTGGCACTCCCGTAAGCCCGCTTTAGCCCGGCGGCCAGGTCATGTCCCTTCCGGCCAGCACGTGGAAGTGCAGGTGGTGGACACTCTGCCCCGCCTGGGGGCCGCAGTTGGACACCACCCGGAAATCGGTGATGCCCAGCCCCTTGGTGACCTTGGCGATCACGGCGAAGCAGTGGGCCACCACAGTGGCGTTCTCCGGGGTGATCTCCCCGCAGGAGCCGATGTGGGTCTTGGGAATGACCAGAAAGTGAACGGGCGCCTGGGGGTCGATGTCGTAAAAGGCGTAGACGGTGTCGTCCTCATACACCTTGTTGGACGGGATCTCCCCATTGGCAATCTTGCAGAACAGGCAGTCGGACATGTGGTTTCCCTCCTTATGTTGCGTTGTGCAATGGTTCGTCTTTTTTGCGCCGCGATGGGACGGCGGCGTGTTTTCAGCGAAACTGGTTGACCGCCGGGTCATATTCATAGCCGATGGCGGCCAGCTTGTCCTCCAGCGCCGCCCGGTCCTCCCCCAGGCTGGCGCACAGCTCGTCCAGGCTGGGGTATTCGTCCCGCAGCCTGGTGTTCACAAAGCTCAGCAGAATCACAGGGTCCTGTGGGATCATATTTCCTCCTGTTCCGGGCTATCCAGGCCCAGGGTATCGTAGTACTCCTCGGAAAAGCGCAGGCAGGCCGAGTCGAAGCCGGCCTGGAGGGTCTTGACCTTCCCACAGGGGCCGGCGGGCTCAATGTCGAAGGCGGCGGCGATGGCCGCCAGTGCGGCTTTCTTTCGCTCCAGGAGATCCTCCATTCCCTCCCAGGACCGCTCCGACTCCTCCTTCAGAAAGTCCCGGAATCGCCCCTCGTCCATCCACCAGATCTGCGAAATGGGGTTTGCGTCCCCGCAGAAGAGGACAAAGGACAGAAACTGCCGGAAGTTCTCCGCCACCGGCAGCACGTAGCTTCCCGGCTCTCCCATGGCGGGGTCCACGCAGAACACCCGCTCGTCCCCCGGCAGGAGGATGAAGTGGACCCCGTCGCAGCCGACGCGGCCCACCGGCTCTCCCCCCACCGGGTCGCAGAAATAGGGCTCCTGGGGCACACCTGGCTCCATCAGGCCGATGGCCTCAAAATCAATATCCAGGGCGGCGAACCGCGCCAAATCTTCTCTGCTCGACACTACATTCATCCTTTCACACAGGCCATGGGCGGACTACAGCCCCAATTTCTGAGACACAAAGTCATCTACGGCAGCCAAAGCATTATCCAGCTTCACCACGTCGCTGCCGCCGCCCATGGCGGAGTCGGGCTTGCCGCCGCCTTTGCCGCCGCAGATGGGGGCCACCGCCTTGATGAGGTCGCCGGCCTTCACGCCCCGGGCCACCGCCTGCTTGCCGCAGGCGGCCAGGAAGGTGATCTTGCCGTCGTTCACCGCGGCCAGCACCGCGGCCACGCTCTCGTCCTTGTCCCGGAGGAAGTCGCCCATCTTCCGCAGGCGGTCGCCGTCGGCGTCAGGCACCACAGCGGTGAGCACCTTCAGCCCGTCCAGGTCATGGGCGGAGAACAGGAACCGCTCGGCCTCGCTCACCGCCTCCCGGGCCTTGAAGTGCTCCACCGCCTGGTGCAGCTGCTTCATCTCGCCCATGACGGCCTCCGCCTTCTCCCGCAGCTCACCGGGCTTGGCCTTCAGGGCGGCGGCGGTCTGGAAGATCAGGTCCTGGTTGCGGTTCATCACCTCCAGGGAGACCCGGCCGGTGGTGGCCTCAATCCGGCGCACGCCGCTGGCCACGGAGAACTCGCTCTGGATGTGGAACACGCCCACCTTGGCGGTGTTGTCCAGGTGGGTGCCGCCGCAGAACTCCACGGAGTACCCCTCACCCATGTCCACCACCCGGACGCTGTCGCCGTACTTCTCGCCGAACAGGGCGATGGCCCCGGTCTTCTTGGCCTCCTCGATGGGCATGACCTTGGTCTCAATGTCATAGCCCTCCAGCACCGCCTCGTTGACGATGCGGCTGACCTCCGCCAGCTCCTGGGCGGTCATGGCGGAGAAGTGGGTGAAGTCGAAGCGCAGCCGGTCGGCCTCCACCAGGGAGCCCGCCTGGTGGACGTGATCCCCCAGCACGGTGCGCAGGGCCTTGTCCAGCAGATGGGTGGCGGAGTGGGCGCGCATGACGGCCTTCCGGCGGTCCTGGTCAATGGCGGCGGTGACGGTGTCCCCCAGCTTGAGCACGCCCTCGGTCACCTTGCCGTAGTGCATATACTTGCCGCCCTTGTTCTTCTGCACGTCGGTGACCCGGAAGCACACACCGTTCTCCCCGCTTCTCACGATGGTGCCGTGGTCGGCCACCTGGCCGCCCATCTCGGCGTAGAAGGGGGTCTTGTCCAGCACCACGATGCCCTCCACGCCGGGCATCAGCTCCTCGGCCTGCTCATTCTCCACCACCAGGGCCACCACCTTGGCGCCGTCGATGGCGGTGTGGTCGTAGCCCACAAACTCGGTCTCGGGCACGTCCTTGCCGAACTCCACGCCGGCCCAGCCCAGGTCGCCCAGGGCCTCCCGGGCCTTCCGGGCCCGCTGGCGCTGCTCCTCCATGAGCTGGTGGAAGCCGTCCTCGTCCACCTCCATGCCCTGCTCGGCCACCATCTCCATGGTCAGGTCGATGGGGAAGCCGTAGGTGTCATAGAGCTTGAAGGCGTCGGCGCCGGAGAACACCTGCTCCCCCTTGGCCTTGTGGCCGGAGAGCATGTCGTTGAAGATGCGCAGGCCGCCGTCGATGGTCTTGGCGAAGTTCTCCTCCTCCACCCGGATGACCTTGGTGATATAGTCCTGGCGCTCCCGCAGCTCGGGGTAGTGGCCCTCGTTCTCGTGGATGACGGTGTCGCACACCTTGTACAGGAAGGGCTCGTTCACCCCCAGCAGCTTGCCGTGGCGGGCGGCCCGGCGCAGCAGGCGGCGCAGCACATAGCCCCGGCCCTCGTTGGAGGGCAGCACCCCGTCGCAGATCATGAAGGTGGCGGAGCGGATGTGGTCGGTGATCACCCGCAGGGACACGTCCTTGGCGGTGGTCTCGCCGTAGTGGGCGCCGGTGATGTCGGACACCTTGTGGGTGATGTTCATCACCGTGTCCACGTCGAACAGGGAGGCCACGTTCTGGCACACGCAGGCCAGCCGCTCCAGCCCCATGCCGGTGTCGATGTTCTTCTGCTTCAGCTCCTGGTAGTGGCCCTCCCCGTCGTTGTCGAACTGGGAGAACACCACGTTCCACACCTCGATATACCGGTCGCAGTCGCAGCCCACGGTGCAGCCGGGCTTGCCGCAGCCCCACTCGGGGCCCCGGTCGTAGTAGATCTCGGAGCAGGGGCCGCAGGGGCCGGAGCCGTGCTCCCAGAAGTTGTCCTCCTTGCCGAACTTGAAGATGCGCTCGGCGGGGATGCCGATCTCCTCGTTCCAGATGCGGAAGGCCTCGTCGTCGGCGGGGGTGGTCTCGTTGCCGGCGAA